>CAIVIS010000345.1 GCA_903906055.1 uncultured Acidimicrobiaceae bacterium
GGGAGCACCAGACACGGAAGGTTCGTGCACACCACGATCAACCCGGTAATGCTGAGCGAGCCGGTCTGGGCGTAGATGATGTAGGTGCTGGCCAAGGAGATCATGCCGCCGCCGAAGCACGAGATGAACAGCGTGATCAGGTACCACCGGCGCACGCCAACCAGCCAGTCGTCAGCACTGGCATCATCGTCATCGTTATCGGTTGCGCCTTCGGGCCCGACTACCACGACACGTCCGAGATCGAACAGCACGAGACGTGGCCACAAGTGAGACGCCTTTCGGTGCCGGCTGATCGACATGAGGAAGTGGCCTCCATCCTGAAAGCGTAATGGCGACCAGACCGTGCGAGCCTGATGTATTCCAAACGCAGCGGTACCGAAGGAGCGCTAACTGCCGCCCAACGGGTATCTACGGATGGCCCCGTGGATGGCGATACCGTGAGCCCATCGCAACAGTGCGTGGCGGGCGGTCCTCCCTTGCCGCTCTCCCCCCGCACCCCAGCACACACCTCGACCGACCCGGAGACCAGATGCTCATCAACAACGTGGTGTACGTCGACGGCAAGCCGGTAGCCAGTCCTGCGAGCCTCGATGAGACCTACGAGGTGGCACGGGCCCACAACGGCATGGCGTGGATCGGGCTCTACCGTCCCGACGTGGACGAAGTCCGATCGGTAGCCGAGGAGTTCGGGCTCCACCATCTAGCGGTGGAAGATGCCATCGCCGCCCACCAGCGACCGAAGTCCGAGCGGTACGGCACGACGCTGTTTACCGTGCTGCGCCCCGCGCACTACATCGACGAAACCGAAGAGGTCGAGTTCGGCGAACTCCACGTCTTCACTGGTCCTGACTTCGTCGTCACCATCCGCCACGCCGAGACTCCCGACCTCGCCAAAGTGCGTGAGCGACTCGAGAAGGCACCAGAACTGCTCCGTCACGGACCCGAAGGGGTGCTGTACGCCATCCTCGACCAAATCGTCGACGAGTACGGTCCGGTCGTCAACGGTCTGGAGAACGACATCGATGAGATCGAGGACGAGTTGTTCGGAGGGGACCCCGCCGTGTCCAAGCGGATCTACGACCTCTCCCGAGAGGTCATCGAGTTCCAGCGGGCCACCCATCCGCTGATCAAAGTGCTCGACGGCCTCGTGGCTGGCTTCGACAAGTACCACGTCGACCTAGAGCTCCAGCGCCACTTGCGTGACGTCGAAGACCACGCACTGCGAGTCGTGGAGCGGGCCGATGCATTCCGATCCGTGTTGGAGAACGCGCTCACCGTCCAGGCGACGTTGGTCGGACAACGCCAGAACGACGAGATGCGGAGCTTGACCGAGGCGAGCATGGCGCAGAACGAAGAGGTCAAGAAGATCTCGGCGTGGGCCGCCATCCTCTTCGCCCCCACTCTGGTCGGCACCGTGTACGGCATGAACTTCGACCACATGCCGGAGCTCCACTTCCGCTACGGCTACCAGATGGCGCTCGGCCTCATGGTCGCCACCTCGGTGACCCTCTATCAGATCTTCAGACGCCGCCACTGGCTGTAGGCACCGGCTCCACGTTGGAGTCTCCGTCTGCTTCAGCGTCAGACAGGCGAGACGGCTCCGAACCCCGGTGTGCGGGGCGGAGCGTCGATCGGCCGGTCGTCCAGACCGACCACATCGGGCACCACCGCCGTCACGAGGGCACTGATAGCTACTGAATTGGTCTGGCTGTAGATCACGTACGACGTGGCCAACCAGGCCATCGACGTTCCCAGACCCGAAGCGATAGTGCCGGCCAGGAACTACGGGCGGTTCCGGGCACAAGGATCCAATGGGGCCACACTGTCGCCGCTGGCACTGCGACCTACCGCCTCCCCGCCATCGGGCAGCCTCACCTCACGGCGATTCGCTCAATGACTCGGCCAGCGATCAACCGGTGGTGGTCGGCGTTGTGTCGGCTGGCTTGCCAGCCGAACCCATGGAAGCTCCGGTCACTCCGTCACCACCGGGGTGTCCTCCACCGAGACTGAGACCACCGGCAGGATGGGCCCAGTCCACGGCAGCCTTGGCATTGGTCGGAACCTCCCACATCAGGCCCAGGCACATCTCATCGGACGAACCGTCTCCCCAGGTGATGTAGTGCGGAGGCAGCTTGCGCAGTGCGGGCAACTCTTGAGCCAGCCGAGGGTTATAGGTGCAGCTGACCTCGACGGACTCACCAGGGACCACCTTGACCCACTTGTTCAGGTTGTAGGCCTTCTGGTAATCGAAGTTGTACTTCGGCGTGTTCATCAGGACCGACGCCTGCGGTGTGCCCGGGTTCAGGGTGAGTTTCATCGACGTGCCAATCAGGTGCATGTGGGGCGCGACCCGAACGATGTACCCGGGCTTGCTGATGTGCCAGGTGCACGACGTGGTGGTGCCCTCGGGTGGGTGCACCGGGTCTTTGCCGCAGATCGACTCCATGCCGGCATCGAACATCACCATGTAGGGGCCGAACCGCTTGGACAGGTCGGCCAGCTCGGCGGTGCGGTCGCACAGCGGGCCGGTGACACCTGCGGGACAGGGGATGTTGGGCGTGGACACCAGGGGCTGGATCGACGTCGGCCGCAGATTGGCCGATGCCGGCACGGTGTCGAGGTCCGCATGGGAGGTGACCGCGCGATCGCCCATCAGCAGGTTGTAGTGGACCTGCATGATGATGAGGCTCTTGGCTGGCAACGGGGTTCCCGTCTTCAGCGGCATGACGTCCTTGCCATGGCCCGGGGCCCACGCGCTCAACCAGGGCATCTGGAGGAACTGGACCAGTCCCTTGCCGAGGACCGGCGGTTCACCGAAGCAGGTCCATCCCTTGCCACCGTTGTCGGCGGTCCTGGCCTCAGCGGCCAGTGACGGCGGCACCATGAACAAGATGGCGTGGTGGACCTCCTTGGCGGGGGCACCGGTTCCGGGGAAGAACTCACTCGAGACGATGAACGAGTTCTTGGTGAGGTGCGGGTCGATCAGGGTGCAGTGGTAGTCGTCGGTGCCGCCATTGATGGGTTGCGGAGTGTACGGCTTGCTCGCCTTCATGGTGATGGTGGTCACCTTGGCGTTGTCCACTTGGGTGGCGGCCGAGACGTTCGCCGTCGGAACGACGACCATGGCGACCAGAGCCGTGGTGGCCACAGCCACCGACGTCATGACACGGAATCTGCGCGACCTCTGCATGCCCGAGAGATTAGGCCAGGATGGGACCGAGAGTTGGACAGCCGTCCAACAACGACGAGACCGGGATCCGTGGCCCCTCGGGACACCCTCCAACTAGCCTCGCCGGATGGGTCGCACCGGCTGTAGCGACCTAACCCGCACTCCGTAGATGGATTTTGCTACATTCTCGGAATGGATACCGTGCAGTTGGCCGATTCGCTGACCACGATCCGGCTCGTATTGCACGTCTTCGCTGCCGCCATCTGGGTCGGCGGGCAGTTGGTCATGATGGGGTTGGTGCCCACCGAACGCAAACTGGGGGGCAACACCGAACGAATTCTGCTCCGGGCGTTCAGTTTCTGGGCGTGGCCTGCGCTGGCCGTCCTGATCCTCACCGGTTTCTGGAACCTCTGGACCTTCCAGGGCGACACGATCTCCACGGCATGGATGGCGGTGCTGTGGGTCAAACTCGCCATCGTGGTGGCCGCGGGGGTGTTCCAGTTCCTGTGTGATCGGGCCAAGACGCACCGTAGCGTCGACCTCTGGGGTTCGCTCTCGTGCACGTGTTCGGTGCTGGCGCTCTTCGGTGGCGTCCTGTTGGCCGGATGACGACATCCATGTACGAGACCGGAGGCCGAGCATGATCGGCGAAGACGTCACTGTTGCCCTCAACGCCGACGTCGTTCGGCTCTTCCTCCACGTCCTGGCGGCCTCGATCTGGGTGGGTGGGCAGTTCGTGATGTTGGGTGTGCTGGAGCCGGCACGCAAGATCGGCTCGCTGGCCATGTACCGGCTCTGCAAGATGCTGGCCTGGCTGAGTTGGCCTGCCTTGGCCGTCTTGGTAGTGACCGGTATCTGGAACATCATGATGTTCAACGGCGAGCCGAAGTCGACAGCCTGGACCGTGGTCCTGTGGGTCAAGGTCGGTCTGGTCATCCTGGCCGGTCTGTCGGCGTGGCTCCACGGTAAGATCTCCGTCAAGTGGGAGACGGAGACGTTGGCCGCTGTCGGTACGGTCTCCTCAGTCCTAGCCCTCATCTTCGGCGTCATGTTGGCCGGCTGAGCCCGTCTGAGCCAGTCCTCTTCACCTTCTCCCCTATGCCTTCCACCTTCGTTACAGATGTGCAGCTGCGACCATGACCGACCCACGTCCACCCCGGGCAGGTCCACCCCGTCAGGTGCGCCTCGCCATTACGCTGAGCGTGACCGCCCTGGTGATCGTGGGCCTCGTGCTCCTGACAACTGGAGGCGGAGGGCCGAACAAGGCCAACGGCGTGGATGCGGTGGCGACCACAGCTCCCACGTCGACCACCACGACCACCTCGCCGTTCCACCATGTGCCCGCCGGACCGCCTGCTGACCAACGCCAGCTGACCTTGATCAAGACCATCGGCGGGCCGATCTCACCGAAGTCGGTAGATGCCTCCGACACCGGACTCGTCTTCGCTCAGAACATGATGTATCGCCACAGCATCACCGTCTATGACTCGTCGGGCACCCTGGTCAAGACCATCCCCGACACGGTCAACCTGGCCAGCCTCGGGGTCGCCGGCGGCGGCACGGTCCAGGGTGCTCCGGTCGAGGCGGCGTTCACCCCCGATGCCAAGTATGTCTACGCGTCCAACTATTCGATGTACGGCCCAGGCCAGGGCCCCGAGGGGAGCGACACCTGCACGCCGTCATCGGCCAAGGCATCCGGCGACACCCCTAGTTACGTCTATCGGATCGACACCACGTCGCTCGCCATCGACCAGGCCATCCCTGTCGGCCTCGTCCCCAAGTACGTGGCCACCACACCCGATGGGCGCTACGTGCTCGTCACCAACTGGTGCTCGTGGGACCTCGATGTGATCGATGTAGCCCAGGCCAAAGTGGTCTCTACCCTCTACATGGGGGCCAATCCTCGGGGGATCGCCGTCACCCCGGACTCCGCCACGGCATATGTGGCGGTCATGGGTGCCTCCAACTTGGTCAAGGTGAACCTGACCGCGATGACAGTGGCCGGAAGCATCTTCGTCGGGCGCAATCCCCGCCATGTGGTCATGGACCCGGCTGGTCGTTACCTGTATGTCTCGTTGAACAGCTCGGGCCAGGTCGTCAAAGTCGACACCCACGACGACCACGTGGTGGCCAGCGTCCACACCGGCCAAGAGGCTCGCTCCCTGGCCATCTCGACCGATGGGACTGCCCTGTACGTCGTCAACTACCAGTCCAACACCGTCACCAAGTTGCGCGCCAGCGATCTGGGCGTAATTCAGACGGTGTCGACCGGGACCAATCCCATCGGCATCACCTACGACGCCACCACCGGCAACGTGTGGGTGGCCGTCTATACCGGAGAGATTCTGGTGTTCGCTGATCGGTGACGCAGGTGGGACAGGTGAACCAGGTGACACGGGTGAGCCAGCGCGGCCACGGCTACGCTCCCCGCCAGAGTGCGCATTCAATACGCGCGTATCCAGTGCATTTGCTAGGGAGGTCAGATGATCAAGGTTGGCGACAAGGTCCCGGATGCCGAAGTGCAGATCATCCGTGACGGAGCACCAGCCGCGGTGCAGATGAGCGAGCTCTTGGGAAGCGGACAAGTTGTCCTGTTCGCCGTCCCAGGAGCGTTCACACCGGTCTGCTCCGAGCATCACCTGCCCTCGTTCCTCGAGACGGCCTCCGAACTCACCGAATCTGGCGTCGATCGCATCTTGTGCTTGGGTGTCAACGATGCCTTCGTCATGCATGGATGGGGCATGAGCCATTCCGTGGGGTCCACCATCACCATGATCGGTGATCCCCATGCCGCCTTCACCAAGGCCATCGCCATGGAGGTCGATGCCACCAGTGCGGGCCTGGGAGTACGGTCCATGCGCTACGCGCTCGTGGCCCAGGACGGCATCGTCACCGCCTTCTTCCCCGAAGATGACGGATTCGACCTGGTCGCCAGCACGGGCCAGAACGTGCTGAGGGTAGTGATCGACCACGAACGTCGCCAGCGCCAGGTCGACGACCTGGTCAACTCGGATTTCTTCAGCTCCGTCCAGGATCAGGCCGCCGCGCTGCGCAAGGCCAGCGAGGACTCCTGAGCGAACAGCGCTGCTGCTGGCTGTCGGACGACGAGTCACGGCGAACTGCTACCCGGCAGGGGCGGCGCTACGGTTGGGCGTGACGATCACCTTCACCTACTGACCCGCTCTCCCCCGCGACCGCTATCGACAAGGAACCGACCATGACACCACCATCGAGTTCAGTCCGCCTCGTCGGCCACCAACGTCGGTTCGCCGAAGCGGTGGCCCAGATCGATACCGAACTCGAGTTCGCCTCGGGTGCGGCCGTGGCCGCCCGTCGTGACGACGTAGTGGCCGCCGCCCGCGACGCCTACGGACCCAGCGAGGACTTCCGAGGCGTACGCGATGCGTGGGACGCCGTATTTCCTGATGGCACCTATAGCGCCGCCGGTCTGGCCGAGGCCAAGCGGCTGGCCTGAGGATCGAAACCGAAGAAGTGCCCCGGGGTCACCGCCCCGGGGCGTTCGATCAGATCCGCTCGATGATGATGGCCGGTGCCATGCCGCCGGCGGCGCACATGGTGACCAGGCCGAACTGCTTGTCCTGGCGCTCGAGCTCGTCGAGGATCGTGCCGATCAGCATGGAGCCGGTGGCCCCGATCGGGTGGCCAAGTGCCATCGCTCCCCCGTTGACATTGATCGTCTCGCGGTCGATGTCGAGGTCGCGGATGAACTTCTCGGTGACCACGGCGAAGGCTTCGTTCACCTCGAACAGGTCGATCTGATCGACCGTCA
>CAIVIS010000346.1 GCA_903906055.1 uncultured Acidimicrobiaceae bacterium
ACCATCACCGCCACCGATAACGCCGTGGCCGCCTACTCGGGCTCCGCCTCCTTCACCTGGAACACCACCAACACGGTGGTCGTGTCCAACCCGGGGGCCAAGTCCAACGCCTCAGGTTCGGCCATCTCCACCTTGACCAACGCGGCCACTGACTCCCAGACCGGAGCCACCTTCACTTGGACCGCTTCGGGTCTGCCCGCTGGTCTGTCGATCAACTCTTCCACCGGGTCGATCACCGGCACGCCGACGACCTCGTGCACCTGCTCGGTGACCATCACCGCCACTGACGGGGCGACCTATTCGGGCTCGGCCACCTTCACCTGGACCATCACAGGTGCGGTCACCGTGACCAACCCGGGCACGAAGTCCAACACCTCGGGTTCGGCCATCTCGAATCTGACCAACTCGGCCACCGACACCCAGTCCGGCCAGACCTTCACCTGGACTGCCTCGGGTCTGCCGACTGGTCTGTCGATCAATGCCTCGACGGGCACGATCTCCGGCACCCCCACCACCCCTGGCGTCTACACGGTGACCGTTACCGCCACGGACACCACCAGCTACGCCGGTTCCGCCACGTTCTCGTGGACCATCACCAACACCGTGAGCGTCACGGCCAAGTCCAATCAGTCCAACGTCACCGGTTCGGCCATCACCAACCTCACCAACTCCGGCAGCGACACTCAGTCCGGAGCCACGCTGACCTGGACCGCTGTCGGCCTGCCGGCTGGCCTGTCCATCAGTTCTTCCACGGGGACGATCAGCGGCACCCCCACCACCCCGGGCACGTCCTCGGTGACAGTGACGCTCACTGATGGGGCTGGGTTTGCCGCATCGACCTCGTTCGCCTGGACCATCACCAACACGGTGAGCGTGACTGGCATCTCGGCCAAGTCCAACGCCTCAGGCTCGGCTGCCTCCGCTTCTAACTCGGCCACCGACACTCAGTCCGGCGCCACGCTGACCTGGACCACCTCGGGCCTGCCCGCTGGTCTGTCGATCAACTCTTCGACTGGCGCCATCACCGGCACCCCCACCACCGCCGGGGTCTACTCGGTGACCATCACGGCCACTGACACCGCTGGCTTCGCCGGGTCCGCCAGCTTCTCGTGGACCATCACCAACACGGTGGCGGTCACCAACCCGACCACGTCGGCCAAGTCGAACGTGTCGGGCACGGCCATCTCCGCCATCACCGCCACCGCCACCGATACCTCGTCTGTGGCCACGCTGACCTGGAGTGCCTCGGGCCTGCCTACTGGTCTGTCCATCAACTCCTCGTCCGCTGTCATCAGCGGCACCCCCACCACAGCGGGTGCCTACTCGGTGACCATCACCGCCACCGATAACGCCAGCGTCTCCAACTCGGTCTCGTTCACCTGGACCATCACCAACACGGTGGTCGTGACCAACCCGGGCACCAAGTCGAGCGCCACCGGATCGGCCGCTTCCTTCACCCCAGCAGCCACCGACACCTCGTCTACGGCCACCCTCACCTGGACCGCTTCAGGTCTGCCCGCTGGTCTGTCGATCAACGCCTCGACTGGTGTCGTCAGCGGCACGCCCACCACCCCGGGCTCGGCCTCGGTGACCATCACCGCCACCGATAACGCCGTGGCCGCCTACTCAGGCTCCGCCTCCTTCACGTGGAACACCACCAACACGGTGGTCGTGTCCAACCCGGGGGCCAAGTCCAACGCCTCGGGTTCGGCCATCTCCACCTTGACCAACTCGGCCACTGACTCCCAGACCGGAGCCACCCTGACCTGGAGCGCCTCGGGCCTGCCTTCTGGTCTGTCGATCAACTCCTCGACGGGGTCGATCACCGGCACGCCGACGACCTCGTGCACCTGCTCGGTGACCATCACCGCCACTGACGGGGCGACCTATTCGGGCTCGGCCACCTTCACCTGGACCATCAC
>CAIVIS010000347.1 GCA_903906055.1 uncultured Acidimicrobiaceae bacterium
CCGCACCATCGCCATCCATCTGCGGGGGGTCTTCCTCGGGGTCCGAGCCGCCGCCCGGGTGATGCGGCCGCAAGGCTACGGCAGCATCATCAACACCTCGAGCGTGTCGGCGCTGCGGGCCAACTACGCCGGCCACGACTAAAGCGCGGCCAAGGCGGCCATCGCCCACCTCACCCATACTGCCGCCAACGACCTGGGCGAGGACGGAGTGCGGGTCAACGCCATCTGCCCTGGCGGTATCGCCACCTCCATCTTCGGCCGGGGTGCAGGACTGGACAGCGAGGACGCTCTGGCGACCGTGGCCGTCATGGAGTCGGTCCTGGCTGATGTTGCCCCCATGAGGCGTGCGGGCATGCCCATCGACATCGCCGAATGCGCCCTGTGGCTCGCCGGAGATGGGTCGAGTTTTGTGAATGGACAGGTCATCGCCGTGGACGGGGGACTGGTCACCGGACCGACCTACCGCACCTCGCGGGCCCAGACCGAGTCGATGGTGGGACTGCTGGCCGACATCGGGAATCAGGCAAAGTAACCAGAGCATGTGGAGCCTGACGATCGGTCCAGGATCTGACGGTATTGGCCTCTCGCCCGTCCACGGTATAGACCTTCCCCATGTCTGATTCCGAGGCAACCGAGGACGGAGCGAAGGTCTCACCCGCACATGGGCTGACCCGGCTTCCCACGCGGACCGATACCACCCTGGCGGCCAGCCTCCCCGAGAGCCGGCGCTACCGGATCAAACTGAAGCTCCTCGGTCCTCCGCTGGTGAGCGACGAACTGGGCGGGCAGCGCTTGGGCAAGCCCACCGCACTGGCCGTGCTCTCCTCAGACGTCATGTCCTCGTCGGCCTATGCCAGCGAACAGATGATCCGCACGTTGGTCCCGATCGGTGGCCTGGCGGCGTTCTCACTGGTCACACCGCTGACCGCCGCCATCCTTGCCGTGCTCGCCGTAGTCACCATCTGCTACCGAGATGTGGTGAAGTCCTACCCCAAGGCCGGTGGCTCCTATGTGGTGAGCCGGGACAACTTCGGGCCCAACCTGGCCCAGATCGCCGGGGCCGCTCTGCTCATCAGTTACACCATCACGGTGGCAGTGTCGGTGGCGGCCGGTGCGGACGCCATTATCTCGGCCATCCCCTCGCTGGCCAGCTACGCGGTGCCGATGTCGGTCGGCTTCGTGGTGATCCTGGCCTATGGCAACCTGCGGGGCATCCGCGAGGCTGGCCAGGTCTTCGCCATCCCCACCTACTTCTTCATCGCCAACATGGCCCTGCTGATCATCGCTGGTCTGGTGAAAGAGGTGACCACCGGACTGCCTCATGCCCCACAGACGGCGGGGACCATGCCACTCGGCCACTCCTCGGGCGGGCTGATCCTCGGCATCTCGGCGTTCTTCCTCCTACGGGCGTTTGCCCAGGGCAGCTCGGCCATGACCGGTACCGAAGCCATCTCCAACGGGGTGAGCATCTTCCGGGCGCCCCAGGCCAAAAATGCCAGGACCACCTTGGTGCTCATGAGTTCGATCCTCGGGGTCATGTTCCTCGGGGTGTCGATCCTGGCCGCATTGACCCACGCACTGCCCTATATCTCGGGGACGCCCACTGTCGTCTCCGAGATCGGGAAGCTCGTCTACGGGACCAGCACCATGGGCAACGTGCTCTTTTACATGCTGCAGGCCGCCACAGCCCTGATCCTGATCCTGGCCGCAAATACCAGCTTCACCGGCTTCCCCTTCCTGGTGAGCTTCGTGGCCGAGGACTCGTTCCTCCCCCGCAAGCTGACCGTCCGCGGACACCGCCTGGTGTTCTCCAACGGGATCATCGTGCTGGCCGCCGCTTCGGTGGTACTACTGCTGGCCACCGGAGCCAAGGTGTCGGCGTTGATCCCCATGTACGCCATCGGGGTCTTCACCGGATTCACCATGGCCGGTGCGGGAATGGTGAAGCACCACCTCACCCACCGAGGTGAGCACTGGCGAAAGAGCGTGGCCGTCAACGCCACGGCCGCAGTGGTGTGCGCAGTGATCGTGGTGGTGTTCGCCATGGCCGAGTTCACCGAGGGTGGTTGGGTCATCGTCGTCGTCATGCCGCTCATCGTGTACGCGCTGGTGCGGATGAACCGGCAGTACCGGGCCGAAGACGAGATCCTGGAAGAGGGAGCAGCCATCGAGGCCTGTGAGGCTCCGATCTTGCGCCGGAACGTCGTGGTCATCTTGGTGGACCGGATCGACCTGGCCAGCGCACGGGCCATTCAGTACGCACGGAGCCTGACCCCTGACGACCTGCGGGCCGTGCACTTCAACATCGACGACATCATGGCTCAGCAACTGATCGACCGGTGGCAGAGGCTGGGCTTGTCACGGCTGCCACTCGATGTCATCGCCTGCCCGGACCGGCGGCTGAACAGGGCCTCGCTGGAGCTGGCCGCCGAGTTGGCGGACGGGGAGACCGAGGTCACCTTCCTGCTGCCGCGCCGGTCCTACGGAAAGGCCTGGCGCAGGATCCTGCACGACCAGACGGCGGACCAGATCGTGGAAGTGGTCAGCCAGATCGCTCACGTCAACGCCACCATCGTTCCATTCCTGGTGGACACCGACGTCGAACTCGAAGCCGAGGTGCGAGCGGAGAACCCACGCTGGCTGCGACGCAGTGCTGCTAACTCTTCGACCGTCAAGCAGAGTTCGGATCCGGCAGTGTCGGGCACGATCCCGATATCGGAGCTCCAGTGGAGGAGCCGAGGCCGGGTGGCCGGCCGGGTGAAGTCGCTGCGGGTACAGCCGTGGGCCCAGGACCACAGCCTGGAGTGCACGTTGGTGGACCACAGCGGCCATGTGATCACTCTGGTATTCCTGGGGCGGCGCTCGATAGCGGGGATCGGCACCGGCACCTTCTTGGTGGCCGAGGGAACGGTGGGTAAGCATCACGACAAACTCGCCATCATCAACCCGTTCTACGAGATTCTTTCGGCGGGCGACGCTTCCGACGGCGACTGAGCGGGTCCTGGCTCTTAGGGGGCACGTTCGCTCACCCGGCC
>CAIVIS010000348.1 GCA_903906055.1 uncultured Acidimicrobiaceae bacterium
AACGCATACGTCACAGCCCTGAATGCCAACCCATCTCTGGCGCAATGCAGTACATCCACCAATGGAGCCGGCACCTGTGCCGGGATCAGTTACGGGCAGTGGAACGAAGTGGCCTCTTCCGCCACCGCTGGATCCGACACTGAGTACTACGCCTTCGGCAATCCTCAACCCACCTTCGACCCGACTACTCACGAGTTGAAGGACCTCGCCGTCCAAGTGGTCGGCGCCGTTCATGAAACCTCGGCGAGGAACAACTACATGTTCGCTTCCGCCACCATGCACCTGGCGGCTACCAACGGCTTCCTCACCGGCATCTGGTGGTCGAAATATGAGTCCTACTCGGCCACTGGAAACTACAATTCGTGTAAGTACAACTGGCCGGCCTACACCGGTGCCGGATCGGGCTGCACCCCGGTCTACTTCGGCCCGAACGACTACGTCTTCGGGCCCACGTTCACCAACGACTCGATCTACGAGTCCGGTTCGCCCTCCTTCGGTACGGCAACGGCACAGGCCCCCGTGCAGACGGCCGACCCCAACTGCCTCTTCGTCACCAGCAGTTTCAGCGCGACCGGCTGTCAGAACATCAACAGCACGATCATCGCCGCCCCTTACGTCTCGGGTTCCAATGGAAAGTGGCCAGCATGTGACACCACCCACAGTTGCTACGGCCACCCCGTCGAGCTTCCGCCAGCCACCAACGCCAGCCTGGGAGTCATTGCCGCGCAAAACGGATGCCTCTACACCGGGCCGACCCAGATCACCTTCTCTACCCTGGCCAATGGCACCGGACAGATGACCGTAGTGAGCCCCGAGACCAAAGAGAGCACAATGACGGTCAAGGGCAAGACCTTCACGTGGGACACAGCCAACATTGCCAGCAATACCAACGACTGCCCGAATAACGGATCCGCCCCCCTACCGGCAAACGGTGTGGTCTACGTCCAAAACGCCAGTCCGACTGACTCCATCGCAGGTGCCAATCCCTTTGGTGCCTCGGTATACAACACGGTCACCAATGTCACGGCATCACCAACCACGCCAGTCGCCGGTTCACCAGTCACCCTGACGGCCACGATCACGTCGGCCAGCGGCCAGCTCAACGCCGGTGCCACCGTCTCGTTCACCCAAGCCTCCGCCTCGCTTTCGCAGTGCGCCAACGTTGCCCTCTCTTCCCCCACACCGGTAACCCCCGCAACCAACCCACCGACCTACTCGGCCAGGGCCGTCTGCACCCTCTCTAGTGCCGCAGCTGGGGCGTACTCGGCCACTTTCAACGCCAACACCACCTACACAACAACTAGTCAGGGCCAGCTCGGCAAGACGAACGTGCTCACCTCGACCGTCACCCGCGGTCCGAATGCTCAGACCAGCCCGGGCTGCAACACCTGCTACTACGGCGCCACCAGTGCGCCGGACATCGAGGGCGACGCCTTTGTCAACGGGAATCTGTCGGGTCAGGTGACAGTCGGCACGGCCAACGACATCATCATCACTGGGAACATCACTTACGCGAACTGCGACTGGACAGTCGGACAGAGCGGACTCAGCACTCCGTCCCTCGGTTTCTGCCCCCTCAACACGGCAAAGCCCAATGACTCCCTCGGGCTGATCGCCAATGCCTTTGTTGATGTCAACCACCCGGTCGTGCCGGGTACCACGACGCTGCTGTCTACGTGCACCACGCCCGGGGCTGTCATCTGCAATCCGTCCAACGGAACGACCGGCCTCACCATCGATGCGGCCATCCTTGCCCTTACCAAGTCCTTTGTCGTCGACAACTATGCAGCCGGAGGGCCGCAAGGCAATCTGTACAACTACGGGTCGATCCAGCAGTACGGCCGAGGACCCGTGGGCACCTTCAATGGAAGTAGCTCGACCTCCGGCTACATCAAGCACTACAACTGGTCTCCGCTCCTCGATTACGTCTCGCCACCCTCGTATCTCACACCTTCCACGTCTTCGTGGAACTTGACCTCGATAGACACCAACGCGGGAGCGAGTCCCACCAACCAGTGCCCGCCCCTGAAGCCGGTCTACGGATCGACACTGCCCGTCACCCAGTACTGCACGGCATTGATCGGTGGACTTCCCACCTACCCGCCATCCACCGCTCCGTCGCCGCCGACCGACGTCGTCGTCCAGGCCAATGCCGATGGAACCGCTGCCGTTTCCTGGACCACCCCTGGCTCCACCGGGAACTCGCCCATCCTCAATTACAACGTAGGAATTTCCCCGGTTTGCCCGACCTGCGCCGGAACCAGTTCGACCACGACGTCAACCATCATCAGCGGCCTCACCCCTGGGACCTACTACGTGTTCTCGTTGACGGCCACCAATGCATTGGGCACCAGTGACCCTTCTCTTTCGTCGAGCTCCGTCGTCATCCCCACGGTGCCAGATGCCCCCACCCTGGTTTCCGCTGTGGCCAGCCTCGATGGCTCCGTCTCGGTCAACTGGACGCCGCCTTCCGCACGCGGATCGGCCATCACTGGTTACTCGATCACGCCCACGCCAGGCTGTCTCACCTGCACCGGACTGACGTCACTGTTGCCGACCACCGTGATCAACGGTCTGACCACCGGATCCACCTATACGTTCACCGTGGCCGCCACCAACCTCCTCGGCTCCGGCGCTGCATCTGCTGCATCTAACAGCATCCTCATCCCCACTGTCCCCGGTGCCCCCACCGCGGTCACCGCCTCCTCGGCAGCCAACCGCCAATCGGTCGTGGCATGGACCGCGCCTGCCTCCAACGGCGGCTCGGCCATCACCGGTTACACCGTCACCTCAACTCCCGGCGGATTCACCTGCACGACCAGCGGCACCTCTTGCGCCGTGACTGGCCTGACCAACGGCACCAGCTACACGTTCAAGGTGACGGCGGTAAACATCCTGGGCATAGGGATCACTTCCGCTGCTTCCAATCCCGCGGTGCCATCAGCCGTACCATCGGCTCCCAGCGCGGTAAGGGCCACCGCTGGCAACGCGTCAGCCGCCGTCTCGTGGACAGCATCTGCTTCCGACGGAGGCTCGGCTATCACCGCCTACACCGTCACCTCGTCGGCGGGTGCGTTCACCTGCACCTCGCCTACCACCTCCTGCACGTTGACGGGCCTGACTAACGGCAGTTTCTACGCATTCACTGTCGTCGCTACAAATGCCAGCGGCAACAGCGTGGCATCGGCGTCCTCCAACATCATCACATCCGTCAAATCGCCGGGTGCACCGACGGGCGTGACCGCCACCTCAAACGCCAACGCTTCGTCGGTAGTGTCGTGGACAGCGCCTGCCTCCAACGGCGGTTCGGCCATCACCGGCTACACCGTGACCTCGTCGCCAGGTGCGTTCGTGTGCACCACGACGGGTGCCACCACCTGCACCGTCACTGGCCTGACCAACGGCACCGGCTACACCTTCACGGTGACGGCCACCAACGTTGCTGGCACCGGAGTGGCATCAGCTGCCTCGGCCTCGGCTACGCCTGCCA
>CAIVIS010000349.1 GCA_903906055.1 uncultured Acidimicrobiaceae bacterium
GCGTGCACCGGGATGCCGAAGCCATCCGACGCGGAGCCCCACAGCCCGAGGTAGAGCGAACACGTCATTGTCCGGCGGTCACGAGACCACCCAACTCAGACCGGCCGGGTCGGACCAGACCACCCAACTCAGACCGGCCGGGTCGGACCAGACCACCCGGTGCGCTGCGCACACCACGCCCACAGCTGAGCGCCGGCATCGTCGAACTCGGCCTCGGACAGCCGCGTCCAAGGCACTTTGTGCTCCCAACGCTCCTTGCGGTCCAGCCAGAACCCGCCGGTGGTCTCGATCGCCACTGGCGATGCGGCCAGCCACACTGCCGTGTCCGCCCCCTGTTCGGGGGTGCGCAGGAACGGCCCCATGACCTTGGCGAACCCGGGCAGGCTGTGGCGGATCCCCGGCGTGTCGGCCCAGCCCGGGTGCATGGCGTGGAACGTGATGCCGGTGCCTTCCATCCGGCGCACCCACTCGTGCATCAGCACCAACTGGGCTCGCTTGGCCTTGGCATAGGCGGTGGTGCCGTCGTACTCGTCGGCACCCATCTCGAGGGTGTCGAGGTCGAACGTCTGGGCGTACATGCCCCCCGAGCACACTTGGATCACCCGGGACGGCACTCCGTTGGACAGTGCTGGCAGCAGTAGGCCAGTCAAGAGGTAGGGGGCAGCCACCTGTGAGGCCACGGTCAACTCGGTGCCCGATCCGGTAAGTGTCCGTGCAGCGGTCAGGGCTCCGGCGTTGTGGATGAGCACGTCGAGTCGGTCGTGGGCGGCCAGGAACTCGTCGGCCAGCCCTCGGACCTGGTCGAACTCGCCCATGTCGGCCAGCAGGTAGGAGACATCCGCCCCAGGGGCCGCCTCGCGCACAGCAGCCACGGCCCGCTCGGCCCGATCGTGCCCCCGTGCCGTCAGCACCACCTCGGCCCCCAGGCTGGCCACCCCCTGTGCCGTAGCCAGGCCCAGTCCGGACGTGGCCCCAGTGACCAGCACCCGCATGCCGTCCATCCTCGAAGGCGGGGTCCACCCGGCGGTATGGCGGCGCAGCGCCGGCCCGGCCGATGAAAAGCTGCCGGCCACCGTGGCCTCCAGCAGGCCGTCCACCACCGCGGCCACCGCGCCACCGGCCTGTGGCCGGTCGCGGGCCACCACCGGGCCGCCCAAGGTGCGCCGTAGGCCAGCCACTCCCTTGTCGCCGATCCGGTCGAAGAACAGCCCGAGGACCGGATTGGCCAGGGCGAACGACCCCTTGAGTCGCAGCTCCGCGTCGTAGGTCAGGATCGAACCACCGTCGGCGGCGGGCACCACGGTGACCGTGTCCTCGGATCGGATGGTGTCGGACTCGCCCAACAGCACCACCCGGTGGGGCCGGTCGAAGGTGACGATGCGGTAGTCGAGCGGCGTGGTGCGGGACCCGATGCGAACGTCGAGACGGAAGATGCTGCCCAGGCCGACAGTTCCGCCGTCGAGGCGCTGGGCCGAGGCCGTACCCGGGTCCCACTGGGCGGCGTTGGCGAAGTCGGCCATGTAGTCGAAGGTCTCCTCGGCCGATCGGGTCGAGATGACGGTTCCCTTGTAGCGGGCCATAGCGGTCCTCCTTGGACACGGTTCGCCGGGCCAGTCCTCCGCACCGGATGGCCATCGGCCCACTCAAATATACTGATCAGGCAGAGGCCTCCGATCGCCGTCATCCCGACCGGACTCCTGTTTCGAAGATAGATGGGCGTAGCTCAGGACGATGGGAAGCAGGCCGGACAGATGAGAATCGCAATCGTGGGCACGGGGGTCTCCGGCCTGGTCTGCGCCCACCTCTTGTCACGCAGCCACGAGGTCACCCTGTTCGAGGCGGACAACCGGCCGGGCGGACACGCCCATACCGTCACGGTCGACCTACCCGACGGTTCGTTCGATGTCGACACCGGGTTCCTGGTTTACAACGAACGGAACTACCCCGGCCTCATCAAGCTCTTCGCCGACCTCGAGGTAGCCACCAAGCCCAGCGACATGAGTTTCGGCGTGTGCGACGAGGTGACCGGCCTCGAGTGGAAGGGCTCGTCCTTCGACACCGTGTTCGCTCAGCGCCGCAACCTGGTCCGTCCGGCGTTCCTGCGCATGCTGACCGACATCGTCCGCTTCAACCGGATGGCCCGTGGGCTGCTCGATGGCGACCAGGACACTTCGGTGTCGCTGGGCGACCTGTTGGAGCGTGGCCGATGGTCTTCACAGTTCCTCAACTGGTACCTGGTGCCGATGGGCTCGTCGATCTGGTCCGCCGATCCCTCCACGTTCCTCGACATGCCAGCCGTCACCTTCGCCCGGTTCTTTGCCAATCACGGACTGCTCGAGTACGGGAACCAGCCCAATTGGCGGACCGTCGACGGCGGCTCCAAGCGCTACGTCGACGCCATCCTGGCCCCCCTCGGCAAGGCCGTCCGGCTCCACCAGCCCGTCACCAAGATCACCCGCCACGCCGACGAAGTCGAGCTCCAGACCGTCCACGGGCCCGAGCGCTTCGACCAGATCGTGGTGGCCACCCACAGCGACCAAGCCCTGGAGCTGCTTTCTGATCCCTCCCCGGCCGAGCGCTCCGTCCTGGGCGCCATCCGCTACCAAGCCAACCGGGCCACCCTGCACACCGATATAAGTCTGCTTCCGGCGAACCGCAAGGCGTGGGCCAGTTGGAACTACCACCGGCTGGTCGACCACCCGACGGACGCCACCTTGACCTACCGGCTGCGCAGCCTCCAGGGTATCGAGTCGACCGACGAGCTCCTGGTCACACTCAACCGCGACGACGCCATCGACCCAGGCGCGGTGCTCCGCACCTTCAACTACGAACACCCGATCTTCGACGTGGCCGCCATTGCCGCACAGACCCGCCACGAGGAGCTGAACGGCACGAACCGCACCTGGTTCGCCGGTGCCTACTGGGGCTACGGATTCCACGAAGACGGCGTCCAGAGCGCCCGGGTGGTCTGTCGCAGGCTGGCCGGCGAGGACCTGTGACCACTTCCCCTCCGACGGCGGTCCAATCACCCCGCACCGACGGGGCTGGGGGCCGGACGCCAGCGCTCCGCAGTGCCATCTACGAGGGCCGGGTGGCCCACCACCGCTACTCCCCCGTCGACCACCGGTTCACCTACCGGATCGCCATGGTCTTCTTGGACCTGGCCGAGGTCGATGCCGTCTGCCGGCTGCACCCGCTGTGGAGCGCGGAGCGGACCAACGCCGTCTCGTTCCGCCGCCGCGACTTCCTGGGTGATCCGGCCGTGCCCCTCGATGTGGCGTTGCGCGACCTGGTCGAAGAACGTACCGGGCTGCGTCCCACCGGGCCGATCGCCATGCTCACCCAACTACGTACCTGGGGCTGGCTCTTCAATCCGATCACCACCTACTACTGCTACGACCCGACCGGCTCGGTGGTCGAGACCACCGTGGTCGAGGTGAGCAACACGCCGTGGCACCAGCGCACGGCCTACGTGCTGGCCGGCACCGGGACCCACCGGGCCGACAAGGCGCTGCACGTCTCCCCGTTTCTACCCATGGACCTGACCCACCGCTTCACCATCGGCGTGCCCGGTGACCGGCTGACGCTCGCCGTCGATGACTTCCGCGGTGACGACATGGTCTTCGCCGCGTCCATGGCCCTCACCCGACTGCCCGCTGGGCGACGTGCCCAGGGGCGGCTGCTGTGGCGGTTCCCGTTGATGACCATCCGGGTGTCCATCGGCATCTATCGCCAGGCACTCGCCCTACGGCGCAAGGGCGTCACCTTCTACCGGCATCCCGACAAGATCGCCGCCGACACGGTTAGCGGCAGCGACAAGACCACCAGCGAACTACAGGAGCGCGATCGTGGCTGATCTCCCCATCGGATGGCTGGGTGCCCGAGGCGGCACCGCAGTAGCCACCTGGTTCCTCCACTTCATGGCTTCCCACCTGAAGGGCGGCACCCTCACTGTCATCGACGACCAGGGCACCCACCGCTTCGGTGACGGGCTCCCCGCAGTCACCATGGTGGTCCACGACACCTCGGTCTACTGGAGCACGCTCCGCCAGGGGTCGGTCGGACTGGGTCGGGACTACGCGGACGGGCTGTGGGACTGCGACGACCTGACCATGCTGACCCGGATCCTCAACCGCGGGCTCCGGCCGGTCACCGCCGTCCAGGACAAGGTCGGCCAGGCCGTCGGCGCCTCCACCGACTGGTTCCGTCGGTTCCGTCCGCCCACCAAGCACGTCGACCGGCACAACATCCAGTCCCACTACGACGTGTCGAACGAGTTTTTCGCCCTGATGCTGGACGAGACGATGATGTACTCCTCGGCCATGTTTGCCGACCCAGCCATGAGCCTGGTCGATGCCCAGCGAGCCAAGCTCGACCGGCTGTGCACGAAGTTGGGTCTCGGACCCGACGACCACGTCGTCGAAATTGGCACCGGCTGGGGCGGCTTCGCCTGCCATGCGGCGGCCAACTACGGCTGCCGGGTCACCACCACCACCATCTCGGACGCCCAGTACGAGTTCGCCTCCAAGAGGGTGGCCGACGAGGGTCTGGCCGACCGGGTCACCGTCCTCGACCAGGACTACCGAGACGTCACCGGCACCTACGACAAGCTCGTCTCCATCGAGATGATCGAGGCGGTCGACTGGCGCCAGCACGACACGTTCTTCGGCACCTGTGCCAGCCTGCTCCACGAACGGGGGCTCATGGCGCTGCAGGCCATCACCGTGGAAGACCGCAGTTTCGAGCGGGCCAAGAACGGCACCGACTTCGTGCGTGAGTACATCTTTCCCGGTGGGTGCCTCCCGTCGATGGAGGCGATCACCCGGTCGTTGCGCCGGGCCACACCGCTGGTGGTGGTCGACGTCGAGGACATCGGACGCCACTATGCCGAGACCCTGCGCCGGTGGTATCTGAACCTGGCCGAGCGGACCGATGAGATGGCGGCCCTGGGCCTCGACACGCGGTTTCAGCGGCTGTGGAACTTCTACCTCTGCTACTGCGAAGGGGCCTTCATGGAGCGCCACATCAGCGATGTGCAGTTGGTGATGGCCATGCCCGACTGGCAAGCGCCCATGTCGGTCCGCGACGGCGCTCCGGCCCGAGCAACCGACAGCAGTCGGTAGGCCTAGCGGGCGACTCGACTACTCGACGCTGCGGATCTGGTCGGCCTCCCAGAACGCCCGGATCCCCGCGAGCTTCCCGTCAGCACTCCGGCGATAGCAGTAGACCCCGTCGACTTCGACGGCGCCACCGCCGGCGAAGTTGATGCGGATCACTCCTACGTTGGCCACCTCGTCGCCGCACAGGAACGACTGACGGATGTCGAAGCGGATCGACTCGTTGACGCCGATGACGTTGTCGTAGAACGCCGCTATCGCCTCAGGTCCGCGGTGGCCGGTCCCCTCGGGGTCGAACATCGATGGGCCCACCGGGTCCTCGACGACGGCATCGTCGCCGAACAGCGCCAACCAGGCGTCGCGATCGCCAGCTTCGACGGCCGCCATGGAGGCCCGGCCCAGGTCGCGGGCGGTGGGCGCTGTGTCAGCGGGTCCCGTCGCTTCAGATGCAGTACTCACCCGTCCACCTTGGCGATGACTGTTTCGGCAAACCGGTTGAGGTTGTCGATCTTGGGCTGCAGCGCTTCAGGATCGGGTCCGACCTCATAGGGCCAGCGAAAGCCGACGATCACGTCAGTCACCCCCTCCTCCTCGAGTCGGTGGATGCCGTCCACACTGAATGCATCGAGTGAGATGACATGGACCTCGAACGGCTTGTCTGCCGTGCCCTCTTCCTCGCGCAGTTGGCGGAGTTTGGCCAACAGTCCCGGCAGATCGGCTGGGTCGCCCCCGCCATGCAGCCAACCGTCGCACCGAGCAGCCCGGCGCAGGGCCGGCACCGCGTGCCCACCGACCAAGATGGGCAGCGGCTTGGTCGGGATCGGGCTCATCTTGACCGAGTCGATGTCGTAGCACTCGCCGTGGTACTCGAAGAAGCCTCCGGCCGACAGACCGCGCACGATGTCGACGGCCTCGTCCATCCGCTTGCCCCTCCCCTCCCACGGAACCCCGACGAGCTCATAATCTTCGGGCCAGGGGCTGGTGCCGACACCGAGCGACAGCCGGTTGTCGGTGAGCACGGCCACCGAGGTGGCCTGTTTGGCCACCACGAGGGGGTGGCGCATGGGTAACTTCAGCACGAAGGTGACGAAGCGGATCCGCTCGGTCACCGCCCCCATGGCCGGGATGAGGGAGAAGGGCTCGATGAACGGCTTGTCCTCGAGGAACTCACGGGACCCGTCAGGGTTGAACGGATAGGTCGAGTCCGATACCTCGGGATAGCAGAGGCTGTCGGGCACCACCATCGAGTCGTAGCCGGCGGCCTCGGCCGCCTTGGCCAGCGGCAGGTAGAAAGCCGGGTCGACCATCGACTCCGCATAGGAGAACCGCATCAGGCATCCCTCCATTCGACGTGGGCCCGGACGGCACCATCGCTATTGACCCATCCGCTCTCGGCGGCGAACTCGAGCATGGACGCAAACCCGTCCTCCCAGTCGGGGCCGAGCGTCAGCCCATCCTCGTCGGCCGCCACCTCGGCCAGGGAGCGCAGCGCGTCCGGAGTGACCAGGGCATAGCCCTCGGCCTCCATCCAGCCCGCCCCTGAGTCTTCGATGGTGGCGCTCAGGGCCTCGAGAGCCCGGTCATCCACCTCGCCGGGACGCTCGGTGCGGGCGCTCAGGGCGAGGCCGCCGAAGTCTTCCCATCCCTCCAACCACACGCGCCCACCCGACAGGTCGACCATGATCTCCATGCGACGGCCCCGATCAGTCCAGCGTGGGCCGGGTGATTCCGGCGGCCACCAGGCGTTCGGCCACCCAGTGGACCCCGTCGGGCTCGGCCATGTGGGCCGCCCAGCCGTCCAGCAGCGCCTCGACCTCGCCACGCGTGGCCAAGGTGCCCAGCACCGTCACCAGCAGGGTGCCGACCTCCACGTCCTCGACCTCGATATCGCCGAACGGCGACCAGGTGTCGGCCTCGGGCGCCAGCTCCAACATGGCGTAGAACTCACCGGTGTCCTCCACCCAGCTCAACTCGTAACGCTGGCCCTTGGAGTCGTACCAGTTGTTACCGAACTCGATCTCGGCCGACTGCCGGCGCCGTTCGTCAGCGCTGTAGAACTGCTCGATGTCCATGGTTCTCCTGTCGTGACGACGAAGGTCTGCCGGGCCGGGGTTCCTCCCTGGCCCTGATGGGACCGACGATAGCCGGTGCCCTTGTCACCAGCGGATGGGTGGACGGATCGGCGGGCCGCGGCCGCATACGGCCCTGCGGTGAGTACGATCGCTCCCGTGCGAAAGGATCTGAGATGAAGCTCTCCCCCGTCCGCGTCTTCCTGGTCATCGTGTTCGTCTTCATTGGCTGCTTCGGCATCGCCTTTGCCGCTGCTGGCATGCTCACCGCCCTTCCTCCGCCTGCGGTGGGCGGGACGTGTGGACCGAGCACCGGTTCGGAAACAGCCCTCCAGGCCCTGGCCCAGCCCGGATCCATCGGAGCCGGCCCCGAGCCGCCCACCTCGAACATCACCGCCCACCGCCAGTGGGAGACCTTCATCCAGCAGTGCCAGACCATCGCCACTCGTCGGGGTCTGGCCTCGATGGCTATCGCCGTGATCTCGATCGTGGTGGCCGGGGTGGGGCTGGTGTGGGTCCTGAGGCGACGTCCCACCGAGGACGCGAACGACGCCGATGCAGGGTCGACAGACGAGCGCTCGGCTTGGCCTGACGGGCAGGAGCAGTTAGTAGGGGCTGGTGTGGCCCCGGCGACCCAGTGGGGCGCTGGACCACTCCAGGCCTACCCGCCGTCTCCCTACCCCTATCCGTATCCGGGCCAGCCCTACGGGGGCCAGCCACCGGGATACCCCCAGCCGGGGTATCCGCCCCAAGGATGGCCGCAGCAGGGCTACCCGCCACAGGGCTACCCGCAGCCGCCGGAGTACCCCCAGCAGGGCTACCCACAGGCGGCGTACCCCCAGCAGGGCTACCCGCAACCGGCGGCCTACCCACAGCAGGGCTGGGCCGAGCAGCCACCGCCTGCACCTCAGACCGCCAGTCAAGCGGACATGCCCGACGAGGGGGCACCAGCGGCAACGACCGAGCCCGATGCTCCGTCGTCACCTACTGTTGCCTGGCCCTCTGGAGTGCTCGACGATGCCCCGGTGGAACCGGGGACCGACACCACGCCAGGATCAGCCGGGGCCTGAACCTCCGGCAGCTAGGTGGGCGACTGCCCGGCCGCCTCCTGAGGGTAGTTCCAGAACCACGGTGCGTCCCTTACTGGGCGGCCGTCCGAACGTCGGATAGGCCACCGGCACATCTGGTCGGGGATCGAACCCCTGGGTCACCAGCAAGTAGATGACCCCGGCCTCCACCGAATAGCCATAGGCACCATCCGGGCTGACCACCTGCAGTTTGAACGGCCCGCGGGGTGCCACTCGAGCCACGGCCGCTGTGGCTACATCAGCGGTCCGCACTGCCGGCCACCCCGAAATGGTCGGTACCCGCCCGCCGATTTGACGCAGTCCGGACGTCATCGACCAGGCCGACAGCGCCACCAAGACGACCGAGGCCGCGGCCATCGCCACGCCGGCCCGCTCGTTCCGTGGGAACACGTCCAACCCGCTCGTCTCCCCCGCTACCCGTCGCGACGAACCGACCCGGCGCACCCCGACCACCACTACCTCGACCGCAGCCCACACCAGCGTGACCCATGCCGCCATGCCGATGGGGACCAAGAGCACCCCCATGTAGCCGAACACCAAGAATTGGGGAAGCGGCATGGCGGCGATGGCCGCCACCCCGCCAACAGCCAGAGCCGCACTGATCCACGCCGAGGCGGCCATGAGGACCCTGGTCGATCGCCAGGCCAGCACTCCGATGATCAACAGCAGCGCCAGCACCGCCGCACCCCACCACTTCGGCCCGGTAAAGATGTTCGCCACCGCCACCACCAGATGGAAACCACCGCCCGATGGGGGTGGGTGGATCCAGGCCGGCACTGGGCGGACAGCACCACCCAGTGCCCCCAGCGCCCGGGACAGCCCGATGGTGCCTCCTGACTGGCTAGTGCCCCGGAGCAGCAGGGCGAGGTTGCCCGGCTGCGTGGTGGCCTGCTGGATGAGCGGAGCCGACCAGACCAGGCCCCCCACACCGAGCCCGACGGCCAGCCAGGCCCGCCCCATCCGATGACCCCGACCCCCTCCGACGGCGATCCCGACCACTGGTGCCACCAGACAGACAGCGATCACCGGCAGGGCGAAGACGGCCTGACACTGCGCGGCCACGCTGGCCGCCACAACGGTGACCGGCCACCACCGAAGTTGGCCGGTGGCTGTAGCCAGACCGGTGCAGACGGCGGCCACCAAGAACACGACGGCGAACCAGACATCCCACAGCACCATGAGAGCCACGTCGGTGCGGACGATGAACAGCACCAAGATGGAGGCCGAGGCAGCCGACGCCGCCTTCCATCCCCCGGCCGCCCACATCGCCTCGATCGATACCGCAACCGCTATGACCGCACAGAGGACTGCTCCCCACAGGGCCCCCTGAGCGGGGTCGAGACGGACCGGCACAGCCAACAGCCAGTTCTGCAGTGGGCCCGGAGCGAACACCACGTGGTGATCGACGGTGTCGGCCATTTGATGCCCAACCAACGGCGAGCGCGAGGAGAACACCTGGTAGCTCCGCAGTGCCAGACCGGCGTTGTCATACAAGGGCCGCCACCCTCTTGCCATTTCGATCAAGGCGAACACCATGAGCGGTAGCTCGGCGGCCACATGACACACAACCCGCACCGCAGTTGCTCCACCCCGTGGGCCAGCGGTCACGCTGAGAGCATCCCGTGAACCAGCGGTGGCGTCCGAACCGTCGGCCAGTGCATCCATGACCTCGGTCGGATTCGCCTCCACTCGTGCATTCTTCACGCTTGGAGGACGATCGGTGACATCACAACGACGCGATCAAGTCACCAGGTGATCGTGCCGAACAGATGGGGAGCGGTCTGCCGTCGAGGTGGACATGAACCAGGAGGCATCGCATGCGAGTCGTAGCCGTCGACAAGCAGGGACACCAGCGCTGTTGGTGGTGCGGTGGGCTCGAGCTTTCCCAAGAGCGGATCACCCGACAGACCGTTGTCATGGGCATCCACGCCAATATCACCAAGCCGACGCTCCACTGCGAGCACTGCGGCGAGTACACCGACCTCGGCCGCCGGTTGAAGACCGCTTAGTCGCCACTCACGACCACTGGTCAGGTGACTGTGACTCCGCCGACCAGCGTCACCGAGGCACCGTCGTGGTTGGTCACGGTCACGTCCCGGGTGCCAGTAGATGCCGCAGAAGACACGGTGAGTTGCAGGGCGAGCTGACCAGGCCCCACCACCGTTGTCTTCACCGTCACGCCGGTACCCGACACGGTCGCCTTGGCTTTGGCGTCGAACCCTGTTCCGGTGAGCACTACGGCAGCTTTCGATGCACCTCGGACCACCGAACTCGGCGACAGCCCAGTGATGGTCGGCTGGTACACCGCCAGGCATCCCGTGCATATCCCCATCTGACCGTTCTTGTTGGTAATGACGATGTCCCTGGCCCCGATGGCAGCACCCGACGATACGGTCAAGGTGGCCTTGATCTTCGAAGTAGCGACCTTGACCGAACTCACCGTGACGCCGGTTCCTGACACCGAGACCGACGCACCCTTGAGGAATCCGATGCCGGCGATCGCCACCTTCACGGTCTGTCCTGGATGTACGGCGGCAGGGCTGACTGTCGAGACGGAGATAGGCAGGAGGAAGTTTGCCGTGACGTTCTTGGCGGCCGTCACCGGAACGAGACAGGTGGTGGTGGAACCGCTGCACGCCCCACCCCATCCGTGGAACACATAGCCAGCATTGGCCGTGGCGGTGAGGCTCACCGTGGTCGGGGCATCGACATTGGTGAAGCAGGATCCCCCGTCGGATCCGCAGTCGATGACATCAGGGCTGCCGTTACCCGGGAGCGCGTTGCTCGTGACATTGCCACCCGCCCCCGATGCAGCCGAGCCGGTGGAGACAGTCACCGTCAGTGGTGCCCGCGGGGTCACCGTGTTCAGTTGCGTCGACTGCATCTGACGGGCGATGAGGGACCCGACGAAGTTGTTGCAGTTGTTCGGGTCGCCCACGGTCTCATTGCAGATAACCGAGTTGTCCTCTGGATCGACCGGGCCGGTGTACTGGTAGGTCTCCGTGACGGTGACGTCGGACTGCTCGCCAGGGCTGATGTGGTCGGGACCTTCTGACTCCACTCCTTCGTTCGACCCAGGGTCAGGTTGGAAGAGTTCAGCCACCGAGGAGATGTTCGAGTTGGTGATAGCCGCTTGGACTTCGGGATCACTGGCTAGGAGATTGTTGACATCCACGATCGAGGTGCTGGTGGTTCGATACTTGAGGACCCACACTGCGTCTTGGAACTGTGGCTCGGACGGCTGCGGTACGACCGCTGGCGTCACCTGCTGCTGGACGCCTTCACCGGTGGCAGTCGGGACAATGACAGGCACGATCGAAGGCACACTTGGAACCGGGTAGAAGTTGCCCGAGGTGGTACCTCCGTACGGGGTGAGGACGCCGGTCGAGCCCGCGCTGGTGCCCCCGAGGTCACACAGCCAGCTGTAGCGCTGCACGCCGGGGGAACCCGTGACATGAACACCGAAGTGATCGGTGACGCCGATCGGTGTCGAAGCGCTCCACGCACCATTTGCATAGGTGGCAGCGAAGGTGACCCGCACGCCGGTGTGCCCATCGGGGAACGTGGTGTTTTCGATCTGACTCGGGCTCGCTGACCCATAGGGATTGGGATAGCCCGGCGCACCTGGCCATGTGTAGGTCACCTGCGAATTCGTGATGTCCTCGATCTCGACCTCGAAGCCCTCGCACTCCTTGTCGGTGCCGTTCGGGACGTCGAAGTTGGTGGCATAGCCGGCGATGGACGGCGGCCCAGCAAAGGCGGGCGTTGCCTTGCCCGCGGTGATCCCCGCCAGGCCGAGCAGTCCCAGTGCAACGACGACGCTGAGTCGCACAGCCAGGCGCATGCCGCCTTGCCCTCGCGTCCGCACCGGCTTCTCGGATCTGCCCGTCATGTTGGACCCCCTGTTTGACGATCGACTCATCGTGCCCGCCGAAATCGTATCGAACATGTTGCCGTAACGAGAGGGCGTATCGACCAGGCCCGCAGATGACCGTCCGCCACTAGCCGCACATGGTGGCAGATCGACCCTCACCGATCGCTGGCATACTGCGCTCATGAACTGTCTGCCAGCAAGGTGGGACCACTGCGAGGTCCACGATCGAGCGGATGTGTGGGGTGGATCATGGAGCTGATCCGCGCCGTCGATGCCGGCGAGGTGCACTTCGACGAGGCGACCGATGTGGTCGTAGTCGGACTAGGCGTGGCCGGCACGTCGGCGGTCATAGGCGCTCGCCAATCCGGAGCAGACGTCCTGGCCGTTGAACGCAGCGGGGGGCCAGGAGGGACATCGGCCCAGTCCGGTGGACTCATCTACCTCGGAGGTGGCACGGACCTCCAGACGGCCTGTGGCTTCGAGGACTCGACAGAGAACATGGCCGCGTTCCTCCGGGCCGCCCTTGGGCCCGGTGTCGACGAAGACCGAGTGGAGGCCTACTGCGAGGGCTCGCCGGACCACTTCGACTGGCTGGTGTCGATCGGTGTGCCGTTCCGGGCGTCGTTCTGCGACGAGCCGAACCGCGAATCGGCCGATGACGCCGGCCTGCTCTTCAGCGGTGGCGAGGACAGCTACCCCTTCGACGAGTTGGCCGTCCCAGTGCCTCGCGGGCACAAGCCGCAGTTCGTCGACTCCGCTGGCGGCTTCCTCATGGAACGCCTCGGTGCGGCAGTGTCGACCAGCGGCGCTCGAGTGGTGGCCGATGCCGGTGCCGACGCACTGATCGTCGATGACGGGGTCGTCGTCGGCGTTCTGGTGCGGACCGATGAGGGACCTCGTGCCATCCGAGCCCGCGGCGGGGTGATCCTGGCCACCGGCGGCTTCATCCACAACGAGGCGATGGTCGCCGAGTACTGCCCACAGGCCCACATCCCCGACCCGGCGTGGCGGATCGGGACCCCCAACGACGACGGACGCGGGATCCGCATGGGCGCAGGCGCGGGTGCGGCCGCCACCAGGCTCGACTCGTTCGAGTGCGCGCTGCCGCTTGGACCACCGCATCGCATGGCTCGGGGGATCCTCGTCAACCGGCACGGCCAGCGGTTCATAAACGAGGACGCCTATACCGGTCGCATCGGGTTCCACGCCCTGCGCGACAACGACGGCTTCGTCTACATGATCACCGATGATGTGATCCATGAGCGGAATCCGATCGGACTCCGGATCGGCTACGCCGCCGCCACAGCAGAAGAACTGGCCACCGAACTCGGCCTGCCACCCGAAGCTCTGGCGAGGACGGTGCGCGAGTACAACGAGGCGGCGGCCCGAGGAGACGACCCGGCGTTCCACAAGCGGGCGCCGTTCCTGCAGCCCATCGGCGCACCGCCAGCCAGCGGCATCGGTGCCATCGACCTGCGCGTCGACCACGGTGCCATCTACGCCACCTTCACCCTCGGCGGTCTGGTCACCGACCCTGATGGTGCCGCACTCGACGACGAGGGCCAGCGTGTCTCGGGGCTCTATGCCGTCGGCCGGACCGCCGCCAGCTTGGCCGCCCACCACTACGCCAGCGGCATCAGCCTCGGCGACGGCTCGTTCTTCGGCCGACGCGCCGGCCGTGATGCTGCGTCCCGGGCTCGGGGCGACCGCTCTTCGCTGTAGCGAGCCGAGTAAATCGACGGCACTCCTCAGATGGCAACCACTTCGAGTCGGTGATCGAGACGGCGGAGGTCGTCAGGATCTGACGTGATGACTCTTGCCCGTCGATCCCGTGCAACGACAGCGACCGACGCATCAACCGCATCGGTCGTGGTCGCCACGCCGCAGAGTTGCCCCGCAGCACGAGCCTGACGATCGTCGAGTGCCACGACCTCGCACAATGGCGCTCGAAGGAGCCGGGCCAGTCTTGCCTGCTGGCTCCCATCTCTCCAGGCTTGAGCAACGACACCTGCGGGAACGAGAAGTTCGTCTTGGTGCTCGAGAGCCCGAGCCACAATGGCCACCACCCGTCGATCGTTGCGCTCGAATCCGACAAGGGCTCCGGTGTCGAGGACCACGGCAGTCACCGGCCGAGCGCCCGATCGGCTGCCTCGCGTTCAGCAGCAGTGAGCGGACCGCCTGACTCGGCCAACATCTCGTCGAGCAGGAGCGCCAGATCGTCGAGTTTCGTCTGTTCCTCCAACGCTCGGGCAACGTAGGCGCTCACGCTCGAAGACCGACCATCTGCGACCGCGCGTTTGGCTTGCTCGACCAGTTCGGACGGGAGACTCACGGCAATCTTGGTTGAAGTCATACCAGTGATCATACCGCCAGGAAGTTGGTCGGACCAGCGGAAGCTCAACCGACCAGAGTTTCCTGGGGGCACTGGGGTGATCCGCTTGGGGACGTGGTACCCATGCGGGTCGTCTAAGAAAATAGCGGCGGCTTCAAGGGGCGGTCAGTTCGCTGTCCGATGCTCAATCGACCTCATGCGACTCCCGATATCTGTGGTCCTTCTCGGCTCCGGAATTCGCTGGCTGACCCGATGAGGCGTTCTACAGCCTCACGTAATGCCGGAAGCCGTTCCGTAACCGCTTCAGTCACGATGGCATGGTCGGTGTCGAAATAGTGATGCACGAGCTGGTCGCGCATTCGGGCAATCGCTCTCCTAGGGATTGTCGGACTCCTGGTCGGTCAACTCGGGGTCGAGGTGCTTGACGGCCTCACCGATCTCGATCAACCGAGCCCGGCAGGCCTCGTAGGTGACGCCCTAGTCAAGGCTTCCCTGAGCCAGGTCCCCGGAGATGGCCTCGATCGCTCAGCACATCGGTCAACCATGTGACATCTCTCCTGCTCACAACGTAAGCGCCTCGGCGAGCACCTCAGCTCGAAGGAACGGACGCAGGGATGACTCGGTTCCGACGTCCACGCGGACATTGAGTTCGTCCTCGAGGTCGCAGCCGAGTTCGAGAAGGTCGAATGCGGTGGCAGCCGGTCCGAGGTCGACCAACAAGTCGATGTCACTCTCTGGCCGATCCTCGCCACGTGCCACGCTGCCGAACACCCGTACGTTCGACGCGTGCCGATGTGCGGCGGCGCGAAGAACCGCCTCGCGGTGTTCGATGAGCCGGAAGCCCAGCGGCGTGTTAGGGATCAGTCGACGTGCCACGTAGCCAAGCGTAGTGCCCGACCGTCGGACGGGGTGACCTTCGGGTCCGCGTTCAAGACCTCCACGTCCGAGTGATGAATGCAGCCACCGGTGACCTGCTCCGGGACCTCGTGATCGACACGGACCGGGACAATCCGCCGACGGGCGCCACTAAGGGCCCCTCGAAATCAAGAAACACCGAACTGAGTGTTCGAGGTGATTCTGTATGTCTTGAAAGATGACGCTGGTGGGGCAGGTGGGGATCGAACCCACGACCGAGGGATTATGAGTCCCGTGCTCTGACCACTGAGCTACTGCCCCGGGTGGAGACACGGTTGCCGGCCTCCGGTGTGCCCCGGGCTGCGAGCGTACCTCTCCAGTGCTCCGGACTCCGTCCCGCGTGGGACCACATACAGCCGGTGCCACGCGAGTCCACGATCGCAGCCCCCTTGACCAGACCGATCGAGCTCTGACCAACCACGCCCCCACCGATCACTCGGTGGCGATCGCCGCCAGCACGTCGAGTCGGGCCGCCCGCCGGGCTGGCCAGGTGGCCGCCGTCAGACCGAGCAGTCCGGACAGCACCAGGAACACGACCAGGCTCGATATCGGCACCACGACATCGGTGATCCCCTGCTGCTTAAGCGAAATGGCCAGCGCCACACCCAGCCCGGTACCGACCAGAACGCCGATGATCGCCCCGAAGAGAGACAAGATGACCGACTCGGACCGGATCATCGACCGCACCTGACGGCGGCGCATCCCCACTGCCCGCAGCAGGCCGATTTCGTGGGTGCGCTCGAACACCGACAGCATCAACGTGTTGACGATGCCGATCAGAGCGATCACGATTGCCAGGGCCAGCAGCACATAGATCAGACCGAGCAGCTGGTTGATCTGGGCCTGCTGGGTCTTTTGGAACTCCGCCCGGGTCTGGACCTTGAGGTTTGGATAGACCTCTACCGCTTTGACGATTGCGGCCTCGGTGCCGGGCGCTCCCGACGTCCGAACCAGGACAGCCGCCGGTAGCGGGTTGGCGAAGTGCTGGAGGAAGAAGCTGTCGCCAGCCAGATAGCTTCCGAGCGGTGTATTGGGCTTGAAGACACCGCCCACCCGCATGGTTGATCGACCGGTCAAGGCGAACGTGACCGGCACCACCGAGCCGACACCGAGGTGGCGGGCATTGGCCGTCGTGGTGTCGATCAGTAGCTCGCCTGCAGCCAGCGCAGCCGGACCAGCGCCGCTGTCCATCCGGAGGATGACCGTCTGTGCGAGGTCCTTGGCCGACACAGCCGTCAATGTAGAGACCTTGCCGCCTCCGACGAACCGCCCGTTGTAGACGGTCGACACTGACGTGACTCCGGGCACCTTTGCCACGGCCGGACCCACCGCGGCACTGAATCCGAACGCCCCCAACGTAGAAGGCGAAATGATGGCGTCGGCGCTGATGGCGTTGTCCACGCTGCTCGTCGCCGACTTGGACAACGACGCGCCGAACACGGCGATGGTCGACACCAGGGCCAGTCCGACCATCAGTGCCGACGACGTCTGCGCCGTCCGCCTCGGGCTCCGCATCGAGTTCTCTCGGCCGAGCTTCCCCGAGATCCCGAACAGTGCTGCCAACGGGCGGCCCAGCATGCTGGACATCGGACGGGCGACCACAGGGGCCAGCATCCCGATGCCGAGGAAGACCGCCACCGCTCCGACGCCGACTAGTTCGATGGCCGGCTGGGTCAATCCGATGGCCAGGAGTGCGATGCCGAGGATCCCGATGACCGAGCCGATGATGACCCTCCGCCCGAGTGATTCGACCTGATCGCTCCGGTGGTCACCGAGGGCCGCCACCGGAGGGATCCGCACCGCACGACGGGCAGGGCTGACCGCCGACACCACGGTGACCCCGACCCCGACCACGAGGGCGGCGACCACCGTCCGTCCCTGGAACACCAGTGGTCCGGTCGGCAAGGTGATGCCGAACGCTTTGAGCAGCGCCTCCAGACCGACGGCGGCAAGGACCCCGAGCCCCAGTCCGATCAGCGATGCGATGAGTCCGACCAGGGCCGCCTCCAAGAGCACCGAGCGGAAGACCTGCCGTCTGCTCGCCCCCACGATCCGCAGCAGCGCCAGCTCGCGGGTGCGCTGGCCCACGATGATCGAGAACGTGTTGAAGATGGTGAACCCGCCTACGAACAGTGCGATGAAGGCGAAGACCAGCAATGCGGTGGAGAAGAAGCCCAACGCCTGGTTGATGGCGCTCGACTGCTCGTCGGCCACGGTCTGGCCGGTGACCACCTCCGTACCTGCAGGCAGCACCCGGGCGATGCCCTGGCGCACGGCCGCCTTGTCGACGCCGGGCGAAGTCACCACGTCGATGGCGTCGAACTTCCCGTCGAGGCCGAAGATGTGCTGGGCCGTCGGCGTGGCGAACGCGGCCAACGTGGCCCCGGCCAGGTTGTCGGCGGAGCCGAACCGCACGATTCCCGAGATTGTGAATGTCTGCGGTGGCCCGATCAGCAGGATCTTGACCCGATCGCCAACGGCGAAGTGGTACTTGGTGGCGGTCGCCCGGTCCATGGCGACGTCCTCGGGAGAGGTGGGGGCCGTGCCGTCGCTCAGCTGCAATGCCGAGATCTGCCGGTGGGTGTCGAAGGACACCCCGATGGTCGGGGCACCACCGGTGGTGACAGCCTTTCCGTCAGGGGCCACGAACTGCGCGTAGCCGGTGACGGTCCCCTCGGCGATGGACACGCCGTGCACTTGGCGCACCTTCGGAAGGATCGACTCGGGAATGGCCTTTCGTACTGAACCGATGCCCGAGCTGTCGGTAAATGCCGCCGTCCCTCGGACCTCGAAGTA
>CAIVIS010000350.1 GCA_903906055.1 uncultured Acidimicrobiaceae bacterium
CGGTGCGCTATCTGAAGTCGGGTTTCCCCTTCTGATCGGAGCGGTCAGGCGTAACTGAGGGGATGGATCAGCACGCTGAGTGGCGGGGTGCCCACGGTCGATGACGACCACCTAGTTACACCGGTCCCGCAACCAGAAGTAAGCGAAATATGACCGTCGGCCGTAGATAATCGATGACAGGAGATGTCTTCCATTACCCCGTGCGGGCAGGGCACAGATCGTGCTGTGACTGATGGCGGCGGTTCGTGGCGGTTTGTCTCTCATCGTGTTGGTGCGGGACCAGCGACAGGAAAGTCTTCGGACTGCACTCAAGTTGGGAATCCATCGAGACGATGACAGTACCGGGAGTCAACTATGGCGACCGTTCATTGATGCAGCACATACCAATCATCCGATAAGAGGAGAAAGCACATGATGTCATCTGTAATCAGTCGCTTGAACGACAAGCGAGACGCTGCGGCTGAACTCGGCGAGGACGCCGGTTTCACCCTCATCGAGCTCATGGTCGTCATTTTGATCCTGGCCATTCTGTTGGCCATCGCCATCCCCACGTTCTTGGGAGTGACGGGCGGAGCGAACGACCGGGCGGCTCAGTCCAACCTGAACACGGCACTGACGACCGTCAAGGCCGCCGCAGCCATCAACAACCAGACGTACCTGAATCTTCCGGCTGGAACGTTTGCCGCCAACGAGCCCAGCATCACCTGGGCAACCGGAGCGGTGACGACTCAGGGTCCAGTGTCGTGGACTGCCTCGGCTGATGGTGCTGGCGTCGTTCTGGCGTCGTTCTCGAAGAACAGCAATACCTGCTTCTACGCATCAGAGAACGAGGCTCCCGTCACGAGCGCTGGTTGGACTGCTCCGACCGTCGCCGGCGTGAAGTACGCCAAGGGTGCTGCAGGCGCAGCATGTGACTCCTCGGCTGTCCCGGGTGGCCTCACCTGGACGAGTGCCTGGTAGTCAGCATCGCTGACTGGTATCCGGTGTCCGTACATGGACACCGTGCATATGTCGTGCGACCCGAGTCCCCTCCTTCGGGAGGGGACTCGGGCGCGCCCGGCACATGAGTGTCGAACTGCGGTGGCATCGACATTCGATGAATCTGACAAGAGGAGAACCTACGTAATGTCATCTGCAATCAGTCGCTTGAACGACAAGCGTGACGCGGCGGTTGAACTCGGCGAAGACGCCGGCTTCACCCTCATCGAGCTCATGGTCGTCGTTCTGATCCTGGCCATTTTGCTGGCCATCGCCATCCCGACGTTCTTGGGAGTGACGGGCGGAGCGAACGACCGGGCGGCTCAGTCCAACCTGAACACGGCGCTGACGACCGTCAAAGCTGCGGCGACGCAGAACAAGCAGAACTACCTCGACATCTTCGGTGGACTGGCCGCCGCTGAGCCGACCCTCGAGTGGAACAACGACTCGACGGTTTCGACCCAGGGCCCTGTCTCCGTGCACTTTTCGCTCTTTCTTGGTGCCAACGTCCCCGTCAATGGCGTGGTCATCACAGCGTTCTCCAAGAACGGACCCACCTGCTGGTACGTGGTGGACAACCTGGCTGCCGTGATCGACGGGGCTCCTTATGGGGCCCCCAGTGCCACGACGTTCCCGAACACCCCGGGGACCTGGTACTCCAAGGGGACTCCCACCGCCGGGGGATGCAACCCATCGGCTGCTCCGGTAGGTGCCAACTGGTCCCACAGCTTCAGTGGCTGAGCCCACCGTCTGAGCCCCCCGTCTGAGCCCCCCGTCTGAGCCCACCGTCTGAGCCCACCGTCTGAGCCCACCGTCTGAGCCCCCGTCTGGCCCCGCCGTCTGACTGCCTCACTACATGGGGCCGACGGTGTGCTTTCGGCCGGGAAGCATCTCGCGCTTCGTCTCGAGCAGTGCCAGCGCATCGGACACCACCGATCGCGTATCGACTGGATCGATGACGGCATCGACGAAGCCCCGCTCCGCCGCCTGGTAAGGCGTGAGGAACGCTTTGGTGTACTCGTCCTGCAGCTGGGCCCGTACCTCGGGGGTGGATCGTCGATGGAGGATCTGGACCGCGCCCTCGGCCCCCATGACGGCGATCTGAGCACCGGGCCAGGCCACGCACAGGTCGTTGCCGAGGCCCTTCGAGTCCATGACGATGTAGGCGCCACCGAAGGCCTTGCGCAGGATCACGCACACCCGGGGCACGGTGGCCTCGGCGTAGGCGAAGGCGAGCTCGGCGCCGTGGCGGATCATGCCGCGCCACTCGAGGTCCTTGCCGGGCAAGAAGCCCGGGGTATCTACCAGCGTCACCAGCGGCACACCGAAGGCGTCGCAGAACCGCACGAACCGGGCACCCTTCTGCGAGGCGGCGATATCGAGCGTCCCGGCCAGGGCCTGGGGCTGATTGGCTACGAACCCGACGGTCCGTCCATCGATCCGACCGAAGGCCGTCACCAGCTGGGGTGCCCACCGGGGCCAGAGCTCGGTCAGCTCACCGCCGTCAGCCAGTGCCGAGGCCACCCGCCGCACGTCATAGGAACTGGTGGCCCGCTCGGGCATGATCGCACTGATCTGCTCGTCATCTTCGCACTGCTGGCTCGGTACTTTCGGGGGGAGCTCGTCGGCGTGGGACGGCAGTAGGCCGAGGAGGTGGGATACGTGCTCCAGTGCCTGTTCGACCGAGGTGGCCTCGATGGCGCACAGGCCGCTGGTGCGGGCGTGGATGGCGGACCCCCCGAGCTGGCGTACCCCGATCCGGATCCCGGTGAACTCTTCGACCATGGCCGGCCCTGACACGAAGGCGAAGGCGTCCCCGGTCATGACCACGACATCGGCCAGCCCGAGCAGCAGTGCCGGCCCGGACAGGGCAGGCCCGGTGACGATCACGACGATCGGCACAACACCCGAGCACGAGGCCAAGGCGCGCGCAGCCCGGCCCCAACCGTGCAGTGAGGCCACGCCGCCGGAGACATCGGCTCCGCTGGAGGCGAGCACGAGCACGTAGGGGATCCGAAGCATCAGGGCGGCTGCAGCCGCTTCTGCCATGGTGTCGCCGTCGTCGGGGGAGAGCGCGCCGCGGCGTACATCGGAGGTGGACCGGACGACCATGGCCGGGCGTCCACCCAACTCCTCGATGCCGGCTTGGATGCTCCCCGCGACCAGTCGCCGGATGATCGGCGCAGCGGGAGCATCCAGGGTCACGTGCCCATGGTAGGGATCGCGGAGCCCCAGAGCGTTCACCCCGTTGGAGGCAGTTGCGGATGGGGCGGGTGTCCCGGGAACCGACGAGCCGCGGCCTAGCCGCCCGACGGGTCTGCCCCGGGCGAGGCGGCATCGCCACCGTGAGGCTCGCCATGGTGTTCGGCCCCGGGCTCACTGCTGGGCTCGGAATGCTCGCCGCCGTCGATCGGCTGGCCTTCTACCCCGAACGGAGCCCCGACCACGGGCGTGGCTTGACGCGAGCGGTCAGCCCGCTCGAAGTGGCGCTCGATGTCGGTCCAGGTGATGGGATCTTCGGGACCGAGGTCGTCGTCGGTGTCGGGTGCGCGCATCAGGATCACCCACGCCACGGTCAGGAGGGTGAGAAGGAACGAGAGTTTGGACACGAAGCCGGCGACCTGTTGGTCGTTGACGGGGTGTAGGCCGATGGCTGCCGTCGAATGGGCGATGGTCGGATACAGGGGGTGGATGGCCAAGATGAGGATGAAGGACAGAAAGACCGGCACTACGGACTGCGCCACCAGGTAGACGGCTCGGACCATGGGCCGTGGTCGAGGAATCCCCGGCACCCGGCCGATGATGGGTAGCCACAGGATCACTCCGGCCGCTACGGCCACGAGGGCGAGGAGTCCACGGGCCACCATCGAGTTCGACTGGGCGGCCACCATGGCTGGCGCCATCGACCCGACCAGCAGCACCGTCACGCAGATGACGGCCACGGGGGGGCGGAGCACCCGGATCAGGGCGGCATCGATCGGTGCCGGCCTGGTCGCCCACCAGATCACGTCATCGGGCAGCCCGACCAACAGGAGGGGTGCCACTGCCAGGACCAGCAGACAGCGTTGCAGCACCAAGGCGCTGACCGACCAGTGCGCGGCCAGGTCGCCGAGCGGCCAGCCCAGGGACACCAGTGCAACGCCCAGCGCCACCAAGAATCCGACAATCCTGCGTCTCTCCCACGCCAGGGGGTGTGACGCCGACTGCTGGAGTCTGCGGTGAAGTAGGACCGTGGAGAGGCCGAAGAGGGCGACGACGATCCACAGGAGCACGTGAGGATGCCATGCCCACGCCACGTCGGCCTGCACGCGGTCGCCGGTCATTGCGTCACCGGTGCCAATCCAGGTCTGAAGGGCCTAGATTGAGAGGAATGGCCAAACTTGATCCGCTCGAACGCATCACCGACCTGCTGCTGGTGCTGCTGGATGCCAAGCGGCCCCTCAGCCGCCGCGAGATCATGCTGCGGGTCCCCGGCTATCCGGAAAGCGACGACGCCAGCCGTCAAGGGTTCGTCCGGGACTGCAACATCTTGAAGTCCGAAGGGGTTCCGCTGGTCAGCAGTCGCATCGCTGGCGATGACCAGGTGGGCTACTCGATCGACGCCGAGAAGTACTACCTCCCGGACCTGGCTCTGGATGCAGACGAGCAGGCTGCCCTCAACTTGGCGGTGGCCGGTGTCCACCTCGGTGATCCTACCGGGAAGGAGGCCCTCTCCAAATTGGGGATGGGCGGCCAGTGGCCCGTGCGCGGGGCGGTGCAGCCCCTGGTCGACCTCTCGTTGTCCGGTGGGCTGGTGGCCCTACCGGTCCTGTTCGAGGCCGTTCGCAGCAAGGCGGTGGTCACCTTCACCTATCGAGGTGAGTTCCGCACGGTCGATGTGGCCGGAATCAGATTTCGCGGCGGCCACTGGTATGCGGTCGGATGGGACCGCGACCGCACAGACGCCCGCATTTTTCGGGTTGATCGTATCGACGACATCCCTCAGCCGGGCGACGTGGGATCGGCCGCGTTCCCCGACGACTTCGACCCCGACGAGGCATTTGCGCGTTCGCCGTGGAACTTCGGCACGGGCGAGGCGTTGGAGGTCGACATCGCCGTAGATGCAGTGGAGGCCTCCCGGGTGGTCACCGAGCTCGGTGCCGACAGCGTCATCGAGCGAACCGACGACGGCGCCGTGGTGATCCGTATGTCAGTAACCGATGTCCCTGCCCTCGTTTCATGGGTGATGGACTTCCTCGACCACGCCGAAATACTCCGGCCGCCGGAGGTTCGAGCGGCCATGGTCGAGCGCCTCGGTGACTACTCGACCCCAGGAGCACAACGATGAGTTCGAAAGTAGATACCGCGACGCGGCTCCGTCGACTGTTCGCCATCCTTGGCTGGCTCGTGCAGGTAGGGGAGGCACCTATCGACGAGGTGGCAGCCCGGTTCAACCTGACCCCTGCCGCACTGGTGGCCGACCTCGAGATGGCTGCCTGCTGCGGAGTGCCGCCGTATACCCCCGACGAGCTCCTCGAGATCGTGGTCACCGACGAGACCGTGTCTACCCGGGTGGGAACCACGTTGTCTCGGCCGCGGCGACTGAGCCCGGGCGAGGGTCTGGCGCTGGCCGCATCGGCTCGAGCTCTGCTGTCGGTGCCGGGCAGCGACGAGAACGGTGCCCTGTCTCGAGCCCTCAGCAAGCTCGACACGGTCCTGGGACAGGTGGCCGTCGCCGTCGAGCTCGACAGCCCCGAGTTTCTGGACGAGGTGCGCACGGCTTCGTCGTCGGGGCAGCGGCTGACGATCACGTACTACACGGCTACAACCGACACGACGAGTGAACGCACGATCACTCCGATGAGCCTGTTCGCCTCGGAGGGCCACTGGTACGTCGATGCGTGGTGCGAGACAGCGGGCAGCCTGCGCCGGTTCCGGGTGGACCGCATTTCGGCGGCCACACCTGCTGGCCCGGCATCCCCGGACATCTTGGCCGCAGGGGCCCCCGGACCGGATGCCGCCGGAGGCAGCAGTGGCAGCGGTGGTGCCGATGGAGATGCCGATGGAGATCAGGCCCGATTGATCGCCCTGGGTGCATACGTTCCTGGTCCGGAGAGCCGCCGTGTGCGCATCGCCGTGGACGAGTCTGCGACCTGGCTGCTCGAGTCGATCCCTTCGGCCAAGCCGCTCGAGCCCGAGGGAGGTCGACCCGTGTGGGAGGTCTTCGTCGGGGGGGACGCTTGGCTGGAGCGCCTGCTACTGCGCCTGGGCCCAGCGGCCGTGGTGATCGACCCGGCCGACTACCGGTCGCTGGCCGCTGATGCCGCCGCCCGGATCCTGGAGCGCTACCAGTCCGCCGAAATCTGACGGCAGCCGCACCGTCGACTGGGCTCGGATGCATCATAAAACATGAAATGACATGAAACAGCACTAAGCGGTAGCATGGCGACGGAGGTGGCGCCGTGCCTGGAACGCAGTGCTGAGGATGCAGGTCGTCAGGGAGAGCGGGGTCGGTTACTACGTGGGCGACCTAGCGGCCGGCCGGGCCGAGGAGACTCGGGTGGCGGGGGAGTCCCCTGGGGTGTGGGTCGGGGGCGGCAGTGGTGTGCTCGATCAGCGGGGTGAAGTTGACCCTGTGGTGTTCCACCAGGTGCTCGCCGGTCGTGACCCGCTCGACGATCGCCCGCTGCGTGCATCGAGGGGAGATCGATCGGTGGCCGGGGTCGATCTGGTGTTCTGTGCGCCCAAGTCGGTCAGCGTCCTGCACCTGCTCGCCCCGAGGGAGTTGGCCGATGCCGCAGGTGCCGCCCACCAGGCCGCCGTGGCCGATGCCGTGGGCTACATCGAGCGGGTGGCCCACGGGGTGCGGCGCAGACAGGCAGGGGTGGCACACCGCGTGGCCGCCACTGGAGTCGTAGCGGCCGGATTCGTCCACCGCACCAGCCGCGCCCTCGATCCTCATCTGCACACGCACCTGGTGATGGCCAACGTGGCCCAAGGGGTAGAAGGCACGTGGTCGGCGACCGACACCCGCAGACTGTTCCTCCACCGCCGTGCCATCGGGTCTGTGTATGAGGCCTCCCTCCGTCACGAACTGACCGGTCGGACCGGTATCGCCTGGGAACCGGTCACCACGACCAGGGCCAACACCGTCATCACCAGTGGACGCGTCCCATCGATCCGATGGGACGTGGCCGGAATCGACCCGGTGCTCCTGCGTCTGTTCTCCCAACGGGCTGCATCTATTGATGAGTTCGTGCATCGGCGTGGCGGGGGACGTCCCTCTGCTGGGCTGCGGCGCACGGCGTTTCATATCGACCGACCAGACAAGGACCAGGGCCAAACCGTCGACGGCCTGCGCTCCGCATGGAAGTCCAGGGCCGCCGACTTCGGCATTGATCCGGCCGATCTGATCCGCCTTGTCGGTCGGGTCCGTGATGCTCCACCGCACGCCACGGTGGACAACGATCTCCTGGCAGCCCGACTCGAGCACCTTGCCACCAAGCGCAGTTGGCTGGCCGGGAGAGATGTGGTGGCGGCTGTGGCTGATGCATCTCCTAGCGGACTGCCAGCGCCGGTGGTCGAACGAGTGGCACACACGCTCGGCACGGCCGTCGCCGAACATGACGGCCGAGCACTGGCCCAACTGACCCAACTGACCCAACTTGCCCAATCACCCCAACCGACATTGTCCCGGGTCTCCGCACAGGAGCCACGATGGGTGGCAGCCGACGTGGTCCGAACCGTGCGGTCACAGTTCGATCCGCTCGTTAGTTCCCTCGATCGAATCGGTGGCGACTCGGCTGTCGCCGAGCGAGCGCGTGCGCCGGTCCCGCGAGCCGACCGTGCCCACGAACGGGCGGAACGTGCCCGCTGGGATCGACTAGGGCCGCGGACCCTCGACCGGTGATGGATCAATCGGTGGTGTGCCGATCGGTGATGGATCGATCAATCATCGAGCCACTGGTCACCAAGTCACCGACCGAGGCCACGGTCGCGCTCCTGGTCCACCGAGAGATCGCCAGCCACGTCGACCGCTCGCCCGTGGGAGAGCTGACGGTCATGAGTCAGCAGTGTTCTCCATGGCTCCGATCGGTGGGCCGGTGCGAGCGGGATCCAGTCCGGCTGGTTGCGGTGGTCGAAGGCCAGCGCACCGCCATCGACGCCGCGGGTGATGTGATCGGGAGGAAGGCGCCGCCGCCACTGAGTCGACAGCTGCTCGCCCCACTGCATGCGGCCGCCCGTGACCAAGTCGCCAAATGGGTGGTCACCCATCGCCCGACCACGAGAGACGCTCCGGGTGAGCAGTTCGTGATCGCCAGCCAGTACCGACAGCGCTTCCAGTGTCCGGACATCGCCGATACCCGGCAGCACCACTGTCGTGCCAAAGAGCGAAGGGAACCCATCAGCCCGAGTCGGCCATCGGTGCCGGGCCTGGGACAGGTCCTGGAAGCACGCCAAGGTCACCAGCCCCTGACCGCCTCCCTCGCTGACCATGGCAGGCAGGTCGGGGAGCGGGGCGATGTTGGCCAACTCGTCGAGGGCCAACAGCACCGGTGGACGGCCGATACCCGCTCCCTCGGCCTCGCGCACGTACGTAGCTCGGCGGATGTCGTCGAGGAGTCCCACCACCAGCGGTGCCACCAGCGCTTGGTGGTGGGCCGGAGCGGCAATGTAGATGGTGTCGGTCGACGACACGAAGGCCCGAGGATCGAAGTTCGGATCGCACGTGGCCGCCAGTGCCTCCTCGGAGCGGAATCCCCCAAGCGCGCCCGAGGTCGTCGACCAGATGCCACTCAGTTCGCGCTCATCGGTTGTGACGATGCCATCGAGCACATCACGGGGGATCGACCGAGAGCCTCCGGTAAGGATCTGTTGGGCGGGAAGGGCCTGATGGCGATCTACCCATCCGAGCACTGTCCGCATGTCGGCGCCGTCGAGGGCGGCGGCGTGCAAGAGCGGTGCGAGCAGCGCCTGTGCTCGCTCGGTCCAGTGGGATCCGACTGCGTTAGCCGACCCGCCATCGGTGGCCGACCCCACCACTACGAGCGACCGCGCCGTCGACAGTGCAGTGCGCCAAGACGTGCATGCGGGCAACGGCGACCATCGAAGACGATGCACGTCGTCGCGCTCGGCGACCGATGCCGTCGGGTCGAAGAGATGACAACGACCGACGAGCGAACGGGCGCGCACCGTGGCATCGAGCACGTCAGGTTTGGTCGATGTGGCAACGACTGCACCGTTGGCACACAGCAGGTTGGGAATGATCAACGAAGACGTCTTTCCCGACCGCGGCGGACCGAGCACCATGACTGCTTGTTGCGCATCAGCTTGTCGCCAACCATGCGCGTCGTGACCGAGGTAGATGCCGTGTTGTCCGCTCGCACTGGCGTCGCGCGCGGCATTCAGTGCTGTTGTGTACTGCTTCGCGTCAGTTTCCGAAAAAAAGTTTTGCATGGTGATCCACCTCGTCGTCGTCGAGTACCGACTGATCAATGACGGGCGGAGTACTGCATCCGCGAGTGGAACGTGGTCCAGAGTAGGCAGAATTATCGTTGCAGGCAAACAGGAATTTCGAAATGTAGTGCGTAGTCCCGATGGGAACTGAACCGTCGCTCTGGGTGATGCATGCGTGGTCGACGCGCCATTGCGTCGCGTAGTGTCGCGTTAGAACGCGCAGATGCGCGCATTGGTGCTTGACCTATGGGCAAAACCCCGTTTGGCTTGTGTTCGGTTACGTATCGCTGAGGAGAAGTTCGTGAACAGGTCTCAACTCGTTGAAGCGGTGACCGAGTCGACACAGTCGACTCGGCGCACCGTAGAAGACATGGTCGAGGCAGTGTTCGAAACGATCATCACCGAGGTGCGATCTGGACGGAAAGTGACGGTGGTTGGATTCGGGACGTTCTCCCCGACCGCCCGAGCTGCCCGCACAGGTCGCAATCCCCGCACTGGGGCAGTGGTACCGATCCCTGCGTCGAGAGGTGTCCGGTTCGCCACCGGTTCGACGTTCAAATCGGCGTTGACCCCTGAGGAGGGAATGTCCATGGCAGTATCCAAGACGGCAGCCAAGAAGGCTCCGGCACGCAAGACGGCAGCCAAGAAGGCTCCGGCCAAGAAGACGGCAGCCAAGAAGGCTCCGGCCAAGAAGACTGCAGCCAAGAAGGCTCCGGCCAAGAAGACTGCAGCCAAGAAGGCTCCGGCCA
>CAIVIS010000351.1 GCA_903906055.1 uncultured Acidimicrobiaceae bacterium
ATCTCGGAACTGTTCGGTCTGGAGGGGGTCGAGTCCACGTGGGATCCGTCTCAACGAGACGTAGAACTCGAGTTCATTGACGGCAGTGTCGATGACCTTGTCGACCACGAAGTCGCACAGATCGAGACGCCCGAGATCAGTGATCTGCTCGACGAAATCACGGGGCGTGAACATCCAGACATGGCTGTCGAGGTACTCGGTGGTATCGAGCCCGCGCCGACGGAAGTCGAGGGCTTGGTCGAACGTGTAGCACCGTGGGAGATCAGCCACCGGGACATCGGCCCAAAGATCTACTGCGCTCACGGTGACTACGGAACGGAAGTAGTCGTACACGGCCCGCTCGGAAGGAACCATGTCTCTGTCGGTGTGGGCCTGGAGGATCTGGCCGACCGACGTCTGGGGACGGCGGACGTCGAAGGTATACCGCCGGTCGGGTACGGCCAGCAGCAGTCGGCCATCGTCGGTGACCACCTGGGCGATATCGGCCAGCCACCCGATGAGGTCCGGAACGTGTTCGACGACATGAGAGGCCAAGACCCAGTCGAACGGGGCTCCGGGTGCGACCACCTCGGCTAGTGAGTGGATGATTCCGTCGGAGTCGTGGAGCGAGTAGTCGACGTCGGCGATGTCCTCCTGTCCGACGTTGGGGTCACCGAGGTAGTGGTCACGAAGACCCTGGGTGTCGACCACGTCGACGTAGCGCACGTTGCAACTGCCCTTGAGGGCGAGGGGTGAGTCCAACGGACCGATCTCCAGCCCGGCACCTTCGTCGAGCGGCCAGAGGGAGATGATGCGATCGATGCGAAAGGTCTGGTCAGAGGGCACGGAATACTCCTTGGACGGTCGCTAGTGCAATGGAAGGCGAGGGCGTCGCATCCGCTTAGCTCGAGGTTCATGAGCACTACGTCGACGAGCGGGACAGAAACCCTAGGCGGGGCCGGTCAGCTCAACGGTGTGGACGGATCCCGGGGCGACGCTCGGCTGCATTGTCCGCACCCTCGACCCAGACCTCTACCACCGGCTCGGGTGCGGCATCCCACTCGGTGTGGAGGGCCCGAGACATCACGGCCATCTGCAAGTACATCGCCGTGATGTAGGTGAGCTCCAGTATCTGCTCGTCGGACAGGTGCCGATGCAGTGCCTCGAAGAGTCCGTCGGGTACCCGACCGAGGTCCAAGGCGAGACAGTCGGTGTAGGCCATGACCAGCCGCTGGGGTTCGTCGAAGCAGTCAGCGGCGGCCCAATGGGGAACGGCCTCGATCATCTCCTCGCTCACCTCCATGGCTCGCAACGACTTGCAGTGCTGGGAGAAGACGAACTGGCTACCGGAGACCCAGCCGACGCGGGCTTGGGCGAGCTCGCGCAGTAGCGGGTCGAGCAGACGTTTGGGGCTCTGGTAGAGGAGGATCCCCTGAACGGCGTGCTCGAGCACGTCAGGCACGAGGGAGAAGACCGTCCACCAGTCCCCGGGGGTCCCATCCGAGGTGCCGGGTTCCGCCACCGGATCCCGGTCGCCGAAGAGCAGGTCGTACATGGTGATGGTCAGGGCGTCGTCGGTGTCGGCTCGGGAGACTTGGCGAAGGCGAGGCATAACTGCTCAGGCCTGAGCCAGGTCGACAGCCCGGGCCGGGACGTGGCGCACATCTTCGGGTCCCATGACGCGGGTCCAGGCGGCAAACTCCAAGATGATCCCGTCGGGGTCGGTGAAGTAGATCGAGCGCAGGAGCACCCCAGAGTGGTTGTCGGGGGAGATTCCCCACTCGCTGTCGTCGTGGTTCATGATGTCCGAGCACGGCACGCCTGCAGCCCGTAGGCGCTCGGCGTACTCCTCGATCTTGTCGGCCTCGACGTCGAAGGCCACATGATTCATGGAGCCGATGGCGCTGGTGAGCGTGCCTTCGTCGGGGCGGGTGGCCGGCGACGAGACGCCAGGGATGCCCTCGGGGGCATCGGGGAACCAGAAGAACGCCAAGGTGTCGGTGCCCCCACAGTCGAAGAAGAAGTGCTGGCCCATGCCGGCAGGCAGCTCGATGGTCTTGATCAGGGGCATCCCGAGCACCCCCGAGTAGAAGTCGACCGTTCGGGCCATATCGCTGCACACCAGGGCTAGGTGGTTGATCCCACGCAGCGCAAAGGGGGCCAGCGGTTCGTTGGTCATGACTGCTCCTCGTTCGACGGTTCCGGACTGCGATCCAGGGTAGTGCCAGAGGGGTAGGGCCGCTAGGGAAGACGAGAACAGGCGGGATCGCTGGAGCTTTGACGGCAATGTCGGTCGCGACTACCGGCTAGATGCGGCTCGATCAGCCCTGTTCACCCTCGGCTCGTTATCGACCGGTAATGGGCGAGCCGTCAGGCGAGTAGAAAGGGGTCGTCCTGGTTCAGTCGCCCTAACCTAGATATGCAGACCTTGGTTATTCTTGGAATTGAGGTCATTGCAGCAGGTCAATGTAGGTCAGCCATCAACTCCAAGAACAACCGTAGAGTCCTAGGTGCAGCGAGCATCACAAGTGGGAATTGGAAGAGAGGTGTCGATGACGGATGTAACAGCCCCATCTGATTGGCACCTCGACCTCCAGATTCCCACAGTCCTCCTCCCAAGGGACGGCCGCCTCCGTCCATCGCCAGTGCGAGTGCCCGAGCTTCCGCTCAGCGGCCCGAGCGAGGCCTGCAGACTCGCCCTGGAGCAGGCAAGTGCTGGCGAGGTACTCCGGCGTCTGGAGTCGGAATCCGGACTGGCCATGGAGCGCGACAGGCTTCGCGTCGAGCTCTTGGAGCTCGGGGACCAGATTCCTGGATTGCGCTTCGAGCGAGCGGAACTCCGCCGGGAACTCATCGAGCTCAAAGAGGAGATCCAGTCCTCGAAGGAGACCCGCGATGCGTTGTTGGCGATGTCCGTTCCGCTGATGGCGGAGAGTCCCGATCGTGCATTGATGGAAGACGAGTTGCAGTCCCTGCGTTCCGAGGTCCAGTCACTCCACCGACGGAACTCCGTGTTGGATGCCTCGAGCAGCGGATCTTGGGGACCGACCGAGTTCCTGAGGAGGAGTCTGAAAGCCGGAAGGCAGCGGTTCGACGACTCCTAGGGAGTCTTCTGCCGTCAGGACTCAGGGCCCCAGCGGGGTCTGCCAAGACCAGCGGGCATCAGTGGCAATCACCAGCAGGTCCACATTGCCCGACGCAGTCGTGCATCCGTAAGACGAGTTACTAGAGTCGCCGACTGAGGCGAACGTCCCTTTTGCGGCAGTACAGGCGGTGCCGGCTTGGTTGATGGCTCGCAGTGCAGGCACCGCCGATGTCGTGGGCATGGTGTCGACGTAGCCGTAGTTGCCGTCCTCGGTCCCGACGAAGTTCACGGAAGTCCTGCCGTCGAGTCCGATGTAGCGACAGCCATACGGGGTCTGGTGCGACGCCGCCGGGGAGCGGTCGACCAGGAAGACTCCGGCCATGCCGACGCACTGGTCGCGCAAGCCGGCGAGTTGTGCGGAGGCAGCCGCACTCAGCGGTGGATTCGTAGGGGCGGTGGAAGTGCCGGAGCCACATGCTGCGACCATGAGCCCAAGTGCGGAAACGGTCAGGGCGGCCAGCCAGCGGTGCGTCATCCCTCCAGTTTGGCCTCGTTGGTGTGCAGTGAGACAGCGCGACTTGGTACCAGCGGTCTACAGGCTGGCTCTGAACCTGATCAGTGCGTGATTCCCCTGCATCCCTGCCGGCCCAGTCAGCGGACGAGTTCGACCACGGCCGAAGAGCGAGGGACGTAGGTGACCGAGACGGGCTCGAATCCCGCCCGTTTCAGCAGCACATGCCCGTTGTTGTCCTCGCAGCCGGTCGGCTCGCTCACGTCGCCCAACTCCAGGACATCGCCCGGGCTCCACGGCCAGACCTGAACGGCTGAAGGGTTCCGACCCTTCCAAAGATGACCGACGTAGTGCCGGGGAACATCGTGTTGGGCTGCTGTCTTGGCCGGCATCGTGATCGGGATGTCGAATGAAGGCGACGCCAGGAAGCGCGACACGCCGACCAATCCGTTGGAGGCCACGAGCCCCATGCCTTCGCGGAGGAACGGAACGGCACCGAAGCGCTTGGCGGCCCGGCCGCGCATGACGTTTCGTCCATCCCAGGCCAGATCGAACCCGAACGCATCGGCATCGTCGGACAGCGTGCTCGCCACCGGCTTCGGATGCTTCGGAAAGCCTTGCATCTCTCGTCCCCAGGTGATCGACAGCGGGCTGTTGATCCACAGCGAGTGGAGGAACTGCGAGTCGCACACCGATGGTCCAAAATTCGCATACTGCAGGGCCCAGGTCGCTTTGGTGAGTCGGCTCTCGCGGAACGCCACGGCATCGGGACGCGAATGGTTGACGTCGAAACTCAGGACCACTTCGTTGTATGCACCGCAGACGCTGTCCTCGATGACGTTCAGCCAGATCGTGGCCATCGCTTTGGGGGCCGCTTCCCCACGACGAATCGCACCGACGGGAAACACACCCTCATCGGCGAGCGCGGCCCGCACGACCTCCATGTCGCAGAAGCCCCGGATCAAGCACGAGCTGTAGCTGAACGCGGACCACTCCCGGTCTGTTGCCAGCCCGTTGGACAAGCGCGCCGGATGAGACGGGAACTGGTCCAACCAGGTAGACCCGGCAACCGGGGCTTTGGGCACCCCACCCCATTCGATCAGATGATCGCCCGCTTCACCACGGCCGACCCGGCTCTCGGTGAGCCGGCCCAACGTGGGATCACCTATCGGATTGGGTTCCACGATATTCCTTTCGGCACGCCTGGACAGTGCCGTCAATGGTAGGCCTCAGGAGTATCGAGCCGCCCGCATGCCGGCAGGGTGGAGGACGCCCGGGCCGCCGACGGGATCGGATCTCCTCGAAGGCCTCGAGCGAGGCGGCCTGGAGGGCGAGATGGTCGATGCGGCCCCGGCCGAACAACGGGGTCTGCCGGTCTGCCTCGGTGTTCCCCTCGATCTCGCACACCCAGATGTCGGAGAACTCACCGATCTCGATGATCGACAGCCACGGGCCCTCGCCGTGGAGGATCTTGGCGCCGTCCTTGACCACGATCACGTCAAAGACCTCGCGGTAGAAGGCCAGGAAGCGGTCGGTGTCCTTGGTGATGATGGCTACGTGCTGCAAGCCCTTGGTGAGCAAGGTGGATCCTCTCGATAGGTGATCGAGGTGACCGGTGAGTCATTCTGCACACGTTGGGCAGGGTGGCGCGCACGGCAGGGCAGAGTCACCGCAGAGCGACATGACTCTCAACTACTTCGCCAAGATACGCATCCCGGCCCTCTGCCATCGGACTAGAGCTCGCCCTCGATGACGTGGGGCACCGTCTTCAACAGGTCCTTCAGCTTTTCGTGCACGAACCCACCGGCCAGGAAAGTGGATTCCTCGGCGGCCTCCTTGGTGGTGAAGATGGCCATCGACGCTCCCTCGCCGTCACCGGAGTCGATCCAGTGGTAGTCGACGAAACCCTCGTGGCTCTCGACGAGTGGAACGAATCCTTCGCGCACGACGCGAACGATCGTCTCGCCGTCGGTCTTGTCGTACTTGTAGGTGCGGATGATTCCGTACATGGGGATCCTCTGGTCGTGTGGTGGAAGGGGTCATGCCCGCCTGATGTGGGCGTGCCGAGCGGGCGAAATTCACAGGTACTCGTAGCACCGACATCACAAAGATGAAGATGGTCCACCCGGGATCCTAATACATGGTGGCCATCAGTCACATTGGCCGTCAGGATCTCCCGCGTTCCTGGAGACGAGCGGTCTGTAGGGAACTCGCCCTTACCGATCGAACAGCCGCCAGGTATGGAGGCAGGCTGGTGATGAGGGTGTCTGCTTCGGTCGCCCAGCATTCGTGTTGGAATACGGGATATTCAAGAGGAGGCATCATGGCGCAAAGCGACCCAGCCCTGCGGTTCGTCATCATTTCGAAGGTGGCTCATCCCTGGTTCGAGGAGGTGCATCGCGGCGCACTGGCCCAGGCGCAGTTCCTGGAGGTGCACACCGGTACCCGGGTCACGGTCGACTACATGGCCCCGGATACGGCGAGCGTGGAGGATCAACTCGCAGTGCTCGCCCAGGCTGCAGCCATGATTCCCTCGGGCATCGCCATCGATCCGGTGGACGATGTGGAGAACCTTCCGGCCCTGATGGCTCTGATCGCAAAGGGGATCCCCGTAGTCGTTTTTGATGCGCCGTCATCGAACCACTCGGTTCCGAGCGTGGGCAACGACTTTGTGGAGCAGGGAGCGATAGCGGCGCGACGTCTCGTTGATCGAATCGGAGCCTCGGGCGAGGTCGCTCTGATGCAGGGGGTTCCGACGGCACCCAACCATCGTCAACGATTCGACGCGCAACTCACCGAGTTGCGGCGGCATCCGGCCATCACCATCGTCGACGGCGGCATCGACAATGACGACATCGCCACTGCCACCGAGGAGGCCACCACCGTGCTGGCGGCCCACCCGCAGCTCAAGGGATACCTGTGTTGTGACGCGTCGGGCCCGCTGGGTATCGCCGCCGCTGTCCGCCGAGCTGGCCGAGTCGGTGAGGTCGTGATTGTCGGCATGGACGGCATCGAGCCGATCCTCGAGGAGATCAAGGCCGGAGTGATCGAGTCGTCATCGTCGACGATTCCTGCCATGCAGGGGTCGATGGCCTTGTTGATGCTGTGGCAGGCATCGCAGGGCATGCGGATCCCTCAGAAGATCGATACCGGGATCGACTTCATCACCACCGAGAACGTCGACCAGTTCCTCGCGGCCTATCGATGATCCGACGTCCGACGTCCGACTCCCGGCACCCGTGCCATGGGTGATGTCATGGACAACCCTGCCCTGGTGATGCTCCACCCGCCAAGGGATTGACGATCAGGAGGGGATCGACGTCTGGGCTGCCTGGGCGAGGAGTGACGCACGGTCAGCGCGCAGCACGTAACCGCCGGCTATGGCCCGGTCGAGGTCAGTGGTGTAGGCGGCGACGTACCCGGCCGTCGACCCATATTGCGCCGTCAGCGACTGTGGGTCGAGCGGGACGGTCGATCCGAACAGACCACAGAGCACGCTGCTGCCTTGGGGTGGCGCACCGCTCAATGTCGACGCCGGTACATCCACGGCAGGGGTGCGCACACCGCCCACCACGTTTCCGTGGGCGTCCAGGGCCAACACAGCTGGCTTCGTCGAGGAAAAGGTGAACCGTGCCGGTGCAGGCGGTCGCGTCCCATCGTCCACCCAGCGGAGGAAGGCCACGTAAGCGGCCTGGGCCACCTCGTGCTGGGGTCCCGAGTTGACCGGGGTCGTGCATCCGAGGAAGGCGGCTCCCACGCCGAGTTCGTAGGCGTCAGCATGCGACGTACCGGCCACCTCCCACGTCCGGATCTTCGACGTATTTGGTTGCTGGGCGGCGGCGTAACCGAGTTCGATCAGGTCCGACTGGGTCTCGAACATGAAGACAGGGACGTTGAGATCAGTGCGGATGCGCACGTTGCCGTGTATCGCCCCGGTGACGCTGTGGCCCGCGAACGGTGCGCTGCCACCTCCACGAGAGTGGATGAAGATGCCCTGGTAGGCATGATCAAGAGGCTGGATCGCATCGGCGTAGGTGGTGAGGTAGAACGCCGATTGAGACTCGCCGATCGCCACCACGTGCGATGGGTGCAGGCCTCCGAGGATCGAGGGAGCAGGGGCTCTCAGCGCCTGTCCGATCTGAGCGAACATGTCCAGGGAGTACCGGTCACCGGGGTGATGCAGGCCGCTGTAGCGGGCCGGATCGACCCCTCGAAGGCCGGGCATCGAGCCCGAACCGAGGAGTGACGTACCCCCGTTGACGGCCAGTGCCTGCGTCGACACCGCCACGTAGGCGGCGCCGGTGTCCATCAGGGCCGGGTTCAGGTAGTCCCAGTCCGGGGCAGACTCACCAGCCGACACGTTCATCCACTCCACGACGACGTTGCCGTCAAACTTGGCCGGGTCACGGGGACGGCGCACGATCATGCGGGTGGCATACGGTGCCGAGCCACCGACAGCAACGGTCCACCGTCCGTTGGCGGGTGTAGCGCGACCCGTGAACGAGTACGCGGTGCCCGAGGCGAAGTACTCCTGCTCTACGTACCCGTGGGAGGCCAGCCCGTTGGGGTTGGCGGACACGGGCTCGATGACATTTCCGTTGCTGGGTGGTGCCGAGAACTGCGCCGGTGCCCGCCAACCTGTCAGTTGAGCAGCTGTGGTCGTGGGCGAGGATGTATTGGCTCCCCCACAGGCAGCCGTGGCCCCGGCGAGGAGGACGAGGACGACCCACCAGCGCGCCCCTGTATTGCCGATGCAGTTATCCACGGTGTGCTCGTGCCCTCCCCCGGACGGTGTCGCTCGTCGCCAAGACGTGGCTCGGGCTCTGGTGCAGAGTAGCGCCGGGGTATTCCGGCTACCAGCCGCCCCGGGGGAGTCGCTAGGCCGCCACAAGGCACTGTTGCATTGAGGGCGACCCTCTCGAGCCGGTGCCGGATTCGTGTACAGATCCAGTTTGGGCGAGGCATCCAGGATGAAGCGACGCCGTCCCTGCCTATTCCTCCAGTAGCCCAACTCGGCTGTTGCTGGGTTCTGGTTCTCGCCCGAGGTCATCCTGTTGGCGGTGTGCTGGTACCTGCACCACGTGGGCAGGAACTGGTTCGTTGACGAGACGTAACGGAAGGAGTCCGGGTCCCGGCGATACGTCTATCGGGCTGTTGACCAAGAGGGGCAGGTCACTGATCGGGCCCACGCCCTGGCCCGAGTCGTTTCGGAACTCTTGGCGGAGGCACTACACGACACCACCCAATACGCCAACAACCGTGTCGAGGCCGACCACGGGCGCGGCAACGCCAGGCTCCGACCAATGCGGAGTCTCAAACGGGACAGAACAGCCAGCGTGGTCATTCGGGGACATGCCTTCATCCAGAACCTGTGGCGAGGCCACTACGAACTCGGAGTCGACGCGATTCCCGGACTGAACCTTGCCGCAGCGTTCGACGAACTGGCGCAAGTGATCTGAGCGGTAAATCTCACCGAGGCTGGTCAGCTCCGGCCCGACGATCGATCAATGCAACAGAGCCCTACTGGATCTAGAACCCGTTGAGATCCGAGGTCACTCCGGTGGTGGCCGTGACCGTCGCCCCGGTGAACGACACCGTCACCGTATAGGTGCCACCAGCAGCAGGAGACGTCAGCGAGCACGTGTACCCATACCCCTGGAGCACGTCCCCACTGGTGGTGGACGTGGAAGCCCCCGAATAGGTAAGGGCGGACGGCTGACAGGTGGAACCTCCCCCGCTGACCGAGATGGTCGACCCAGGGAGCACCGGGGCGGTCGTGGCACACGCCGTTCCCACCGGGCAGTCCAGGACCAACTTGCCGGTGACCGCATAGCTGGTGCTGGCCGCAACCGGCACCGGGTTGAAGGTCGGTGCACTCAGGGCGGCACTGAGTTGACCCCACGACACGACGATCGACTGCTGGACTTGGGCTGCAGCCAAGTAGAGGCCGGCACCGGGCTGCTTGGCATCGATCACACAGGTCCCCGCACCCGTGAAGGACACGATTCCACCGGCGATAGTGCAGCCCGTCGATGCGGCATCAAGTGAGATGGCCACGGCAAGGCCGGAGGTGGAAGTCGCTATTGGCGAATAGGTCGTTCCCCCTACGACCACGGTGCTGGGATTCCTCGAGGTGAAGGAGACCGTCTGAGACAGAGTCGGGGCAACCTGAACGGCCCCGATGGCGCAGTTGACCCCAGTGGCAACGGTCACGCCCCGCTGGTCCGTAGTCGGACACAGTCCGGCCGTCCCATTAGGGATGGCACCGATGGAGGGACTGGTCGAAGAAAGTAGAACGGTCTGAGTCGGACCTCCATTAGCGGCAAGTGTGCCGAGTGAGGCGATCAGGGTGCCTGAAGCGTTGATGCTTCCGGTGCTACTGAATCCGCACGTGCCATCGCTGGAGATGTTGTAGCCGGCATCGGTCTGGCGCCCAGAGCAGGCACCGCCAGGGGCGCTGCTTGCCACGATGGTGCCGGACAACCTGGCGGTGCCAGAGTTCGCAATGCCGCCGCCGGCAGCGGATTGACCAGCGCTTCCGTCGCTGTCGTAGAGCCACCCAGAGCCATAGAAGGCGAAGCCCATACCGCCACCGCGACCGCCCGCCCCGCCAGTGTTTCCGGAGATGGTGGAGGTGGCGATGGAGAGGGTGCCGCCGTTCTGAATGCCCCCAACACCACTGGCGGAGCCAGCGTTCCCGCCGTTGCCCCCTCCCGCATAACCGCCGGTGCCCGCGTCGCCACCGTTACCGCCCGCGCCGCCTGAGTTCATCGAGATGGTCGAGGTGACTATCGAGAGTGTGGAGTTGTTCAGAATTCCGCCGACGCTGACGCTGCTGCCGCCGGAGCCAGTGCCGGGTGGGCCGCCGGCATTTCCGCCATTTCCGCCATTTCCGCCATTTCCGCCCGCCCCCGTGGTGTTCCCCGAGATGGTCGAGGTGGCGATGGAGAGCGTGCCTGAGTTGATGATGCCGCCGACCCCACCACCGCTGCCACCGTTACCACCAGGCACACCATTGTTCGCAACTTGGCCACCACGACCACCACTCCCACCAGCCCCGGTGGTGTTACCGGAGATAGTCGATGCGTCGATGCTGAGCGTGCCGGAGTTGTTGATTCCGCCGACTCCGCCACCACCGTTGCCACCGTTGCCACCTTGGGCATTCATCGCATATGAACCTACGGCGCCGGCAGGGGTGGTGTTCCCCGAGATCGTCGACGAGGAGATGATGAGCTTGCCGGCGTTGTTTATCCCACCGCCAGTGGCACCGCGACCGTTGGTGATGGTGAGCCTGGAGATCGTGACCGGGATCGCGCTGGCTCCGACGGTGAACACCGATCCCGCACCACCGCCGTTCACGATGGTGGAAGCAGCGCCGGCACCGGCGATGGTCAGCGAGGCAAGTCCGCCAGGGTTGATGGTGTCGTGCTCGGTGAAGGTGCCGGCACCAACAGTGATGGTCACGTCGTTACCGCTGTAGGCACTGCCCTGGGCCTTGGTGATGGCAGTCTGGAGGGAACCACAGGCTGCAGCCAGCGAGGTGCAGTCTCCCGTCCCCCCGCTCTTCACATACAACGAGACCGAGGTGATGGCAGAGGCAGGAGAAGCGTCAGCGATCAGACCGGGTACGACCAAGCCGGTCAGTCCGAGCCCGCCGAGGGCTACCCGAGTGACGCGTTGCTTGCGTTTCGGCGGCGTGTACCGGCCGTTGGCCGGCCGACTCTGAGTGCGCCCACTCATGGAACTCTTCATTGCTGCCCCCGGATTCCTGGTTCGATGCGAGCTGCCAGTGATCAAGAATGTGATTACTCGTAACAATAGCAGCAGATCTCCGTTGGTGTCGCTACGGGAGGAGGAATGACTCCCCGACGACGTCATCACCCACTTCGGCGATGCCCGGGTGACGCCAAGGGCAGATCTGGACGTCGAAGATCTCTTGGACGATCCCTTCGAAGCGGACCCACCCCAGGACCTGGCCGGTATCGATATCTACCGCCCACACCCCGCAGGCCCGATCAGCCTGAGCGGTTACCGGCAGCCCTCGGAACACCGTGTCGCGTACCGCGGAACACCATGTGGTTTGCGAGCGGCGGGGGACTCTGTTTGCCCTGCTCTCCACCGGGCCCGCGCGCGGCAAGGCGAACGCCCGGGTAGTGGAACTGCTGCGGCAGGTCTTCTCCGAACCGGAACGCCGGGCCGTCAGCGTCTTCTGCGGCAATGGCGAAGGCTTCCCCGCCCCACGCTTACTGGATGAATGGTGGCGGGTCTTTGAGACCGCCTGGTTTGAAAAGGCGCTCACCGAAGACCTCTTTGAAACCTGGTTTCAGCCGATCGTGGACACTTCCACCCATGAGGTTTTCGCGCACGAATGCCTGATCCGGCTCCAGCGCGGGAGGCGGTTCAGCGGGGCGGAGATTGTGGATGCCGCCATCGCGCGGAATGAGGTCCATCGCTTCGATGCCTACGCGCGGAGCCTCGCCCTGCGGTCGGCCGCCCGGCAAACGGCCCTCGCAAAGCCACGGGATTCCGTCTATTTCGTCAACTTCATGCCCTCGGCGATCTACAATCCCGACCTGTGCCTGCAAAGTACCCTGCAAACACTCCACGAATGCGG
>CAIVIS010000352.1 GCA_903906055.1 uncultured Acidimicrobiaceae bacterium
CCGACGACGGCGCAGTCATCACCTTCCGGGCCACCAACATCTTCCGGCTCGAATCCGGCGAGTGGAAGATGGTCCACCACCACACCGACGCATCCCAAGCCCTGCAGGACGAGGTCTGATTCTTCAGGGGTAGGGCTGAGTTCGGGGGCCACTGCAGGGCTGGACGCATGTGGCGATCCAGGCCGCAGAACTCAGTCGCCACCCGATGGGAGTGCTGACTGCACCTCGTCGTCCTCGATGAGCAGATCTTCGTGGAAGGCACCAAAATTCCGCCGTGGATGTCTGATCTGGATCTCGAGGATCCACCGCAGATCGGTCGGCCGGAAGTCCGTGCCGTCCAGTGTGCCGTCGAAGTGGGCACTGTGGGGGAACTCGGACAGGCGGTGACCGGTGAGTTCCAGGTCGAGCTTCCATCCCCGCGCCTCTGAGGTGGCAGCGGCGTACTCGTACAACGCCGTACCAGTGAGGCCGTCGTCGAGCCACCGGCGCCGGGTGGCATCCCAGATGGCCCGCACGTCGGTCACCGCCTTGATCATCTCGGGATCGTCACCCGTGGAGAAGGTGACAGCGGCGTCCCCCTCACAGCCCTGGTAGATCGGTCCGATGTCGACGAAGAAGATGTCGTTAGCCCCGAGAATCACCCCCGGATCAGACGGATCCTCGAAATTCTTGGTCGTGTTGGGGCCGAAGCGCACCAGGATCTTGTGCCAGCCCTTGCGCAGGCCTCGATCACGTAACACGGCGGCGGCCAGCGCTCGGGCCTCCGGTTCGGTCATTCCCGGCACGATCTGGGCGGCGATGTCATACACGGCCGCCCTTGTCCTGGCTCGCACGTTGAGGAGCAGGTCTGGCCGGAAGTCGGCGCCTACAGCTTCGACCTGGTCCTGGCTGGCGAAATTAGACACGGTCAGCGCCTTTCGACGGGTACGGACCTCGACCATCCGCGTCCGGTGGGACGAACGTACCAGAGGGCGGTTCAGGTCCTGGCCGCGGCCGCCAACCGGATCAGTGGCACCGGCGGGGATCTTGGCCACGGATCAGGTGACCTATCCCGTGGCCGGGATGGACTAGGAACTCCATGGCAATGTCGGTCACGAGGGGGTGGCCGGCGGCGTTCGCCCAGGTGGGCAACACTGATCATCCGGTCGAGCGCACCGGCTCCTCGCTTGGCCCGGCTCCTCGTAGCACGTTGCGCCGGGCCAGGACCGAGTTGAGCAGCCCTGACTCCTCGAGTTCGTCGAACGCACTGGCCCTGGCTTGGCGGTTGATCGACACCACGATCTTGCGGGTGCCTCGTTCTGGTCCGGCTACCGAGGCGCCGAAGGAGTCGTACGCTTCGCCGAGTTCGGCCGCCAACGAGCGACCCGCCGACAGTTGGAAGCTGGTGATCCCGCCTTCGTCCCACGGCCCTACGGACCCATGCTCGAGAGTGACGAACGACTTGGCCGGGAGACCCATCAGGCTTCTGACCTCATCGATGTCGCGGTCGGCCATGGACATCCAGTCCACAGCCAATAGGTCCTGACCGCCGAAGCTGGCGGCCACGATGGCGCCTCGGTACATAGCGTCGGCCAGGCGGATCCCGATCTTGCGTGAGTTGCGCGTGAGGTCGAGGCGCTCGCGGCCGAAGACGTCGTCGGCGCCGATAGTCCCCGACTGAAAGAGGCTGATGGACATGGCCAAGAGCGCGAAGCCAGCGGGGTCGTCGTTGGCTCTGGAGATGAGGCCGAAGACCTCGACCTCGGACTCGACGGTTGTTCCGTACTCAGCCAGCACGTGGATCCAGTCGTGTTGGGCCAGATAGGGGGAGGCGCTACCCGGAGTGCCGGGGAACCGGTAGCCGCGCGAGCGGTAGAACTCCCAGACCTTGCGGCCCAGGGTGGAAGGTGCCAGATCACCCAGGGACTCCCACCGGGCAGCCAAGGCAGGGTCGATGACGGGGTCGATGACGGCGTCGGTACCGGTTGAGGCTGCCGGCGTCGGCGGGGCAGGTGTCGAGGACGGGTTCGAGCGATCGTTGCTTGCAGCAGGGTCGTTTCTGACGGAATAACCGGCTCGGGCCGAGTCCATATCGACCAGGACGCGGGCGCCTTTGCATTGGTCACGGGCGATCTGGATCATGCCGACGTCGACCGACAACTCGCGGGCGTAGTCGCCGATCCGGTCGATGACCTCGTAGGGCACGGGGTCGAGCACGAAGGCGGTCAGCAACATGACCTCGACCATCCGGATCCGGAAGCCCTTGTCGCGATAGCGCATGGACTCGGCGAACTCCTCGGGGCCCATGGGCTCGAGGTAGTCAGGATTCACATGGATCCCGGTCATGGACGGCATATGGGCGGCATAGACGTGATACTGCAGGTCGGAGAGGCCGTCCGGTCCGCGCGCCGCGGTCACGCAGGCCCGAGACGTGATCATGACCTCGTCCTTGTCCGGTGGAGGAAGCAGGTCACCTTCAGGGGGCAGGGGCACCGGCATGACCGGAAAGGTTAGCGGCTTCCCGCTTTCATCACATGACCGAAATGGAAAGCAGTGCCTGTGCGGACCCGCCCGTCAGCAGGCTCGCGTCAGTGCTTGCGCAGGTGTTGGTGATGGTGGTGGTGGCGGATCCCCACCACGGAGTGGAGGGCCCGAGCGGGTGATGGCGCCCACCAGTTCCACTTGCCGGCCAGGCTCATCAGCGAGGGCACGAGGATGCCACGGACCACGGCGGCATCCAAGATGATGGCCACCGCCACCCCGAAGCCGAACTCCTTGACGCTGGTCACGTTGCTGGTCACGAAAGCGGCCAGCGCCAGGGCCAGAAGGATGGCGGCCAGCGAGATGATCCGCCCGGAGCGACCCAGCCCCTTGACGACCGAGTCATCGACGTCGCCGGTGATGTCGTACTCCTCCTTGATCCGAGAGACCAAGAAGAGCTCATAGTCGGTGGAGAGGGCGAAGGCCACGATGGCGATGAGGATCACCGTCGAGGAGTCGACGGTACCCGTCACCGTGAAGTCCCCGACGAGCCACTGCAGGTGCCCCCCTTGGAATACCCACACCAAGATTCCGATCGAGGCACCGATGCTGAGCACGTTCATGAATAGTGCCTTGATGGGCATCAGGACGCTGCCGGTGAAGATGAACATGAGTATCAAGATGGCCAAGATGATCCAGAGCAGCGCCCACATACCCTTTGTAGCCAGGGCCTGTTGAGAGTCGACGGCATTGGCCGCCGGTCCACCGATCACCCCGTTCGCCTCGGAGACGACCGACCGGATGGAGGCGACTAGGGCGGCTGCCTGAGGCGAGGCGAAGGGGACGGTGGTCACCACCCGCAGATGATCGGAGGAACCTCGGGTCCAGATGCCGAAGTACTTGTTCGGACCGGTCGCTACCCCGTCGGCATAGATGACCTTGGGGGTGATGACTGATTCCACGTGGGGGAGTTTCGACAGCCGAGCCCCGATGACTGCTGCCGACGGAGAAGTGGCCGAGGGGCCCCCGATGATCACATCGATCGATGATGGCGAGCTGGCCGGGTCGACTGACTGGAGGAACTCGGTGGCCATCACCACCTTGTCGGAGGCCGGTAGCACCCGCAGGTCGGGTTGGGCGAAGACCGCCCCCCACGCCGGGATCGACAGGACGATGAGCAGCACGGTGGCACCGACGGCGGCCACGATCCGGTGGGTGATGACAACCCGGGCGATGCGGCCCCACATGCCGTCCCCTTCGGGTTCGGGCCGTGGATGGAAGAGCCGGTAGGAGTTCAATCGGGGACCAAGCGTGGCAAGAGTGACGGGCAGGACCACCAGCGCGCCGAGCATGGCCAGCAGGGTGGTGGCCACCCCGGCGATCCCCAACGACCGAAGGAAGAACTGCGGGAAGAGCAGCAGCGACGCCAGAACGATAGAGACAGTGATGCCCGAGAAGAAGACGGTTCGACCGGCGGTGATCACGGTATGCACCACAGCATCCTCGACCTCGGCACCATCAGCTAACTCATCGCGCATTCGATTGACGATCAGTAGCGCATAGTCGATGCCCAGGCCGAGACCGAGACCGGTGACCAAGTTGGCGGAAAAGTTGGAAATGGGAGTGAACAAGCTGGCGATCCACAGGGCGGCAAAGGCACCGACCACGGCGACTATGGCCACGAGGAACGGCATCCCGGCCGAGAGCAGTGCCCCGAAGACGATGAGCAGCAGCAGGGCGGTCAGGGGGACCGA
>CAIVIS010000353.1 GCA_903906055.1 uncultured Acidimicrobiaceae bacterium
AGCGGCGTCGCTCTGGGTACGGCCGTGACCAACACGCTGTCGGCCCCCAACTTCAGCGAGCATCTGGTCGAGCACACGCCTCAAGGGAGCCAGACGGCCAGCCTCGTGTTCCAGGCACCCGACCGGCTCGGCGGCTGGCTCGAGAGCGCTGGCCACCGGACGTACCTCTACATCATCGGATCGACCGAGTACATCAGCGTCACCCAGTCGACCAAGGGCCCCAAGACCCCCCTCACCTTCTACAAGCAGCAGACGACGGGTGCATTGGCCGTAGACCCTGCCCACACGTACCTCCCGTACTACAACAAGGGTCCGGCGACGACGTCCGGCTCGGTCACGACGGTCACGCTCAGCCAGGGCGGCCAGACCGAGAACCTCAAGTACACGGTCACCGGCGACTACGTGTCGAACTTCAAGGCGGTCACCCCCGGGGGCAGCATCAGTCTCGACATCTCTGCCGTCGGAACTTCCCCGCAGGTGAAACTTCCGGCTGGGGCCAAGATCACAACACCTCCCACCAAGCCCGGAGCCTGATCAGGCTGTCGCCCAGGAGCGACAGAGTGCGATGGACAGCGATGAGGGTGAGAGGGGTGGTCGGCCATCGTGGCTCGGCATCTATGCCCCTACGTCAGCCAGCCCATCGTCGATGCGTCGGCGCAGCAGGCGGGCGGCCCCTTCAGGGTCCTCTGCGTCGACCAGCCATCGGACCACGACGAAGTGGCGACCGCCAGCCGCCATCAGGCCGTCCACGCTGTCTGGATCGACTCCACCGGTGACCCACACAGGCCACGGCGACTTCTGGGCGGCCTCGGTCAGATAGGCCGTCCCGGTCCCGGGTCGGCCCGGTTTGGTCGGGGTGGGAACCACGGGGCCGGCCGAGAGGTAGTCGACGGGAGCCGGCTGACTGGTCGAACCGGTACCTAGAGCGACTGCGAGCTCGTGGGGCGCATGGGTCGAGAGGCCGATGATGGCTTGGTCGCCCACGATGGACCGGGCTTCGAACGGTGACAGGTCGTCCTGGCCGATGTGGACTCCGTCGGCCCCCATAGCTGCAGCCAAGTCAGGACGGTCGTTGAGGATGAAGGGCACTCCGGATCCCGCACACACCTTGTGAACAGTGGCGGCACGGCGGACGAGTTCGGCATCGCCCAGATGCTTCTCCCGAAGCTGCACGATATCGACCCCGCCAGCGATGCACCGGCCGACGAAGACCTCGAGGTCGGGCCGATCCGGGGTGCAGAGATACAGGCGCCTCTGGTCCAGGGCCCACGGGCGAGCTGGCGAACTTCCCACCGTCACCCGGGGTTGGGGAGCTTGGCCCGGGCTTCGGCCTTCATCTGCTGTTTGAACTGGCGGACCTTGGTGAGCGCTTCGGGCGAGTCGATGTCGGCCACCGAGCGGTACGAACCCGTCTCGCCGTAGACCCCGGCGGCCATGTCCCACCCCGCAGGCTGGATGGCGAACTGCTTGCCCAACAGGGCGACGAAGATCCGGGCCTTCTGATCGCCAAAGCCAGGGAGCGCCTTGACGTTGGCCAAGAGCTGCTTGCCGTCAGCGGCAGTGGTCCAGATGGCCGAGGTATCCCCGCCGTAGGTGTCCATCACCGCGGCACACACCTCTTGGACCCGTCCGGCCATCGATCGGGGGAAACGGTGCAGCGCCGGCTTGGCTCCGAAGATCTCGGCCAGGTCGTCGGGGGCCATGGCGGCGATGGCCGCCGGGTCGAGGGAACCACCGAGGCGTTCCTTCAGATCGAAGGGTGCCTTGAAGGCACGTTCCATGGGGATCTGCTGGTCCAGGACCATCCCGATCAGGAGGGCGAGGGGTTCGCTGGACAGCAGCGCGTCTGCGTCGGGGTCACCGGTGAGCCAAAGCACGCGACCAGGGTAGCCCGGGGCCCGAGGGGCGCCTGTCGGAGGGGCCGGTCGCTACGCTCGGGGGTACATGCACCGAATCCCCAGCATCCGCCGCCACGGACTGCCTTGGACGGTGATCCCGCTGGTGGCGCTGTGCTTGCTGGCGGCCATCACCAGCGCCGCACAGGCCTACATCTGGGCCACCGATGCGCCTGCGACCGTGCCTGCGGGCCTCACATTCGTGCCTACCGGGACGTATCAGACCCGGTTCGAGGCCTGGGGGCCCAGGACGGGCCGTCCAGTGGTGTTGGTCCACGGCGCATTCGAGTCGGTAGCGATCTGGCGGCCGGTAGCGGCTCAGCTCTCCAGGTCAGTACATGTGGAGGCCTACGACCTCGAGGGGTACGGGTACAGCGACCATGTGGGCCCGTACACCACTGGATCCCTGGCCACCCAACTCCAGAAGTTCCTGGTGGCGCGCCACCTCGAGCACCCGATCCTGGTCGGCCACTCGCTCGGTGCCGGGGTCATCGCCCGGTTCGTCCTCGACCATCCAGGGGTGGCATCGGGTATCGCCTTCGTGGATGGGGACGGGCTGTCGGCTACGTATCCGGGCACCTGGGTCCCCGGAGTCCTTCCCGACCCGTATCGCACGGCCCTCTACCGGTCGGTGGTGCGGAGCGGCTCCCTGGTGAGCACCATCTTCGGTCTGGCTTGTGGACCGGACTGCCCGACACTGACGCCAGGTGCACTCGATGCGGTCCAGCGGCCGTTCCTGGTGGCCGGTGCTGAGCAGGCGCTCTTGGCCTTCAGCTCGCGCCCCATCGTGGGCGTCACGGCACCAGAGTTGTCACGCCTGCGGGCGACGGGCCCACCAGCCTTGGTGGTATTCGGGGCCCAAGACGACGTCTACCCAACTCGGACACCGGCGCAGACGGCGTCCCGGATCGGGGCACCCGATCCCGTCTTGATAGCTGCTTGCGGACATCTGTCGCCGTGGTCTCATCCGAGACAAGTGGCCGGTGCTGTCCGGAGCCTGCTGGACCGGGTGAGCCTGCTGGACCGGGTGGGTAAATAATCCGGGTCTCAAACCGTCCAGGGGTCGGGCGCCTCGGCGTCGATGCCGTAGCTGGCCATGGCCTGGGCCGCCGTGCCGCGGGGAAGCGATCCGTCCGCCTCGAGGCCGCCGAGCGCGGCCACGACGAGGTGAGCGGCATCGACCTCGAAGAATCGCCGCAGGACCGCACGAGTGTCGGAACGTCCGAACCCGTCAGTCCCGAGCGAGGTGAACGGGCGAGGAATCCACCGGGCCACCTGGTCAGGCACGGCCCGCATGAAGTCGGTGACGGCCACCACCGGGCCGGTCGCCCCAGCCAGGCGTTCGGCGACAAGGGGCACCCGAGGCACCTCGTCAGGATGGAGGCGGTTGTGGCGTTCGGCCGACAGGGCGTCCTGGCGCAATGCCCCATACGAGGTGACCGACCAGGCATCGGCAGCCACCCCCCACTCCTCGGCCAGCAACCTCCGGGCCTCCATGGCCGCCGTCCAGGTGCTCCCCGAAAACAGCAGGGTGGCAGTTGGGGCCGTCGAGGGAAGTCCATCGACGATGCCCGCGAACTCGTACAGGCCGGAGATGACCCCGTCGCGCACCCGGGCGGCCTCTGCTGGCTCCTCAGGCAGCGCCGGCATGACGTAGTTCTCGTTGTAGAGGGTCAGATACCAGAAGCGGTCCTCGGGGTCGGGACCGGTCATGCGGCGGATCCCCTCCTCCATCACCACCGCTACTTCGTAGGCGAACGCCGGGTCGTAGGCAGCCACCGAGGGGTAGGCCGAGGCCAGCAGGAGCGAGTGCCCGTCTTGGTGCTGGAGACCCTCGCCGTTCAAGGTGGTGCGGCCGGCCGTGCATCCGAGCAGAAAGCCCCGGCCCCGGCTGTCACCGAGCGCCCACAGCAGGTCGCCCACCCGCTGGAACCCGAACATCGAATAGAAGAGGTAGCAGGGGATAAGGGTCTCGCCCCAAGTCGCGTATGAAGTGGCCGCGGCGGTGAAGGTGGCGGTGGCCCCGGCTTCGTTTATCCCCTCCTCGAGCACCTGGCCGTCCGCCCTCTCGGCGTAGTGCAGCGCTAGACCGGCATCGACCGGCGTGTACTGCTGTCCGTCAGGGGCGTAGATCCCGACTTCGCTGATCAGCGATTCGAGTCCGAAGGTGCGGGCCTCGTCGGACACGATGGGGACGATGCGGCGCCCGATGGCCGGGTCGCGGGTGAGCGAACGCAGAAGCCGGGCGAATGCCATGGTGGTGGAGACCTCCTGGCGGCCCGAACCAGCCAGCAGGTCGGCGAACGCACCTGGGCCTGGTTGCGACAGCTTTGCGGCTCGAACCACCCGCCGGGGCAGCGGGCCCCCGAGGACACGACGCCGCTCGGCCAGGTACAGACCAGCCGGCGAGTCCATTGCTGGCCGGTAGAACGGCGGCAGGTCCCCGTCGAGATCGGACTCGGAGATCTCATCGTGCAGGTACAGCCGGTCGCGCAGTGTGCGCAACTGCTTCCCGGTCATCTTCTTGATCTGATGAGTGGCATTGCGGGACTCGATCTCGGGACCCAGGGTCCACCCCTTGATGGTCTTGGCCAGGATGGCGGTCGGGGCGCCGGTGTGCTCGGTGGCCGCCCGGTAGGCGGCATACAGCTTGCGGTAGTCGTGGCCGCCCCTCGGCAGGTTCTGGAGGTCCGTGTCGCTCAGGTGGTCGACCATGGCCGACAGGCGAGGATCGGGTCCGAAGAAGTGCTCGCGGATGTAGGCCCCGGACTCGGTGGCGTACTTCTGGAACTCGCCGTCGACCGTCTCGTTCATACGAGCCAGCAGTAGGCCGTCGGTGTCTTGGGCCAGCAGTTCGTCCCAGGTGCGGCCCCAGATCACCTTGATCACGTTCCACCCCGCCCCGCGCAGGGTGGCTTCGAACTCCTGGATCACCTTGCCGTTGCCTCGCACGGGACCATCCAGCCGCTGGAGGTTGCAGTTGACGACCATGGTGAGATTGTCGAGGTGCTCTCGCCCAGCCATGCCGAGGAGCGCGGTGGTCTCGGGCTCGTCGAACTCGCCGTCGCCGACGAAGGCCCACACTCGGCTCGAGCGGGTGCCGGCCAGACCTCGGGCATCGAGGTAGCGGGCCAGGTGGGCCTGGGCGATGGCGTTGATGGGCCCGAGCCCCATGGACACCGTGGGGAACTCCCAGAAGTCGGACATCAGTCGGGGATGGGGATACGAGGACAGCCCGCCACCATCGACCTCGAAGCGGAAGTTGGCCAGCTGTTCTTCGGAGAGACGGCCCTCGACGAAGGCACGGGCATAGATCCCCGGTGAGGCGTGGCCCTGGAAGTACACCTGGTCGCCCGGGCCGCCTCCGTCCTTGCCCTGGAAGAAGTGGTTGAACCCGACCTCGTAGAGCGCCGCCGAACTGGCATAGGTGGCCAGGTGGCCGCCTATCGCCTCGGAGCGCAGGTTGGCCCGGACCACCATGACGGCGGCATTCCACCGGATGTAGGCGCGGATCCGGCGCTCGAGGTGCTCATCGCCGGGGAAGGCGGGCTCGGCATCGGAGGGGATGGTGTTCATGTACGGGGTCGAAACCGTCACCGGGAAGTCGACCTGGTTGTGGCGGGCTCGCTCGAGCACTCGCATCAGCAGGTAGCGGGCCCGGTTTCGGCCCTGATCGCGCACCACGTCGTCGAAGGCGGCCAGCCACTCGTCGGTCTCGGCTGGGTCAGTATCGGGTAGCTGGTGGGCGACTCCATCGAAGAGCATCGCCACCATGGTCCCATCAAGCAGAGCCGGGCGCATGGGTCATATGGCCCTAGTTGGCATCGGGGCGTGATGGCGGCTGGCTGTTCACGGACAGCCGGTGGAACAGGCATGCTGTGGATATGGATGTCTCACCCAACGCCGACGGCACCCCGATCGTGGTCTACACAGACGGATCCTGTCTCGGGAACCCCGGCCCAGGCGGCTGGGGCTGGGCGGTCGACCGGGGCCCCGAGGGCTCCGGCGGCGAGCCGCACAGCACCAACCAGCGCATGGAGGTCATGGCGGTCATCCGGGCCCTCGAGTCGCTACCTGGCCCGGTGCACGTGGTCAGCGACTCCACCTACGTCGTGAACTGCTTCCGGCAGAGCTGGTACACGGGCTGGAAGCGCCGGGGATGGAAGAACTCCCAGGGGAAGCCGGTGGCCAACCGTGATCTGTGGGAGCGGCTCTTCGCCCTGGCTCTGGACCCGGAACGTCCCATCACCTTCGCCTGGGTGAAGGGCCATTCGGGCGATCGGATGAACGATGTGGTCGACGCACTGGCTACGGCGGCAGCCGCCAGGCAGGACCCCACGGGGCCCCCGCCGGACTCCGGTTTGGGTCAAGGGCAGTTGCTCCCGTAATCTGGCGGCATGGAGATCAATGGAAGTTCAGCAATTGTCACTGGTGGGGCCTCAGGCCTCGGTGAGGCCACGGCCCGCAGACTGGCCGCCGACGGCGTGCGGGTCACCGTATTCGATCGAAACGAGGACCGAGCCAAGGAGGTCGTGGCCGAAATCGGTGGCACCGCCAACTACATCGGTGGCGATGTAACCGACCCGGATGACTGCCAGAAGGCAGTCGACCAGGCCGCCGACGGTGGCAATCTGCGCATCGCTGTCAACTGCGCCGGCACCGGCTGGGTCGGCCGGGTCATCAACCGGGATGGATCGCCCCACGACCTGGCACCGTTCAAGTTCATCCAGGAGCTGAACATCATCGGTACCTTCAACGTGATGACCAAGGCCGCTTCGGCCATGTCCACCGTGGAGCCTCAGGCCAACGGTGAGCGCGGCGTCATCGTGAACACCGCCTCGGTGGCTGCATTCGACGGCCAGATCGGCCAGCTGGCCTACTCGGCCTCGAAGGGCGCCGTGGTCGGCATGACCCTGCCTGCCGCCCGTGACCTTGCCGTCGTCGGCATCCGGGTGCTGGCCATCGCCCCCGGCCTGTTCGACACCCCGCTGCTGGCCATGCTGCCCGAGGAGGCCCGGGATGCCCTGGCTCAGTCGGTCAACTTCCCCAAGCGCCTGGGCAACCCGGCAGAGTTCGGCGACCTGGTCGCGGCCATCGCTACCAACAGCTACCTCAACGCCGAGGTCATCCGGCTCGACGGTGGCATCCGGATGCCGCCCAAGTAGTCCTGAAGTGTGGGTGCCTTCGGCGCACCCAGATATGCCGGTGCCGTCACCGGACGTCCCATGATCGAGCCCCCGTCATCAAGTCGGGGGCTCGATCGCGTGCACGCCAGGCCCGTGGGTGCACAGACGGCCTCTCACCCGAGACCGGCTCTCGGTGGAGACAAGTAGGCTCACCTCAGAACGTGTTACCTGCTCCGACTGCGGTTTGGGCGGCACTCATGACGACAGCGCGATGGAGGTGGTTCCGACGGAACCCGAGGTGAAAACGGATCAGGGCGCATCGGGGGGTGGCGCATCGGGGGGTATCGAGCACTTTGACATCGTCGTGGTCGGCGGTGGCCCGGGCGGATACGCCACCGCCCTGTATGGAGCGGCGGCGGGGTTGGCCGTCGCCCTGGTGGAGTTGGACAAGGTGGGCGGAACCTGCCTGCATCGGGGCTGCGTGCCGGCCAAGGCGTTCCTGGAGACGGCGGCCGTGTTCCGTACCGTCGGATCGGCTGGCGACTTCGGCATCGGTACTGGCGCCGACAAGTTGGTCCCGACGGTCGACTTCGCCGTAAGCCAAGCTCGCAAGCAGCAGGTGGTGGACCAGCTGTTTTCCGGTTTGTCCGGGCTGCTGAAGGGCCGGGCGGTCACCGTGTTCAACGGCAGCGGCACCCTGTTGGCTGGCCACCGGGTGCGCATCGACGGAACCGACGGGTCGATCACCGAGGTGACAGGAACGGACATCGTGCTGGCTCCTGGCTCGGTGCCCCGGACGATCCCCGGGTTCGACATCGACGGCACCGTGGTCATGACGTCCGACGAAGTCCTGGCCCTCGAGCACCTGCCCGCGTCGGTCGCTGTCATCGGAGGCGGGGCCATCGGCTGCGAGTTCGCCACCATGTTCGCTGATCTAGGGACCAAGGTGACCATCTTCGAGGCCCTTCCCTCTATTCTGAACGGATGCGACGACGACGTCGTCCGGACGATCGCCCGCTCGTTCAAAAAACGCAAGATCGACGTCAAGGCGGGCGCTGTCCTGCACGGACATGCGCCTGCAGCCAAGGGTGGCACGGTGGTCTCCTTCGGTGACGATGAGCAGTTGGCGGTCGATGCAGTAGTGGTGTCGGTCGGACGGCGCCCCCGCACCGAAGGGCTGGTATCCGAGGATGCCGGTGTGGTCATAGATGAGCGCGGCTTCGTGGTCGCCGACGGCCTGATGCGGACATCGGCTGCTGGGGTGTGGGCCGTTGGGGACGTGGTCGCCGCTTCGCCGCAGTTGGCCCACGTGGCCTTTGCCGAGGCCATCGTGGTCATCAAGTCGATCCTGGGAGAACCAGTCCTGCCGGTCGACTACAGCCGGGTGCCCTGGGCCATCTACTGCCATCCTGAGGTCGCCTTTGCCGGGATGACCGAAGCTGCGGCCACGGCGGCCGGACTCGACATCGTGGTGCAGAAGGACCCCTTTGGCGGAAACAGCCGGGCCCGGATCATCGGTGACACCGAGGGGATGGTGAAGGTGATCGCCGAACAGCGATCCGACGGCTCTACCGGTCGGATCTTGGGCGTCCACATGGTGGGCCCGTGGGTGACCGAACAGCTCGGAGCCGGCTACCTGGCCGTCAACTGGGAGGCCACGGCCGCCGAGGTGGCCCAGTTCGTCCAGCCACATCCGTCGTTGTCGGAGACATTCGGGGAGACCGTGCTGGCGCTGACCGGAAGGGGGCTGCACGTTGGCTGATGTGACTATGCCGCAGCTCGGCGAGACAGTAACTGAGGGAACGATCACCAAGTGGTTCAAGGCGGTAGGGGACACCGTGGCCCGTGATGAGCCGCTCTTCGAGGTCTCCACCGACAAGGTGGACTCCGAGGTGCCATCTCCAGCCGACGGGATCCTCACCGCCATCTTGGTGGAGGAGGGCGACACCGTCGATGTCGGGGTGACCCTGGCCGTGATCGACGGCAGTGCTTCCGCAACTTCTGCAGGGGTGGCACCGCGCGAGGAGCAGGTCGAAGTGGCTGCACCTGCAGCACCTGCAGCACCTGCAGCACCTCCTCCTCCGGCACCAGCCGCGTCGACCAGGACGGATTCGCCAGTGCCTTCGCTGAAGTCGCTACCGGACGAGCCGGTGGCGTCGCCACCTGCGGCCCCCAGGCCCACAGTGGCACCCGCGGCTCCATCGGAAGGAGTCGACCACTCTCTGGTGCTCTCCCCGGTCGTCCGCAAACTGCTGGCCGAGCACGGGATCGACGCGTCATTGGTCCGCGGTAGTGGACTAGGTGGTCGGATCACTCGGGCCGACGTCGAGGCCGTCATTGAGCGGGGTGCGTCCCCACTCGTGGTCCCGAGCATCGCGCCCACTGCCGCCTCCCCCCTTGCTGCGCCCGCCGGTGCCGTCCCACCGGGTGCACCGGCGACGGCCCCTGTTCCGCGCGCCCCGGTCGGCCCACGGCGGAGCGGCGGCCCACGCGACGAGGTCATCGCCTTCACCAACATCCGCCGCCGTACGGCAGAGCACATGCTCCGGTCCAAGGCCACTTCGGCCCACACGTTGATGGTCCGAGAGATCGACTACGAACGAGTCGAGCAGGTGCGGCGGACCCATGGCGACCGTTTCCGGGCCGAAGAGGGCTTCAGCCTCACCTACCTGCCCTTCGTGACTCTGGCCGTGGTCGAGGCCTTGGTCGACTTCCCGCACCTCAATGCATCTGTGGGCGAGGACGCGCTGATCGTTCATCACGACATCAACGTGGGGATCGCTGTCGACCTCGACAACGAAGGGCTGATCGTCCCGGTCGTACATCAGGCCGAAGAGCTCAACCTCCGGGGCATGGCCAGGCGTATACGCGATGTGGCCGATCGGGCTCGGACCAAGTCGCTCAGCCTCGACGACATCAGCGATGGGACGTTCTCCATCACCAACGCCGGACCGTTCGGGACGTTCATCACCGGGGCGATCATCAACCAGCCGCAGGTGGCCATCTTGTCGACCGACGGGGTGACCCGCAAGCCTGTCGTGGTGGAGCTGCCCGACGGCACCGAATCGATCGGGATCCACTCGATCGGCTTGGTGGCCATGAACTTCGACCACCGAGCGGTCGATGGCGCCTACGTCGCTCGTTTCTTGGCCCGTCTGGCTGCCATCCTCGACGACCGTGACTGGACCAGCGAACTCTGACCCACGGTGACAGCGACCTTCTCACAGACAGTGCCGACGACCACTCCATTCCGGTCATCCACGGCCACAAGAACGGCCTGGGCAGTTCCGTGATCAGGGCTCGGTGGTTGGGCCGCGTCCCCTACGGCGAGGCGTGGGACCTGCAGCGCGCCCTGGCCGCCCGGTCCGAAGACGACTATCTGCTCCTGCTCGAGCACAGTGCGGTCTACACGCTCGGGGCCCACGCTGATCCGACGCACGTGCTCGTGGATCCGAGTTCTGTCGGTGCCGAACAGGTGACCGTCGATCGTGGTGGCGACGTCACCTTCCACGGTCCAGGTCAGCTCATCGGCTACTCGATCCGCACCGTCGGGGCTGGTCCGCACCAGGGCCCGAAGCATGTGCACCAGGTGGAGCAGGTAGTCATGGGCGCACTAGTGGCACTGGGGGTTCCTGCTGATCGG
>CAIVIS010000354.1 GCA_903906055.1 uncultured Acidimicrobiaceae bacterium
CCCATGAATTGGTTCTGGGGATCGCCAGAAGCGAAGACTGTCGATTACCTCATCGATCTTCGCTACTGGGGTACCGGTGGATCAGGGCTTGAAGGCGGCGATGGCCGTGGCGTAGGTCCCCGAGGTGAAGGAAGGCTGGATCCACGCTGCCGACTGCGAGCCCGCCGCACCGACAACCTGGTAGGCCGCCCAGCCTCGATAGAAGCTGCCGTTGGCCTTCGTCTCACTCAGTACGGTGTACCCGGGGGTACTCGGCCCCACCGTGCTGGCGGAGTTGGCGACGCCAGTCCAGACATCGGTGACCACCAGGTCTCCGGCCGATGTCGTGGTGATCGGGCCGGCCGTGAAGCTCGATGCACTGCCGGTGGTGCCGGTGGCCCCGTCCAGAGGAGACGTGGTGTTGATACCTGAGTATTCGGCCAGATCGGCCAGCTGCCAGTTGGTCGAGCCGCTCAGGGTGACCGTAAGCACTGTTGCCGCCGAGGTCACGGCGCCGTACCAGATCTCGGCCATACCGGCCCCGGACGCCGCAGCAGTCGCGGTGGCTTTGGACCATGTGGTGACTCCGCCGCCGGACACGGTCGACACCGTGGCATTGTTCGAATGGTCGCACGAGACGAGCAGCACCAGCGTGTTCCCCACGGTGGAGTTAGCGGGAAGGGTGATCGTCTGGGATGTCAGGGCAGCTCCACCGGTTGCCGCCGCCTGCTGCACGAAGGCAATGGCCGCAGCGGTGATGGTCTCGGTCTGGGTTCCAGAGGTCAGGCCGCTCACTGCCGCAGTGATGACTGGGCTGCCGGCCTTGCTATCGCCGTAGTAGAAGGTGGCCGACGAGGACCCGGCGGCGATGGACACCGTGGTGATGGGCGTGGTGCCACCCGAGGTGGCGGCGAACAGCTTGGTACCAGTTGAGCTCGAAGACAGGGACACCGTTTCTGCAGTGGTGGTGGGATTGCCAGTGGCGTCCTGCTCCTGGACGGTGATCGGGCCCATGTTGGCGGTGATGCCGGCCTTTGCCGAAAGCGCTGTCGAGGTGATGACCAGTTTGTTGACGGCACCGGCGGTGACTGTCTCGGTCTGGGTCCCTGGGGTCAGGCCAGTCACGGATGCCGTGATGGTCGGGGTGCCGGCCAAGGGGTCGCCGTAGTAGAAGGTGGCTGACGAGGAGTTGGCCGGGATGGCCACCGTGGTGATGGACGCCCCTCCCGAGGTGAGGGAGAAGGACTCGGTGCCGGCAGAGTTGGAGGTCAGGCTGACCGTCTCGGCCGTGGTGGTCGGGTTGCCGTTGACATCCTGCTCCTGGACCGTGATCGGACCCATGTTGGCGGTAGTGCTGGCCGTTGCCGACAGCGCCGTCGAGGTGATGACCAGCTTGTTGACCGCACCGGCGTTGATCGTCTCCACCTGAGTGGCCGAAGTCAACCCAGTAACTGCTGCGGTGATGGTCGGGCTGCCAGCCTTGGTGTCCTGGTAGTAGAAGTTGACCGAAGAGAAGCCGGCGGCGATAGAGACCGTGGTGGTGGCAGTTCCGCCCAACGTGGTTGCGAACTTGGTGCCGCTCGAGTTAGAAGAGACGGTAACCGTTTCAGCGGTGGTGGTGGCGTTGCCGAAGGTGTCCTGCTCGGCCACGGTCACCGGGCCGAGGGTGACGGTGGAGACAGCCGTGGCGTTCAGCGCCGTCGAGGTGATGACCAGCTTGTTGACGGCGGCCGCGGTGACCGTCTCGGCCTGGGTGCCCGAGGTGAGCGCACCAGAGGCGGTGATGGTCGGGGTGCCGGCCTTGGTGTCGCCGTAGTAGAAGGTGGTCGACGGGGAGCCCGCCGGGATAGACACCGTGGTGGTGGCCGAGCCGCCCGAGGTGGCGGAGAAGACGGCGGTGCCGGTCGAGTTGGAGGCCAGGGTGACTGTCTGGGCGGTCGTGGCAGCGTTGCCGAAGGAGTCCTGCTCAGCCACCGTGATCGGACCGAGGGTGGCAGTGGCCGAAGCCGCGCCCGACACCGCCGTCGAGGTGATGGCGTACTTGGACGCGGCACCGGCGGTGATCGTCTCGATCTGCGTGCCCGAGGTGAGCGCACCGGAGGCGGTGATGGTCGGGGTCCCGGACTTGGTGTCGCCGTAGTAGAAGGTGGCCGACGAAGAGTTGACCGGAATGGAGACCGTGCTGGTGGACGACCCGCCCAAGGTGGCGGAGAACAGCTTGGTGCCAGTCGAGTTGGAGGCCAAGGTGATCGTCTGGGCCGTGGTGGTGGCGTTGCCGAACGTGTCCTGTTCGGCCACGGTGATCGGACCCAGGGTGGCAGTCGATGCAGCCGTTCCGGACACGGCGGCCGAGGTGATGGCGTACTTGGAGGCAGCCGCTGCGGTAACTGTCTCGACCTGGGTGCCTGAGGCCAGTCCGGTGGCAGCGACGGTGATGGTCGGGGTACCGGACTTGGTGTCGCCGTAGAAGAAGGTGGCCGACGAGGAGTTGACCGGGATAGTGACCGAGGTGATGGCCGAACCGCCCGAGGTAGCGGCGAAGATAGCGGTGCCGCCTGGGTTGGAGGAGAGAGTGACCGTCTGGGCGTTGGTGGTCGGGTTGCCGTAGGTGTCCTGCTCCTGAACGGTGATGGCACCCAGGGTGGCTGTGGCCGATGCCGTCCCGGTCACGGCAGTGGAGGTGATAACCAGCTTGTTGATGGCACCGGGGACTTGGACGGTGGTGGCGATCGAGGTGGCGTTCCCCACGTTGTCAGTGCCGGTGAGCGTGTACAGGTAGCAGTAGCCGACAGTGATGCCTGTGGGCTGGGTCGTGCCGGTCACTGTGGTGGCTGTGGTGAACGGTCCACCAGATCCTGGCGAACCGCAGGTGTTGTTGTTGTAGGTGGCCGACTGGATCTTGAGAATGCTCGTGGCCAGACCGGCACCGGAGTCGGAGTAGTCGGTCCGGGTTCCGATGGTGAAGGTGGTGACACCCGTCTGGCTCGAGGTACCCACCGAGGTCGCCCCGATGGCGTTGACCGTCAGTGCGCCACCGGTCGGCACGGCAGTGTCGGGGGTAAGGGTGAAGCTGAGGGCCGATGCCGTGGTGCCCGCTCCGCTGGTGGCCGACACCGACTGGGGGCCGTTGCCAGTGGCCGCACTGGTGAGGGTGTAGGTGGCCGAAGCGGTGGTCGAGGTAGAGGCTACCGAGCCCTTGGTCCATCCGGTGATGGTCGGGAAGGTCTGGGTGCTGATGCCCGAGGTCGCCTCGGTCACGGTCAGGGTGAAGGTGCCGACGGGGCTGCCGGTGGCCCGGTAGTAGATGGTCGAGCCAGTCAGGCTGACGTTGGCCCCAGTGACCGCCGACACGGCCAGGGTGGGTGCAGCGGTGTCGATCTCGGCCACGTTGGTCGAGGTGATGGTGGCCTGATTGCCGGCTGCATCAGACACCTGGTACTCGTACTTGTAGCAGCTGCCCGTGGCCACCGATGTGTCGGTATAAGGCGAGACCAGCCCGGTGGTGCCGATCTGAGCGTAGGAGCCGAACGTCCCACACGTTCCTGCGGCCAGAGGGGCCGTGGCCCGCAACAGCTGACCGGTGGTGGCGTCGACCCCGGTGATGGCGTCGGTGGCGCTAAAGCTGACCGCCACCGAAGTGGAGGTGAGATAGCCATTGGTGTAGGTGACCGAACCGGTGGGAGCGGTGTTGTCCACGGTGACCGGGTTCGAGGTGCTGGGCCCGCTGACGTTGCCCAGATTGTCGGTGCCTACAGCCACCACGTGGTAACTGCCGTCGGCCGGTGTGGTGGTCCAGGTGATCGGATACGTCGGACCAGACGTCGAGCTCCCTACCGAGACCCAGTTGGCGCTGGTGCAGGTGCCGGTGAAGTTCGGGCAGTAGTAGTAGGCCACTGCGCTCACCCCGGATCCGATGTCGGTGGCGGTATCAGTGATCGAGGAACCGTTGCGAGCCAGGACGGTGATGTTGACGGCCGACGACGCCGATGACGAGGTCACCCCGGTACCCGATGCCGTAAGGGTGAGACCGGCGTTGGCCGTGTTGATGGTGACGGCGGCGAATGTGGCCTTTCCAGTGGCATCAGTGGAGCCGGTGGCGCCCGATGCGATGGTGCCGGCCGACGGATTGAGCGTGACCGCCAGTCCGTTGGTTGAAGCCGGATTGCCGTAGATGTCGATGACCTGCACGGTGACACCGGGTGCCATGACCTTGCCGGCATACGTACTGGTCGGCCCCTGGACGAAGACCAGATGGTCGGCGTTGGCTGCCGTGATGTTCTCGGCCTGGCTCGCCGATGTCAGACCGGAGGCGGCCACGGTGATGGTCGGGCTGCCGGCGTTGACGTCACCGTAGAAGAAGGAGGTCGACGAGGATCCGGCGGCGATGGTGATCGAAGTGGTCGTTGACGCACCGGAGGTCGAGGCGAATACGCCCCCGGCCGAGGTGGAGGAAAGGGCGATCGTCTCGGCGGTGGTGGTGGCGTTGTTGAAGATGTCCTGCTCGGCCACGGTGATCGGGCCGAGAGTGGCACTCGAGGATGCCGCACCGGATACGGCCGTCGTGGTGAGGACCAGCTTGGCGACGCCCGCCGGGGTGATGGTCTCGGTTTGGCCGCCCGAGGTGAGCCCACCGGAAGCACTGATGGTCGGGGTGCCCGACTTGGTATCGCCGTAGAAGAAGGTGGCGCTCGACGAACCGGCGGGGATCGAGACCGTGGTGACAGCCGTACCGCCCGCGGTGGTGGCGAACTTGGTCGTGCCGTTAGAGGTCGAAGACAGCGTGATCGTCTGGGCCGCGGTGGTCGGGTTGCTCAGGGCGTCTTGCTCGGCGACCGTGATGGGGCCCAGGTTGGCGGTAGCCGATGCAGTTCCGGACACAGTCGTCGAGGTGATCACGAACTTGGTGGCGGCACCAGACGTGACCGTCTCGGTCTGCGTTCCAGAGGTCAGCCCATTGGCGGCCACGGTGATGGTGGGGGTTCCCGACTTGGTGTCGCCGTAGAAGAACTGCGCCGACGACGAGCCGGCGGCGATCGACACCGAGGTGATGGACGAGCCACCCGAGGTGGCGGCAAACGTAGCGGTCCCGGTCGAGTTGGAGGAGAGGGTGACCGTCTCGGCGGTGGTGGTCGAGTTGGCGAACGAGTCCTGCTCCGTCACCGTGATCGGACCAATGGCGGCTGCCGACGATGCTGCACCGGACACCGCTGTCGAGGTGACAGCCAGCTGGCTGACGCTGCTAGCGATGACCGACACGCTCGAGGTGATCGCTGAGGTAAGGCCAGAGCCAGCGGCCGACAGGACGTAGGTGCCAGCAGCGGCTGCTCCGGTGACGTTGCATCCAGTGAAGGCGGCCACACCAGCAATGGCCGCGTTGGCCACGCCACCAACGTTGGTGCACGCCAAGGTGCCCCGGGTCGTTCCACCGTTGGCTGGCGCATATGTGCTGATGGACAGGGTCACGTTGGAGGTATTGGCGGTCACCACGTTGTTGTTGGCGTCCTCCACCGACACCGACGGCTGGGTGGCGAAGGCGGTGCCCTCGATGACCCCGCCCACAGGCTGGGTGGTGACAATGACCTTGAAAGCGGCACCAGTGACGAC
>CAIVIS010000355.1 GCA_903906055.1 uncultured Acidimicrobiaceae bacterium
AACGCCATAGTCTGCGGCATCCAGCACGGCAGCGTGAAGGTCGTAGCCGAGGTCGGTCGCCTTCTTCTCGACCTCAGCGATAATGTGCCGACCTCTGACCGACCGGATGGCCGGCACGTTCTCGATGAGAAAGCTCCTCGGACGCAGCTCTTCCAGCCATTCGAGATAACGAAGGACTAACAAGCTACGGGGGTCTTCACGTGCTCCACGTCTCTGAAGGCTGAATCCCTGGCATGGAGGGCCACCAGCCAACAGGTCGAGTCGCTTGCCATCCAGATGTGCAAGGCGGAACCTGTCAAGCGATTTGAGACACGGTCGGTTCAGGAGTTGTGTGCAACCTCCTCTCGAACGGGCTGATTGATCCAAGCCACCGACGGGATGATCGGGGCCACCGGCGGACGGTGACGAAATCGGGCCGGGTTGGCTGCGAATGCATCAGAAAGGGTCGCCTGGCGCTGGATCCTGACCTCCTCGGCGGTGCCGTAGTGGACCGATGCCGGCGTATGGAAAGCGATGCCCGAGTGGCGATGGACATGGTTGTAGTACTCGAAGAACTCGCCGCAGAAAGCTCGAGCGTCTTCGATGGATCCGAATCGATCAGGGAACGTCGGGCAGTACTTCAAGGTCTTGAAGGCGGCCTCGCTGTAGGGGTTGTCGTTGCTCACGTGAGGCCGGGAGTGGCTCCGGATCACCTGGAGATCCACGAGGAGTTGGGACACGGGCTTCGAGCGCATGGACGGACCCCGGTCGGCGTGGAGCGTCAAGGTGCCAGGGTCCACGTCTTGGGTGACGATGGCATCTTCGATGAAGTCCCGGGCGAGTTCAGCCGATTCGGATTCGGCCACCAGCCAGCCCGGGACGTAGCGGCTGAGGATGTCGATGATGACGTAGAGGTCGAAGTAGTCGCCTTTGGCCGGACCCCGCAGCTTGGTGATGTCCCACGACCACACCTCGTTCGGCCTGGTGGCAAGCAGCTCGGGCTTCTTCTTGGCCGGATGAGTCCGAAGAAGCCGGCGCTCTTTCGTTTCACCCTGGATAGCCAGCAACCGGTACATGGTCGAGGGCGAACACAGGTAGCGGCCGTCGTCGAGGGTGCGACTCCAGACCTGGTGGACCGCTAGGTCGCAGTGCTCTGGCCGGTGCAGCAGATCCAACACCGCCTGGCGCTCGGACTCGCTCAGCGCGTTGGCCGGGCGGGGACGACAAGCGGGCTCGGCCCGGACCACCGATGGACACTGGCGGCGATAGTGGGTGGCTCGAGGCCGGCCCAGTAGTTGGCAGGCCTTCTTGATGCCGACCGATTGGGATAGTTCCTCGTGGTGGGTGTCGACCACCGCGTCTACTTCTCCTCGTAGTCCGCGCTCTCGGAGAGCATCTCCAAGAGCGCGTGTGCTTTTCCCACGATGTCGAGGGCCGTCCTTGTTTTGGCCAGTTCGGCTTCGAGTTGAGCGTTGCGCTTGCGCAGGCGATCGGCCTCTTTCTTGTCGGCGCTGCGCACGCCTCGGGCCTTGCCGCCGAGGGCAGCCAATGTGCCCGCATCACGAGCCTTGCGCCACTCGGTGATCTGCGAACTGTAGATGCCCTCTCGTCTGAGCATGGCACCTTTGGCACCGGTCTCGGCCTCTTCGTAGGCATCAAGGATCGTCAGCTTCTGTTCGGCCGTGAAGGTTCGCCTCTGGGGCCGTGCGGCGGGATCGGTGTCGTCGGTCACATCCCCATTCTGGGCGCGTGCCGTCAAGGGTGCATTGTCGGTCAGGGTCATGGTTTCGGGTCTTTCTGTGTCGCCCGGGAGTGATGATCAGCTACAGCAGGTGTCTCACGTCAGCCTGACAGACAGGGC
>CAIVIS010000356.1 GCA_903906055.1 uncultured Acidimicrobiaceae bacterium
CTGGATGACCCAGCGGGGCGTGCCGTCGTTGCCGGGGTGCATCGACACGTCGGTGCTCATGGTGATGTGGAGGTCGGTCATGGTGCTGGCGTTGGCGATCTCGTCGCCACGCTTGCGGGCCTCGGAGTTCGTCGTCATGCGTCCACCTGCTCAGCCTGCAGCTCCTCGAGCAGGGCGAGGTAGTGCTCCGCTGCCGGGATGTGCTCGTTGACGACCCGGTACAGGTCGTCGGCGAGGCGGTGGTGACCGCCGGCACGCAGGAAGTTGATGGTGTCCGCATGGGACACCGGAGCGAAGTCAGTCACTTGTATGCTTCTCCTGTTGGGTCGATTGCGGTCGACCCGTTGCCGGGGCTCCTGAGTTGTCGCTCGGGAGCCCTGTGCCATCAGCAGGGGCGGGCTGCTGATGGCACACGAATACCGAGTGATTGGTCATGGCCTTGGCACGGTCGAAGCCCGACGTGCCGTATACGAGGTGGCCGCACTTGTAGGTGACGATCCACGTGCCGTCAGCCAGCGAGGACACGGCCTGCACCTGGACCGCCGAGTCCATCGGGGTGAGGTCCGACATGCTCACGGTGACGACCATGTGTGGGTGCCCACCTGCCCGGCCAGCCACCCGCCAGGGCGAGCGGTACCCACAGATGCAGCACTCCCTGCGCTTGAAGGGGTTCACCGGGTGGCGCTGCATGCTGACGAAGTGGCGGAAGGTCACCGGGCCGCCCTGCAGCTCGTGCATGTGCAGCGATACGTCCCGGCGTATACGCCAGCGTGGATGGTGAACTGCTCGGCGCAGCGGTGATCCCGGCGGAAGCGACAGCCGTGGCACACGATCGAGAACTCGGGATCGCTCGGTCGGTACAGACTGGAGCGGTCAACGGTCACTGGTCAGCCGGCCACGTTCGTCGGCACGAACATCGCCTCGACGTTGGCCCGCTGCATGTACCAGTGGTGCCCGTGACGTACTGCCGGGATCTTGCCCTCAATGCACCAGCGGTTGATCGTGGCGATGTTGACACCGAAGATGGCGGCCACTTCCGGGGCCTTCATGAGGTCTGTCATGCGGACAGTGTCACATGAGGCAGGACAGATTACAAGTATGTATCTATCTTTTCTGCAACTTTTCTGCCCCCGAGTCGATGTGGGTACACGTGGCTAGATGCGGTAGGAGTGGAAAAGCAACCAGCGATGCTTCATACTGGTCACATGACACACCAGACGCTTGGTGGAGCGCTGCGGGCGAAGAAGGCCGAGAACGGCTATACCTACCGGCAGCTCGACCCGATCCTGGGGGCGACAGCGAACGCCATCAATCGGTGGCACGAGGACCAGTCCCGACCGTCGGCCGTACATGCTGCGGCGCTGATGGACTACCTAGGTGTCGACATCGATGAGCTCGGTGCGCTCATCCTGCGTGGCGAAATGCTGCGGGCCGGGCTCCTGCTCCCATAGCCCGACAGTCGGCGATGGCTTCCTCGAGGCGAGAGGCCGCTAAGAAGGTAGCCCCCCCCCCGCTTCCTCGGAGTGTGCAGATCATCGTTTCCGCATCGGCCACAGCAATGTTCCAACAGTCCAGTCCGTCCACCACGGTCGCTCCTGTCTGCACCCAAGGCAACCTGCCTATTGGGTGTGCCAGCCCCCCCAGGGGTTGCCAGAGTAGGCACCGTAACCGAGCCGCCACCGGATAGCAACCTGTCAGCAACTTTGCAACCATGCGGCAAAAGGGCCAGTAGTAGACCGTTCTATGTCTCATTTTCACTGAGTCAAACGCCA
>CAIVIS010000357.1 GCA_903906055.1 uncultured Acidimicrobiaceae bacterium
ACCCAGCCGATCGTGACCGTCCAGGACGCCAGTGGCAATACCGTCACCGGCTCGAGTGCTGCCGTCACCCTGGCCGTGGCCAGCGGAACGGGTGTGCTCTCCTGCACCACCAACCCGCTGACGGCTAGCGCTGGCATCGCCACCTTTGCTGGCTGTGCTCTCACCGGCACCGCCGGCAACTTCACCCTGACGGCCTCAGCCACCGGTGTGACCAGTGCCACCACGTCGAGCTTCGCCCTGACTGCGGGGGCTGCCACCAAGTTGGCCGTCACCACCCAGCCAGCCGGTGCCGCTAACGGCACCGCCTTCACTACCCAGCCGGTCGTGACCGTCCAGGACTCCGGCGGCAATACCGTCTCCGGCTCCACTGCCTCGATCACCCTGGCCGTGGCCACCGGAACAGGTGTGCTCGCCTGCACCACCAATCCGGTGACGGCTGTATCCGGCATCGCCACCTTCGCTGGCTGCAAGCTGACCGGCACGGCGGGCAACTACACCTTGTCCGCCGCAGCCACCGGTCTGACCGGTGCCACCACCGCCAGCTTCGCCCTGACTGCCGGTGCGGCTAACAAGTTGGCCGTCACCACCCAGCCGGCCGGTGCCATCAATGCCGTGGCCTTCACCACGCAGCCCGTCGTGACCATCCAGGACGCCAGCGGCAACACCGTCACCGGCTCGAGTGCTCCCGTCACCCTGGCCGTGGCCACCGGGACCGGCACCCTGGCCTGCGCCACCAACCCGCAGACGGCTACCGGTGGCATCGCTACCTTTGCTGGCTGCAAGCTGACCGGCACGTTGGGTAACTTCACCCTGACGACTTCGTCGGCCGGCCTGACCAGTGCCACCACGGCGAGCTTCGCCCTCACCGTGGGTGCAGCCGCCCAGTTGGCCATCACCACCCAGCCCAGTGCCACGGCGACCAACGGGGTGGCATTCGCCTCCCAGCCAGTCGTGACCGTCCAGGACATCGGGGGCAACACCGTCACGGGCTCCAGCGCCTCGGTCACCCTGGCCGTGGCCAGTGGTGCGGGAGTAGTCGCCTGCACCACCAACCCGCAGACGGCTGTCAGTGGCATCGCTACCTTTGCCGGCTGCAAGCTCACCGGCACGGTGGGCAGCTACACGCTGACCGCTTCGTCGACCGGCCTGACCGGTGCCACCACGGCGAGCATCACGCTGGCCGCCGGTGCTGCCGCCCAGTTGGCCTTCACCACGCAGCCCAGTGCATCTGCGACCAACGGGGTGGCCTTCACCACGCAGCCGGTCGTCACCGTCCAGGACTCCGGTGGCAACACCGTCACCACCGGTACCAACTCGACGGCCACAATCACCCTGACCCCATCGGCTGGTGCCCTCACCTGCACCGCTGCCTCCAAGGCCGCAGTCGCCGGTGTGGCCACGTTTGCCGGTTGCACCGTCACTGGGATCATCGGCAGCTATACCTTGGGCGCTGCTGGCGGAGTCCCGGCCTTGACCGGTGCGACCTCGACATCCATCAACGTGACGGCAGGCGCGGCCACCAAGCTGATCGTCACCACCCAACCGTCTGGGGCTGTCAGCGGTGCCGCATTCACCACCCAGCCGATCGTGACTGTCCAGGACACCAGTGGCAACACCGCCACCGGATCGAGTGCTGCCGTCACCTTGGCCGTGGCTAGCGGGACCGGCACCTTGGCCTGCACCACTAACCCGGTGGCGGCTACCGCTGGCATCGCCACCTTCGCCGGCTGCAAGCTGACCGGCACCGTGGGGAACTTCACCCTGACGGCATCATCTACCGGTCTGACCAGCGCCACCACGTCGAGCTTCGCTCTCACGGCCGGTGTCGCATCGAAGCTGGCCGTCACCACCCAGCCCAGCACGACAGTGGCCAACGCCGTGGCCCTGGCCGCCCAGCCGGTACTGACCGTCCAAGACGCCAGCGGCAACACCGTCACCACCTCGAGCGCTCCGATCATCCTGTCGGTGGCCAGCGGTTCTGGCGCCCTGGCCTGCACCACCAACCCGGTCAATGCATCGTCCGGTATCGCCACGTTTGCTGGATGTGCCCTGACCGGCACGGTGGGCAACTACACGCTGACGGCCACCAGTACGGCACTCACCAGCGCCACCACCAACACCGTGACACTGACCGTCGGTGCCGCCTCCAAACTGGCGTTCACCACCCAGCCCATCGCCTCGGCCACCGCAAATGCCAACTTCACCACCCAGCCGGTCGTCACCGTCCAGGACTCCGGCGGCAACAAGGTGACGTCGACGGCGTCGATCACTCTGACCGCCTCTACGGGTACGTTCTCCTGCACGACCAACCCGCTGTCGGCAGTTGCTGGTGTGGCCACGTTCGCCGGTTGCAAGGACTCGGTATCGAATGCCACCTTCTTCACCACGAACTACCTGACGGCTGCCAGCACCGGGCTGACCAGCGCTACCACGACGACTACGGGTGCCAACCAGCTCGTCATCACCGTCCAGCCGGTAGCCGCCATCAACGGCACCGCCTTCACCACCCAGCCGGTCGTGGCTGTTGCCGATGCCCGGGGCAATGTGATCACCTCGGCCACCAACGCCGTCACCCTGGCGGCTGTTCCGGGTGGGGCTGCACTCACCTGCACGACCAACCCAGTGACCGCAGTGGCCGGCATCGCCACCTTTGCCGGATGCACCTTCACCGGGGCTGTCGGTCCGTCATCGTTCACCGCTACGGCAACCGGCCTGACCACGGACACCTCGACAAGCATCACCGTGGTGGCCGGAGTCGCCGGCGCCGCTGCCCAACTGGCCTTCACCTCCGCGCCGTTCTCCAGCGGGGCTAGCAACTCGGCCCTGAACGCCTTCACTGTCTCGGTGGTCGATGCCAACGGCAACCCGACAACGACCGGAACGGCGACCACCGTCAACCTGACCTCGACGTCAGCGTCGCCGATCTTCGCCACCACCTCGGGGGGTGCCGGGGTGACCAGTGTGTCGATCCCCGCCAACACCCAGTCGGTCACCGCCTACTACGGCGATACCAAGGCCGCCAGCCCCACGCTCACCGCGGCAGCCACCGGACTCACCTCGGACACCCAGGTGGAGACCATCACCTACGGTCCTGCGGCCAAGGTGGTCTTCACCACCCAGCCGGCGTGTGCAACCGTGACCGGTTTCGGTTCCAGCGGCTGCTACAGCTCGGGCGCCTTCGGCACCTCCACGGGCGTCTTCTCCACCCAGCCGGTGGCCGCCATTCAGGACGCCTACGGCAACACGGTGACCACTTCGGCTGCCTCTGTGCAACTGACGGCTTCGGCGGGGACGCTGACCTGTACCACCAACCCGGTGACGGCGGTCAGCGGTGTCGCCACCTTCGCCAACTGCAAGGACACCTCGGCCCAGAACTCGACGACCTTCACGGTCACTGCCGCCAGTGCCGGGCTCACTTCGGCCGTCAGCGCTGGCTTCTGATCCAGAGGGCCAGGGTGACCCGTCGCCCGCCTGCGCCATGGTGGATCGGGGCTGGTTCGGGCCCCTTCCCCGGACCGCTAGCATTGTCCCCTTATGCCTATAAAGACCCGCGACGACATCCGTAACGTAGCCATCGTGGCTCACGTCGACCACGGGAAGACCACCCTGGTGGACGCCATGCTCTGGCAGTCCGGTGCATTCCGTGACAATCAATCCGTCAATGAGCGGGTGATGGACTCTGGCGACTTGGAGCGCGAAAAGGGCATCACCATCCTCGCCAAGAACACCGCCGTGCTCCACAACGGGGTGAAGATCAACATCATCGACACCCCAGGACACGCCGACTTCGGTGGCGAGGTCGAGCGGGGACTGACCATGGTCGACGGCGTCCTTCTCCTCGTCGACGCATCCGAGGGCCCACTCCCCCAGACCCGGTTCGTGCTGCGCAAGGCCCTGCAGGCCCGTCTGCCGGTGGTGCTCGTGATCAACAAGGTCGACCGGCCCGATGCCCGGATCAAGGATGTCATCCACGAGGTAGAGGAGTTGTTCCTCGACGTCGACGCTGACGAGGATCAGATCGACTTCCCGATTCTCTACGCCTGTGCTCGGGACGGGTGGGCCGCCAACGAGCAGGGCGTCATAGGAACCGACCTCGAGCCGCTGTTCCAGGCCATCATCGACCACATCCCCGCTCCTCACTATGAAGAGGGCGCGCCGCTCCAGGCCATCGTCTCCAACCTCGATGCCTCCCCTTACCTCGGCCGCCTCGCCATATGCCGGGTGCACAACGGCACCCTCACCAAGGGCGCCACCGTGGCCTGGTGCAAGCTCGACGGCACCATCGAGCGAACCAAGATCACCGACCTGTTCATCACCGATGCCCTCGACCGGGTCGAGTGCGACTCCGCCGGCCCCGGAGAGATCGCCGCCGTGGCCGGCATGGCCGACATCACCATCGGCGAGACCCTGGCCGATGCCGATGACCCTCGCCCGTTGCCGGTCATCACCGTCGACGAGCCCAGCCTCGGCATGACCATCGGCATCAACACCTCCCCGCTGGCCGGCACCGACGGTAAGAAGCTCACCGCTCGCCAGGTGATCACCCGCCTCGAGAACGAGCTCATTGGCAACGTATCGCTGCGCGTCCTTCCCACCGAGCGCCCCGACACCTGGGAGGTCCAGGGTCGCGGCGAACTGCAGCTGGCCGTCCTGGTCGAAACCATGCGGCGCGAAGGCTTCGAGCTCACCGTGGGCAAGCCCCAGGTCGTCACCCGCGAGATCGACGGGAAGCTGCACGAGCCGATGGAGCAGGTGGCGATCGACGTCCCCGACGACTACCTCGGCGTGGTCACCCAGCTCATGGCGCTCCGCAAGGGGATGCTGATCGAGATGGTCAACCACGGCACCGGCTGGGTCCGCATGGACTACCGGATCCCAGCCCGTGGCCTGGTCGGGTTCCGCACCGAGTTCATGACCGAGACCCGCGGCACCGGCATGCTCCACCACATCTTCGACGGCTGGGAGCCGTGGCACGGCGACATCAAGACCAAGCGCAACGGCTCGATGGTGGCCGACCGCCGCGGCTTCACCACCGGCTACACCCTGATGAGCCTCCAAGAGCGCGGCCTGCTTCTCGTCGGCCCCGGTACCGAGGTCTATGAGGGCATGGTCGTGGGAGAGAACGCCCGCGACGAAGAGATGGACGTCAATCCGACCAAAGAGAAGAAGCAGACCAACATCCGGTCCGCCTCTGCCGACGAAGCCATCCGCCTGACCCCTCCCCTGCTGCTCTCGCTCGAGCAGGCCTTGGAGTTCATCGCCGACGACGAGTGCGTCGAGGTGACCCCGAGCTTCGTCCGCCTCCGCAAGGTCGTCCTCGACGCCACGATACGGGGCCGGACCCGCAGCAAGGCCCGCAAGGGCTGAGCTATCAGCACCAGTCACCGATCCCGGTGACTGGTGCTGGTCCTTCGGGCTCGGATGGGAGAGCCGGAGAGCGAACGGGCGCAGGTACACTTCGGCCGATGGGCGTCCTGACCGAGTCGTGGTCCGCCGCTAGGTCGGTAGATCGTGCGCAACTCGTGTTCTGGCGGCCCTGTCGGATCGCACTGCTCATCGTCGCCTTCCTGGGATGGGCCGGATGGCATCACAATCCGGCCTGCGGACCACCTCTGGTGCTCGGCGCCGTGATGGTGGGAGGGATCTTCGACTGGGCGGTCTCCTATCGGCGGCGATCGTTCATGTTCGTCGCCAGCGCCCTGGTGCTATCCGCCTCCATCCTGCTCGGCGGCATCATTGCCAGTTCCCCCCTGGCCCAGGCCGTCGTGCTCACCTCGCTGGCGCTCGTCTTCGGAACTGCATCGTTCGCCGGTCCAGGTGTCGCCCTGATCGGAGTGCTCTCGCTGGTGGTGCTGTCGGTCTACAGCGGCGCACCGGAGCTCCTGCCACGGGCCGCTTCGCAGTCCGGCTACTTCCTCGTCGGTGCAGCCATCTCGGTGGTGGTGGTGACGGTGCCGTGGGCCTGGCGGCGCGCCGACGGAGCGCGGGCGTCGCTGGCGGTGTTCTTCCGCGGCATGGGCCGGAGCACGGGCGACGAAGGGAAGGGGCTCGATGCCGTGGTCCACGCCGAGCGACTCCGCTCGGCGGTGGCCGAGTTCGAGTTCGACGGACACGACGGGCGGGCCAGGCAGTGGTTCGCCGACGTCACCGTGGCGTCGAGGTCGGCCCGACTCGGCCTGCTCGTACTCGCGTCGGACATCCGCCAGCTTCCGCCCGGCGAGAGCCGCCTAGCCGGAGGACGTCTCCTCGATGCCTGTGGGTCGGTCTGCCTCGCCACTGCACGGACACTGGTGTGGCATCCGTGGCGCCGAGTCCTGCAGGTCCGCCTCGGCAAGCTCGACGAGGCGCGCCGGCAGTGCATCCGGTTCGGTACCGACATGCCCCCGGCCCTTGTCGATGCCGCCGTCACGCCCCTGCTCGAGACAGCCCGACATGCTGCCGGTAGTTGGCCCCTGAGCCGGGCCGACGGTGTGCGCCTACCTCTCCGTCGGCCGCGACTTCCCCCGGTGCGGCCCCACCTGCGGTGGACCGACGAGTCCTTCCGGCACGGCGTCCGCCTGGCCGTGGCCATGCTGGTCGGAGTCCTCGTCAGCGACCTGTGGAACGAGCCCCATAGCTACTGGATCCCGATGACCGTGGCCTGGGTGGGCCGACCGGGCCAGGGCGACACCGTGGTCCGGGTGGTCGCCCGACTCCTCGGCACCGCCGTCGGCATCGGGGCCGCCGTTCTCATCAGCACCACCTTCGAGCCGTCGGGTTGGGAGGTGACCATCCTGATCGCCCTGGCCGGAGCCGGGACGCTGGTCTTCTTGGCCCCCAACTATGCAGTTGCCATCGCGTTCTGGTCGGTCTTCGTCGTCTTCCTACTCCAGACCATCGGCGATCCGGTGGCTGGCACGGCGGGCCCGCGGATCGGGTTCACGGCCATCGGTGCGGCCATCGTGTTGGCGGCCGGAATGCTGTGGGCGACCAGACGGACGTCATCGGTGTGCGGCCTCCTCGCCGATGTGGTCACCTCGCTCCGCCAGTACCGAGAAGCAGTGGTCGGGGCTGGAAGCCCACCGGATGGGGCTGGAAGCCCACCGGATGGAGCTGGCGAGGAACGAGACGCACTGCTTGCCGCAAGGACGAGATGCGCCACGGCCATCGATGCTGCCGCCCACGAACCCGGAGCCAGTCGCCTGGCGGTGTGCGATGCGCGGGCGCTACTCGATGGGCTCACCCGGATCGCCGAGCACACGGCGAGCTTTGAGATCCAAGGTGGCACAACGGCGTCCAGGAACATCGCCGATTCCCCGGACGTCGACCTAGCCGAACTGTCGGAACGACTCCGTTGCCTCGGCACACAGGGTCGGTGCCCGAGGACTCCAGGGTCTTCTGCTGCGGTCCCGCCGGACAGTGAGATCGAGACTCTGCAGACCATCCTTGACCACTACGCCTGACGGGAGTCCACCGATCCTTCCGCTCCTGGGGGCAGGTCAGGACCGATGGCTCCGAGGGGAGGGCTCGAACCTCCAACATCCGGCTCCAAAGGCCGGCGTTCTGCCAATTGAACTACCTCGGATCGAAACTCCAGGTCCTGGTGCAGGCA
>CAIVIS010000358.1 GCA_903906055.1 uncultured Acidimicrobiaceae bacterium
GCCCCAAGACGAGCCCCGGGCACCCAACCCGGCTGATCGGTCGGCCCGCGTTGAGGGGTGATTCCCGCACCGAGCAGAAACCGCTTCTCCCGGGCCCGGACGGCCACAACGTTGTCCGGCACCTGGGACCGGTCGGACAACACCACTTGGCGGGCCCACTCGGGACTCCGGTAGCGGGCGGCTCGCCAGGCCCCCACCTCCTCGATGCAGGTGATGAAGACAGGCTCCACCCACGAGAGGGCCTCGGCGCTCGAGGTGATTCCGACGTCGGCCCAGCGCTCGAGATCCGCCAACGAGCGCACCCCGGCCCGGGCCCACTCGGCAGCACTGGCCACATCGGTTACCCCGGCCTCCCACCAAGCGGCCACTTCTTCGGGCCGGGTCACCCCGACGGAGAGCCATGCCCCCAGGCAGCCTCCGGTGTGGACACCGACGGCCTGCCAAGGGGCGACGCCGGACCGGGTGATGCCACCGGGCAGGTGGCGGCCGGCGGACAGCCACGACCGGGCTACATTGCCCGACGAGGTCGCCTGCAGCCAGTCCTCGACTGCCTCAGGACCGGCGCCGCCGCTGATGTCGATGCCACATCGCACCCACAACAACACGTCGTCGGCATCGATCGCCCCGGCAGACAGCCAGCGCACTACGTGGGCCGGGCGGGTGACCCCGAGCTTGGACCACAGCAGCGCCTCGGTACCCGAACAGACCCCGGCCGCCAGCCACTCCGCTGTCTCTTGGGGCAAGTGCGCACCCAATGCGCGCCAGCCAGCGACTTCAGCTGGTGTGTCGACGCCGAAGTCGAACCACTCCTGGGCGCTGGCCACTGTCTGGCCAGCCGCAACCCACTGACTGGCGGTCCACGGATCACAGCCAGCGCGAGCCCACGGGCCCGCCGAGGTCGGAGTAGTGAAGCCGTTGAGCTTCCAGGCCAGGACCTTCGTCGCTGCATCCCAGCCAACTGCAGCGGGCTCGCTCGCTGACACGACGCGCAACCAACGCTTGGCCATCCGAGGGCTGGTGACCCCTACGCTCTGCCAGCCTGCATAGAGGAACGGGGCGGTAATTCCTAGGCGCACCCATGCGACCCGGTCGGCGGCCGAAGGGATCTGACGGCGCAGCGACCGCACCGCACCTTCGGCACGGCTGCAGGCGGTGGCGGGGCCTCCCAAGGCCTCGAGGACATCCTCCACCACCTGGTCGTGATCGTGGAGCACGCACCGGACCCGCTGGCGGGCATCGACGCGGATCTCCACCCGATGGGTGTCCCCGTTGCAGGCCACGGGCAGCTCGAAGGTTTCGATCATGTCGGCCGCCTGATCACCACGGTCCGAGCCCAGGACGGAACACTGGACTCGCACCAACTGTCCTCTTCGCCGATGAGGCCGACCACCACCGAGGTGCCGCGAGGAGCGACGGCGGGCCACGGGGTGCAGCCATCGGTCAGGACCACCACGACGTGGGGCCGCGGCCGCAGACGGGTGGCGGCCTCGATCCCGACCCGCAAGTCGGTGCCTCCCCCACCCGTCAGGTCGACGTCGCAGGCGCGGGCGGCCAGGGTGATGGCCCCGACCTCGGCGTCGCACGCCAACACCGGCACCCGGCGGGTGGCCAGGCCGGCCCGGTCCAAGATTCCGTCAATTTCGCCCAGTGCGTCGGACAGCTCCTCGGCACCCATCGATCCTGAGGTGTCGACCACCACCGCCACTTCGGGCGAGGGGCGGAACAGTCCGGGCAGAATCACACCGGGCAAGGCGGCCGAGCGCCTCGATCGGCGGGCGAAGGTGAAGTCGGACGAACCGGCGGTCCGCTTCAGCGCTCGGCGGATCACGGAGGCCAGGACCTTTCGCCAGTCGACAGTTGCCGGGGCGACCTGGGCCCACAACAGCAGGCCGGCGGGCACGGTGCCGAACTCCTTGGCGTGGGCCACCACTGCGTTGGCGGTGCACCGGCGCACCAAAGCGGCGTCGGCCGGGTCGAGGGCAGGGGCGTCGTCGTCGGTCGCCTCCCACGGACGGGCCTGGCCGTGGGCGGCGCTGCCGCAGTCGATGGTCCGGGGACGGGTGGGGGTGCCGGAGCATGCGCCC
>CAIVIS010000359.1 GCA_903906055.1 uncultured Acidimicrobiaceae bacterium
CCTCGATGCAGCTGTTCAGCTACTCGATCACCTACCTGACGCTCCTGTTCGTGGTGATGGCGGTCGACGTCTTCATCACGTGAGCGGCCCGATCGACCAGTCCGACCAGCCGGAGTCGCTCGATCAGTCGGGCGATTCGGCCGGTGACGAACAAACAGACACGGCTGATGCTCCCGATGAGTCCACTCCGACCCCCACTCCGACCCAGACCCGCCCACCCCGTCGACTGCGCGCCTTTGTCGTCGGTGTGGTCCTGGCAGCAGCCCTGGCCGTCTTCTTGTTCGTGGGACTCGGCACGACGACCACGGGCGGCAAGGGCAGCGGTACCGGAGGCGTGGTGCCAGTGGGCACGTCCGCACCCAACTTCTCCCTCCCGTCGGTCGTCGGCGGTCCACCTGTGGTACTCGATGCCCTGGGTGTCTCTCGTCATCACCCGGTGGTCCTCAATTTTTTCGCCTCATGGTGCGTCCCGTGCCGCACCGAAACTCCGATGTTCGCCACCACCGCAGCCGCAGCTCAGGCGAAGGGATCGGTCATCCAGTTCGTCGGCGTGGATGCCGCCGACCCGCCAGCCGATGCCGTGCCGTTCATCCAGCAGTCCGGCATCACCTATCCGGTGGCCCAGGACGCTGACCTGCGGGTGACGGCTGGCCTCTACGGCCTCAACGCCGAGCCCAACACGTTCTTCATCGACGAGTCGGGCGTGGTGGTCGGCCATGTCATCGGCCCGGTGACCCAGGCGCAGCTCGACGGCTGGATCCACCGGCTGGCCGGCGGCGGCAGCGGCTGAGTCGATTCCAACGTCTGGTCCCGGCGATCAACTGCGCACGGCTGCCTGCACCGGATCTACTCCCAGCGGAAGGTGAGTCCGGCCACCAGCGGTGCACCCACTGCCCACACACCCAGCACCATCCAGTCGCGGGCCGCTACCGGTGTGCCGTGGCCGAGGGTCCCGTGCAGTGCCTGGGACAGCGCGGCGGCCGGTAGCAACTTGGACAGCGCGGCCAGCCAGTCGGGCAGCTTCGACAGGGGGATCAGCATCCCGCCCAACAGCAGCAGTACGACGAAGAGGGCATTGACCACGGCCAGGTTGACCAGCGGCTTGAGCGTGCCGGCCAGCACCAGACCGATCCCACCGAAGGCCACCGTGCCGAGCACCATGGCCAGCAGCGCCTCGCCCACCAATGCGCTGGCCCCGCCCGGACCCCCGGGGTTCCAGCCGAGCAGGTAGCCCACGCCGATCAGCACGGCGGCCTGGAAGAGCTCTACAGCCAGGACGGCCAGGATCTTGGCTGTCAGGAGCCGGGGCCGACCCAGGGGTGTGGATCCCAGACGCTTCAGGACCCCGTAGCCCCGCTCGAAGCCGGTCCCGATGGACAGGGCGGTCATCGAGGTCGACATGATGGCCAGCGCCAGGATCCCGGGCACCAAGAAGTCCACCGGGTGGCGGGTTCCCTCGGGCAGGACGTGGACGGTGGAGAAGAACAACAGGAATACCACCGGGATCCCCAGCGTCAGAAAGAGGGTCTCGCCATTGGTGAAGATCATCGTCACCTCGGCCCGCAAGTGAGCCATCAGCGGCCGCATCAGCGCCTCCCCCGTGAGCGCCGGGCCCGACCACTGGTTGCCGGTTGGTCGGCCTCGGGCTCGGGCACCGCCCGAGACCCTGTGATCGACAGATAGGCCTCTTCTAGTGACTGCCCGGTCCGTAGGTCCCCCAGGGCCAGCCCGCGTTCGGCCAGCCAGCCGGTCAGGGCGGCCACTGCCGCCGGAGATGGGGTGTCGATGGCCACTATGAGCCGGTAGGTGCCAGGGCGCTCCTCGACGACGGTCGCACCCGGGGCCACGGCCGCGGCCAAGGAGTCTGTGTCGATGCCCGGATCGGTGGAGAAGCGGACCGAGCCATCAGCGGTGCCCGAGGCCAGCTCGGCCGGCGTCCCCTCGGCCAGCAGCCGTCCATGGTCGATGATCACCACTCGGTCGGCCACCCGCTCGGCCTCGGCCAGCTCGTGGGTGGTCAACAGGACACACATCCCCTTGTCGCGCGATGCGGTGATGATGTCTCGGACCACGATCCGGCCTTCGGGGTCTACGCCGGCGGTGGGCTCGTCCAGGAAGAGCACCTCGGGCTTGCCCACCAGAGCCAGAGCCAGGGCCAGGCGCTGCTGCTCCCCGCCGGACAGGCGTCGCCACGGGGTGCGTCGGGCACCTCGCAGCCCTACCAGGTCGAGCAGCGCATCGGGGTCTTCGGGGTCGTCGTAGTAGGCCGCAAACAGGTGGAGCACCTGGGCCGGCCCCAACATCGGGTAGACCCCGCCTTTTTGCAGCATGACCCCGATCCTCGCCACCAGGGCGTTGTGGTCACGTCCTGGGTCGAGTCCGAGGACCCGCATCGTCCCTGACGTCACCGGTCGGTAGCCCTCCAACGCCTCGACGGTGCTGGTCTTGCCAGCGCCGTTCGGACCCAGCAGCGCCAGGACTTCGCCCCGGTGAGCGGTGAAGGAGAGCCGATCAACGGCGAGGGTATCGCCGTAGCGGATGACCACGTCGCTACAGACGACGGCTGCGTCTGAGGAGTCCGATGCCACCTCGGTCGAGGCGGCAGCATCTTGCGGCTGGGCAGCGTCGGCGTGGTCCACGGATCGCCACGCTACCGTTGTGCCGACATGATCGATATCCGACTGGTCCGAGACGACATCGACGCGGTGAAGACCGCCCTGGCCCGACGGGGTGTGGACCCCGGGGAGATCGACAGATTGGCCGCGCTCGATATCGCCGCTCGTTCCGCAGTGGGTGCACGCGATGAGGTCCGCGCCTCGGTCAAGGCCATGTCCAAGCAGGTCGGTGAGGCCCGGCGGGCGGGCGACACTGCCCTAGCGGAGCGATTGGCCGATGACAGCCGGGCGGCCGGCGATACAGAGCGCGAACTCAACGTGGTGGCCGAGCAGGCCCAAGACGATGTCCGCCAAGCCCTGCTCTACCTCCCGAACCTACCCAGTCCCGACGCCCCTGACGGGACAGGTGCCGACGACAACGTGGTGGCTAGGACCTGGCCCGAGGTCGACCCGACCTACACGCAAGCTCAGCGGGTGCCCCACTGGGAGATAGGAAGCGACCTCGGCATGCTCGACATGGAGCGCGGCGCCAAGCTGTCCGGTTCGATGTTCCCGCTGTATCGGGGCTTCGGGGCCCGTCTCCTGCGCGCCCTGACCTCGTTCGCCCTCGACAGTCATGCCGATGAGTTCGAGGAGGTCCGGCCGCCGACCTTGGTGCTGACCGAAACCATGGTCTCGACCGGTCATCTCCCGAAATTCGAAGAGGAGGCGTACCACCTCGAGCGCGACGACCTGTGGGCCATTCCGACGGCCGAGGTGCCGCTCACCTCGATGTGGCGGGGCGATGTGCTCGAAGAGGACGACCTGCCCCTGAAGTTGACCGCCGGCACCGCCTGCTACCGCCGCGAGGCTGGGGCGGCCGGGCGCGATACCCGTGGGCTGCTGCGGGTGCATGAGTTCGACAAGGTCGAGCTGTTCGCCTACTCCACCCCCGACCAGGCCCCTGCGCTTCTGGAGTCCATGGTGGCGCGAGCCGAGGCCATGTTGCAGGCCCTGGGCCTGCAGTACCGGGTGCTCGACCTGTGCAGCGGCGATATCGGCAACTCGGCGGCCCGCACCTTCGACCTCGAGGTCTACTCGCCCGGGGTGGACATGTGGCTGGAGGTCTCCTCGGTCAGCTGGTGCACGGACTACCAGGCCCGACGGGCCAACATCCGCTACCGCCCGTCAGGCGGCGGTACTCCGTTGATCGTCCACACCCTCAACGGCTCAGCGCTGGCGTGGGCTCGGATCTGGGCCGCACTGGTGGAGACAGGACGCCAAGATGACGGCTCGGTGGTCCTGCCCGACGTGCTCGCTCCCTACCTGCGGGGCGAGACGGTCATCCCGGCCCGAGGCTGAACGCCGGTCTACCGAGGTGTCCGGACCGCTGGCCGCTTGGCATGCTGGAGCGACAGCAGGATGCCCCCGGCCGAAGCCGGGGGCATCCTTCGTCACCGCCTGCAGTTGGGGACCTAGTTCAGATCCCGAAGCCGATACAGGTGCTGCCAGCGTTGGTGTCGCTATTTGATCCGTCTGGGCAGGTCGTGTTGGACCAGGTGGCGCCGGTGAGGATCGCACCCGAAAGGCTGAAGGCACCGGTCAGATCAGCGTTGGCGAAGTTGTCATACGACAAGTTGGTCCCCGTGAAGGTGCCAGCCCCGGTAAGGGTGGCCCCGGTCAGGTTGTCGCCGTACATGGCCGCGTTGGTCAGATCGACCGAGCCGAAGGTGGCTCCCGATAGATCCACGCTGGTGACTCCGTTGCTCGGTCCCACCAGGTAACCACCGACCA
>CAIVIS010000360.1 GCA_903906055.1 uncultured Acidimicrobiaceae bacterium
CGGGCAGCAGCTGGTAGCACTCGATTGCCGAACAAGGGGACCGCAGCGCACGCAGGCGGTCGAGGGTGGTGGCCCCGTAGGCGGTGTGACCGCAGGGGTAGGTGACGACCCAGGTGCCGTCATCCATGGTGGCGACGGTCATGCGCTCACTTCGTGGGCGGCCATGAACGCAGCCAGCGTCTCGTCCATGACCCGCACGCAACCGCCGACGCGGATGACCGGCAGAGCCCCGGCAGCGATCTGCCGGCGCAGCGTGCTGTGGGAGACATTGGCGGCAGCGGCAGCAGCCGGGATCGTCATGTACTTCGACATGGTGGTGACGCTCACGCCAGGTCCCCGAGGCGGATCGTGGCGGTGCAGGTAAGTTGCAGTCCGGTGGATGGCATGGACGGCAACTTACGTAGTTATCCACCTCTAGTCAATAGTATTCACCATCATTCAGAAACTTTATTGCAGTTTGGTTGCGAACGGCGACTAGTAGTGGTGAGTGGTCAACAGTTCACTAGCGTTGTGACTGATGATGTGGGAATCTGGAGACACGACAAGACAGGTAGAGGCAGGTACCGACATGACTCCAGGCGGAGATCAGTGGGAGCAGGTGGCGGCGGCGATCGGGGCGAGGATGGATTCCCTACACCTGTCGAAGGCAGATTTGATTCGGGAGTCGGGCATCACCAGGCCGACGCTCAACGCGTACCTGGCGGGCAAGCCGATCGTGTCCAACAAGAAGGCGTGGGCACTCTGCACTGCACTCGGGTGGACCGATGACTCGATCGACCGCATCCTGCGTGGTGGTCAGCCAGCAGCTCGAGCAGCCGGTATGCAAGACGACACCGGACTGAGGCTCGCTGATACCGACGACCTGATGTTGCTGCTCGATGACCTACAGCTGCAACAACGATCAGTGATTGACGAGACCGGGCGCAGGGCACGCGATAACTAGTCGGGCCATTACGTGTTCGATCTCCAAATGGATGTCGACGAGTAGAGTGTAAAGCTCCTCCTCGGTCATCTCGGTCAGGACCTTCGGGCGTCCCCCGCCCTTGACCTTCTTGCTGCGCTTCCCCACCAGGAATCCCCATCCGCTCGCTGGCCGCTTCTTCACCAGTGGGGATGACCCTACGGTGTGGATACAGTCGGGTCAACCCAGAATTGGAATATCACGGTGGGGTATTCCCTACAGTTCCCGCGGACAGTATTTGCCCCAGGTGGTGCCGTCGATGGGCCGCTGCAGAAAGTAGGACAGCCCGATCCTTGTCCTACTTCTTGTCCTACTTTTTGCACCACTTGTGCAGGGGATACCCCCACCCACTTGGTATATGACCAGGTCAGGACACTATGGGGTATTACTGATTACTAATGAAACATACCCAGTAGTATCCCGCCTACAGGCCGGCTCACCGTCAACCCCAGGTCAGGACATGTTTTTATAGCATCTGTCCTAGTAATGTCCTAGTATGTGTTCCATGCGAGGCACTGCGAGGGAGCGATCCCCAGGCGTATGGCAACTGCGGATCTACGTGGGGAACGACCCAGCCACCGGCAACCCGAAGCAGTTATCCCGGACGGTCCACACGAAGAACCGGGGTGGCAAGGGTGAGGCCCTGGCAGCCCTGGCGGACTTCTACGCCGAGGTCGAGGGTCGAGGTCTACGCAGGGGGAGCGAGCACACCGTGGGATCGCTGATGGCGGCGTACATCGCCAGGTGCGAGGCGCTCGGGCGCAAGCGATCCACCATTGAGTCCTACGAGATGGCAGAGAAGCGACTGACGCCAGAACTGCGGGCAACCCGGCTGCGAGATCTGAGCGTTGAGCAGCTCGACCGCTTCTACTGGGGACTAGAGATGGCCCAGGCGACAGTCAAACAGCAGCACGGGGTCATGCGGGCCGCACTCGGCCAAGCGCTGGCGTGGGACTGGATCTCTATCAACGTGGCCGAAAGGGCGACACCGACCGGCAAGGTCGACAAGGTCGAGCGCAAGCCCCTCGCCCTGGCCGACATCGCCACCATGGCGAAGAAGGCAGACACTGATGGCGATCTCGTCCTAGCCGCTGCCGTCGTCGTGGCGGCACTGACCGGGGCACGTCGTGGTGAACTGGCGGCGTTGCGGTGGGACGACATCGACCCGGTGGCCGGCACGCTGACCATCGAACGTCAACTCGTTCCCGGCAAGGGTGGCGATTACCTGACGTCGCCCAAGTCGTCGATTGGCACAAGGTCGGTGTACCTCGGCCACGACGGTCTGGCGTTCATCGACCGCTACCGCTACCGGCTCAGAGTGCTGATGCATGTCGAACCATGGGGCTACCTGCTCACCTACGACGGCGACACGCCTGTTGCTCCCAAGACGCTGGCGGCGCAGCTGTCATCGCTGGGCAAGAAGTGCGGGCTTGTCGTGACTACGCACTCCTTCCGCCGAGCTGCTGCCACGCAGCTCGTCGCCGCTGGTGTCGATGTCGACTCGGCAGCGAGGCGCATGGGGCACACCAAGGAGGTCATGTTAGGTTCGTATGTGCTCGGAGCCGAGGACCGCCAGCAGGCTGCAGCGGACACGGTTGAGGATCGGTACACAGAGATGGGCCTGCCGCTCGGCAACCTGCTCGGGCCGTAACTTCCCGTAACTTCCCGCTAAACGACCGATGCCCCCGACCACTAGGGCCGGGGGCATCATTACGTCAACTCGGTGAACCAGCCCTCGCCGGACTCCGGGCGGTACATCTCCCACCCATCCATGGCCCCCGCCGGGGTTGAGGTCGGGCCGATCTCGCCGCTCGAAGGTTCACAAATAGGTTAGTCATGCGATCGGCACCGCAATCACGGCAGCAGTAACGCCATCAACATTGGTGGCCGCGGCCCCGATGGA
>CAIVIS010000361.1 GCA_903906055.1 uncultured Acidimicrobiaceae bacterium
CTCAGCGCAAATTCATACTCCGCCAGCGCCTTGCCGGTATGCGAGAGTTTTTCCCACATGATGTCCTGCGGCCGGCCGGTGCAGATCACTTCACCACCGGCGTCGCCGCCTTCGGGGCCGAGGTCGATGATCCAGTCGCTGGCGGCGATGACGTCGAGGTTGTGTTCGATCACGATGACCGTATTGCCCTGGTCGACCAACCGTTTGAGGACGTCGAGCAACTTGCGCACATCATCGAAGTGGAGCCCGGTGGTCGGCTCGTCCAGCACATACAGCGTCGTACCGGTCGAACGCCGGCTCAACTCCGAAGCCAGCTTGACCCGTTGGGCCTCTCCCCCCGACAGGGTGGGCGCCGACTGTCCCAACCGGATGTAGCCCAGGCCCACGTCGACCAACGTCTGGAGATGCCGGGCGATGGGCGGCTGGGCGGCAAAGAACCCCAGCGCTTCCTCACACGAGAGATCGAGCACGTCGGCGATGGTCTTCCCCCGGAAGGTGACCTCGAGTGTGTCCCGGTTGTACCGGGCCCCGTGGCACACCTCGCACGGCACGTAGATGTCGGGCAGGAAGTGCATCTCGATGCGCAGGGTCCCATCCCCCGAACACGATTCGCACCGGCCGCCCTTCACGTTGAAGGAGAACCGACCGGGCAGATAGCCGCGCACCTTGGCCTCGTTGGTCTGGCTGAACAGCTTGCGAATGTGATCGAACACCCCGGTGTACGTAGCCGGGTTCGACCGCGGCGTCCGTCCGATGGGCGCCTGGTCGACATCGACCACTTTGTCGACCAACTCCACCCCAGTGATGGTCCGATGCTGCCCGGGCAGGCTCTTGGCCCGATGGACCTGTTTGGCCAACGACCGCAGAAGGATGTCGTTGACCAGCGTCGACTTGCCTGATCCGGACACCCCGGTCACGGCCACGAACTGGCCGAGGGGGAACTCGACGGTCACGTCCTTGAGGTTGTGCTCCCGTGCCCCGAGCACCACCAGGTGCTCGCCGCTGCCCGGACGGCGTTTCTGCGGCACCGGGATCGACTTGGCCCCCGACAGGTACTGCCCAGTGAGCGACTCGGTATTGGCCAGGATGCCGTCCTTGCCGAACACCGGGCCCGAGTGGACGATGCGGCCGCCATGCTCCCCCGCCCCTGGGCCCACGTCGACCACGTGATCGGCGATCTTGATGGTCTCCTCGTCGTGCTCCACCACGATGACCGTGTTGCCAAGATCACGAAGCCGCACCAGGGTCCCGATCAGGCGCTGGTTGTCGCGCTGGTGCAGGCCGATCGATGGTTCGTCCAACACGTAAAGCACGCCCACCAGCCCGCTGCCGATCTGGCTGGCCAGGCGGATCCGCTGGGCTTCGCCCCCCGAAAGGGTTGCTGCCGAACGAGCCAGGGTCAGATAGTCGAGCCCCACATCGAGGAGGAACTGCATCCGCTCGCTGACCTCGCGGAAGACCCGGTCGGCGATCATGTGGTCTCGGTCCGACAGGTCCAGCGACCCGACGACCTCGACGGCCCGTCCGATGGGCAATGAGCACAGGGCGTGGATGCTGTGGCCACCCACCGTGACGGCCAACGACTCGGGCTTCAATCGCGACCCGGCGCACTCGGGGCATGGCACCTCGCGCAGGTAGTTCTCCAGGTTGTCGCGCAAGAAGTCCGAGTCGGCCTCGGAGTGGCGGCGCTCGAGCCAGCTGACGATCCCCTCATAGGACGAGTGGAACGAACGCTGACGCCCGTAGCGGTTGCGGTACTTGAGGTGGACTTGGTCTCCCCCGGTGCCGTACAGCACCAAGGTCTGATCGTCCTTGGACAGGTCCTCCCACGCGGTGTCCACCGAGAACCCGCCCAGGTCGGCCACCGCCCCCTGCATCCGTTCGAAGTATTGACTGCGGGCACCGGACCAGGGCGCCAGCGCCCCCTCCGACAGCGACTTGGTCACGTCGGGAACGACCAACTCGGGGTCGACCTCGTACTTGGTCCCGAGCCCAGTGCACGCCGGGCAGGCACCGTAGGGAGAGTTGAACGAGAAGTTGCGGGGCGACGGGTCCTCGAAGCTGATGCCGCAGTGCGTACAAGCCAGGTGCTGACTGAAGGTGATGGCTTCCTCTTCGGTGCCGTCGGCATCGACGACCACGATCTCGGCCACGCCCTCGGCCAGCGACAGCGCCGTCTCCAGGGACTCGGTCAGCCGGCGCCGGATGTCGTCTCGACGGATCAACCGGTCGACCACCACCTCGATGGTGTGGTTCTCATAGCGGGCCAATTCCAGGTCGCCACGATCGGACAGTTCGATGGTGACACCGTCGACCCGGACCCGGGCGAATCCTTGCTTGGCCAGATCGTCCAATAGGGCGCTGTACTCGCCCTTGCGTCCCCGCACCACCGGCGCCAGCACCAGGAACCGGGTGCCCTCGGCCATGGCCAAAATACGGTCCACGATCTGCTGTGGGCTCTGGCGGGCCACCGGACGGCTGCACACCGGGCAGTGGGGCTTACCGATGCGGGCATACAAGAGGCGCAGGTAGTCGTAGACCTCAGTGACGGTGCCGACCGTGGAGCGAGGATTGCGGGATGCTGACTTCTGGTCGATGGAGATGGCCGGCGACAGCCCCTCGATGAAGTCGACGTCGGGCTTGTCCATCTGCCCCAAGAACTGGCGGGCATAGGCGCTGAGCGACTCGACATACCGGCGCTGGCCCTCGGCGTAAATGGTGTCGAAAGCGAGCGAGGACTTGCCCGAGCCGGACAGGCCGGTGAAGACGATCAACCGATCCCGGGGCAGGTCCAATGAGACATCCTGGAGGTTGTGCTCGCGCGCGCCGCGCACCACAAGACGATCGGCCATGGCGTGGAGGATACCGGTCCCGAGGAGAGACCTGACCGAGGTCGCTGCCGGTCTCTCTTCCATCGGCTGGTCCGCAAGCAGGCCACCCCACCGACGGGACGGCTCAGCCGTCGGCTGACACCTCGACATCGGCCGTGGCCCCAGGCAGGACGGCGCTGCCGTCGACCGGATCTCGGACCAGCAGGGCCCGCAGCTCGGCCAACTCGTCGCGGATCAAGGCGGCTTCTTCGAATCGGAGGGCCTCGGCTGCCTTCACCATCTCGGCATCGAGCCGGTGGATCAGGCTGGACAACTCGTCGGCATCAGCCCCTAGTGCATGGGCCATCTCGGCGGCAATGGCCCGGGGGTCGACGTTGGTGCGCTGGCCGCCCTTGCCCTTGCCGGCGCGGGAGCCCCGCATGGTGGTGAGGCCGCCCATCGCTCCCCCGATGGCGAACCCATCGCCGCGGACCCGCTCCAAGATGTCGGTGACCGACTTGGTGATCGACTGCGGGTCGATCCCGTGTTCGGTGTTGTAGGCGATCTGGCGGGCCCGGCGGCGCTGGGTCTCGCCGATGGCCGCCGTCATGGAGTCGGTGATCCGGTCGGCGTACATGACGACCCTGCCGTTGACGTTCCGTGCCGCCCGGCCCATGGTCTGGATCAGCGAGGAGGTGGAGCGCAGGAACCCTTCCTTGTCGGCATCCAAGATGGCCACCAGGGCCACCTCGGGCAGGTCGAGGCCCTCACGCAATAGGTTGATGCCGACGAGGACGTCGAACACGCCGAGGCGGAGCTCGCGCAGCAGTTCGATGCGAGCCATGGTGTCGACGTCGGAGTGGAGGTACTGAACACGAACGCCCTGTTCGGACAGGTAGTCGGTCAGGTCCTCGGACATCTTCTTGGTCAGTGTGGTCACCAGGACCCGGTTGCCAGCGGCCACCGTGGCATCGATCCGCTCCCGCAGGTCGTCGATCTGACCGGTGGTGGGCATGATGTCCACTTCGGGGTCGATCAGCCCGGTGGGCCGGATGACCTGCTCGACGATATTGGTGCTGTGCTCGAGCTCCCAGGGGCCTGGGGTGGCCGACAGCAGGACGACCTGGCCGGTGCGCTCCAGGAACTCTTCGAAGCGCAATGGCCGGTTGTCCATGGCGGATGGGAGGCGGAACCCGTGGTCGACCAGGGTCTCCTTGCGCGACCGGTCGCCGGCGTACTGGCCGCGTATCTGCGGCAGGGCCACGTGGCTCTCGTCCAGGACGACCAGGTAGTCCTTGGGGAAGAAGTCCATCAAGGTGAAGGGCGCTACGCCCGGAGCCCGGCCGTCGAGGTGGCGGCTGTAGTTCTCCACCCCGCTGCACACGCCGGTCTCGGCCAGCATCTCGAGGTCGTACTCGGTGCGCATCCGGAGCCGCTGGGCCTCGAGCAGTTTGCCGGCCTCGTTCAGCTCGGTGAGGCGTCCCCGTAGCTCGTCCTCGATACTGATGACGGCTCGGCGCATGCGCTCGTCCCCGGTGCCGTAGTGGGTATTGGCGAAGACGACCAGCTCCTCGAGGTCGTTGCCGATCTCGCCGGTCATGACGTCGAACGGGCGGATCCGCTCGACGGTGTCGCCGAAGAACTCGATCCGGACCGCTCTCGACTCATAGGCCGGGTGGATCTCCACGGTGTCGCCGTGGACCCGGAACTGCCCCCGGTTGAGGGTCACGTCGTTGCGCGAGTACTGCAGCTCCACCAGGCGCTTCAACAGCGCCCGCTGCTCATGATCCTGGCCCGGCTGCAGGGCCACGATCCTGTCGCGGTACTCGTCGGGCGAGCCGAGGCCGTAGATGCACGACACCGAGGCCACCACGATGGTGTCGGGCCGGAGCAGCAACGACGACGTCGAGGCGTGGCGGAGCCGGTCGATCTCGTCGTTGATGGACGAGTCCTTCTCGATGTAGGTGTCCGAGCTCGGCACGTACGCCTCGGGCTGGTAGTAGTCGTAGTACGACACGAAGTACTCGACCCGGTTCTTGGGGAAGAACTCCTTGAGCTCAGCGGCCAACTGGGCGGCCAGCGACTTGTTGGGCTCGATGATCAGGGTCGGCCGCTGCACCGCCTCGATGGTCCAGGCGATGGTTGCCGTCTTGCCGGAGCCGGTGATCCCGAGCAACGTCTGGTAGCGGTCGCCGCGCTCCAGGCCCTCCACCAGCCCGGCAATGGCTTGGGGCTGGTCGCCGGCGGGCCGGAAGGGCGAGACGACCTCGAAGAGCGGCACGCCATGGATGGTACCGGCCGAGTCGGACCTAGGTTGCGTCAGCCTCGGGCGAGGCCTCGGGGGTCACTGGCTGGGGTAGGCGCTCCAACTCCGACCACACCCGGTCGACCTCGCGGGCCAGATGGACCGTGCCGTCCGAGTTGTCGATGACGTACTCCGCCCCTTCCAGCCGCTCGGCCCGAGTGGGCTGGGCGGCCTGGCGGGCCCGGGCATCCTCTTGCGACATCCCTCGTAGCGTGGTGATCCGCTCCAGGGCCAGCTCCGGAGGAACATCGACAACGATGACGGCATCGAGCGACAGCATGTCCCGGTGGAACTGCTTCAACAGCGGAATATCCATGACCACGATGCGATCAGTGCCCTGATAGGCGTCCTTGCCCTGGATCATGGCGATCCCGATGGCCGGGTGGATGATGTCGTTGAGGGCGGTCAGCTCCTCGGGATCCCCGAAGGCCACGGCAGCCAGGGCTGGCCGGTCGATCCGGCCCTCGGCGTCCAGGATGCCGGTGCCGAACCGGTCGATCAGAGGTTGATAGGCGACAGCTCCCGGCTCGACCACCTCCCTGGCCACTCTGTCGGCGTCGACCAGGGCGGCCCCGTGGGCCACCAGTAGTTCGGCCACGGTCGACTTACCTGCTCCGATGTTTCCGGTCAGCCCAATGGTCAGCACGTTCGATTCCCGTTCAAACAGCCCGGCGCGGCCGCGAGGCCGTGGCGAACAGCACCATGGTGGTCGTGTCGAGGTCGTCGGTGACGAAGAAGTCATCTGCCGTGATCCCCGTCGACCCTCCAGCATCCCCTCGGGCGATGAGCCGGTAGGCCTTGGGCAGCACCCAGGCATAGAACCCGACGTACCAAGCGCGCGGGATCTTGTGACGCAGGTCGAGGAAGTCGAGCCGCAGCACCTTCTCAGCCTTGACCCGCCGTGCCGTGAAGTCGGCCTTGACGTGGGGCACAGCATCCAACCCTTGGATGGTCACATCGTGAAAGTACTTGGTCAACAGGGCCCGCAGCTCCGGCGGCTCGAACAGGTGGATGTGGAATGGGTTTTCGAAGTCGGCCGGCGCGTTCGGTGTGAGGAAGAAGACCGTCCCGTCGTCAGCCACCACCCGGGCCAACTCGGCGACGTGCCCCTCGGGCTCGTCGAAGTGCTCGATCAGGTGCGACGAGCACGCCCAGTCGAAGCCCCCTTGCTCGAACCCGAGGGCCAGGGCGTTCATCTGGGCCACTTCGAGCCCGGCGTCGCCGTACTTGCTCCGAGCCAGATCGACCGCCTCGGCGCTGTAGTCCACCCCGACCACCCGCCGATCAGGCCCGAGGAAGCGGGCGGACTCAAAGCCCTGCCCGCAGCCGACGTCTAGCACCGAACCCCGTCCCAGCCGCTCGATCACCGTCCGGTAGCCAGCAGCATGGAGTGCCAACAGCGAGTCGGGGGTGACCCCCTCTTGTGGCCGCTCACCAGTCAGTTGGCGGCCCTTGCGGTCGGCCGGCGCATGGGTGATGGCGGCTGCTGGCGGCGTGTTCGGGCCGTCGTTCATCGGGCCACCGTCGCTAGGCGTCCTGGCCGCATCTTCTGGTGTGCCGACCGGCTCGTCTGGCTCATCTGACTTCCCCATCCTGGTCCCGGGGGCAGGTGCTGCCGTCCCGACGCTGCGGTTGTTTACACTACCGACCACTCGTGCCCGCAACCGAACTCACCCCTGATGCAACGACCGACCGGAGTTCCGGCCGCCATGGCTCCCTGATGTCCCGACTCCGGTCGCCCGGTGCGCTGCGGACATGGATCGACTATCTGGGCCTGGCCGTCATCGCCTTCATCCCGATGCTGGCCGCCCAGCCCGGCGTGGTCACCGACGACACCAAGACCTACCTCTACCTCGATCCCGGCCGCTACATCCGCCAGGCCGTATCGCTGTGGGACCCCCACGTCGGCCTCGGCACCGTCACCCACGAGAACATCGGCTACCTGCTGCCCATGGGCCCGTTCTACTGGGTCCTGGCCGAGCTGCACGTGCCCCTGTGGGTGGCCCAGCGGCTGTGGATGGGCTGCCTGCTGTATGCCGCCGGCGCCGGCGCCCTCTACCTGTGCCGCGTGCTCGGGCTGTCCGGTCCTGGTCGCTATGTGGCGTCCCTGGCCTTCATGTTCACCCCCTACGTGCTCCAGTACTCGGGCCGCATCTCGGTCATCCTCATGCCGTGGGCCGCCCTGCCGTGGATGATCGCCTTCGTGATCATGGCCCTACGCAAGGGGGGTTGGCGTTATCCGGCGCTGTTCGCCTTAGTGGTGGCCCTGGTCAGCGGCATCAACGCCAGCTCCATCCTCTACTGCGGGATCGCGCCCGCCCTGTGGCTCCCGTACGCCGTGCTGGTCGCCCGAGACGCCACGTGGCGCAAGGCATGGGGGGTGGCGTGGAAGGTGGCCGGCCTCACCATCCTGGTATCGCTGTGGTGGGTCATCGGCCTCCAGATCGAAGCCGCCTTCGGGGTGAACGTCCTGAAGTACACCGAGACCGTGCCGGCCACCAGCGGGGCCTCTCTGGCCTCGGAGATCATTCGAGGTCTCGGCTACTGGTACTTCTACGGGTCTGACCGGGTCGGCCCGTGGACCCAGACCTCAGTCCAGTACACCCAGAACATCACCCTCATCGTCTTCAGTTTCGCCGTACCGGCCTTGGCCTTCCTGGCCGCCTTCATCGCCCGATGGCGCTACCGGACGTACTTCATCTTGTTGACCGTGGTCGGCATGGTGATGGCTGTCGGCCCCAACCCGTACGAGCATCCGTCCAGCATCGGTTCGGTCATCAAGAAGATCATGGTGGACACCACCGCGGGTCTGGCCATGCGGTCGACCGACCGGGCCTCTCCCCTGATCATCCTCAGCATGGCCGTCTTCTTGGGGGCCGGCGTGAGCGCCCTGTATGCCAAGGCCCGGCCCGTCGGGATCGTCATCGGAGCCTTTGCCGTGGCCGCCGTGGCTGGAGCCACCGTGCCCCTGTGGTCGGGGCAGATCCTGGCTAACGGTTTCAACCAGCCAGCTGTCCCTCCGGCCTACGTGCGCCAGGCCGGCACCGCCCTCAACTCGGCCCACCCCGGCACCCGGGTGTACGCCATCCCCGGCAACAACTTCGGCGCCCAGCGGTGGGGAGACACCATCGACACGGTCTACCCCGGGGTGATGAGCCGTCCGTTCGTCACCCACGAGCAGCAGATCATGGGCTCGCTGCCCACCGCCGACATCCTCGAGGCCGTCGACGGGCCACTCCAGAACGGCATGATGAACTGGGCCACGCTGGGCCCGATGTCGTCGCTCCTGAGCGCCGGTGACGTCCTGGTCCAGTACGACCAGGCCTATGAGCGCTACGACACCCCGCTGCCCCAGACCGTGGCGGCACAACTGACGACGGTTCCGCCCGGTCTGACCAACCCAGTCTCTTACGGCGCTCCCCGCCCGAACGTCTCCCTCCTCCCCCACCTCGACGAAGGGTCACTGGCACTTGCGGCCAACCCCGGCTGGACAGCGCCGCTGGTGTCGTACACGGTCACCGATCCACGACCCATCGTGCGCACCGAGTCACCCACCGAGCCGTTGGTAGTGGCTGGCGATGCCAACGGAGTGGTGGCTGCCTCATCGGTCGGGCTCCTGGCTGGCAACCCCACCATCTTCTACGCCGGCACCCTCGACACCAACGCGGTCCTGCGCCGGCAGACGCTGAGCAAGCCGGCCCATCTGGTGGTCACTGACACCAATCGCAAGCAGGGCTACCGGTGGAACTCGCTCAATGAGAACACGGGCTACACCGAGACAGCCTCCGAGGGGGCCGACACCCTGGACCCGAGCGACGCACCGCTCAACCTGTTTCCGGGAGCGCCGACCGATGCCCACACCACTACCGCGCTCGGCGGGGTGGCCTCGGTCACCGCCTCCTCGTATGGCTCGTCCATCACCTATCTGCCCGAGGACCGGCCAGCCGCTGCACTCGACGGCAACGCCCAGACGGCGTGGCTGACCAACTCGTTCGTGGGCCAGATCGGGCAGTGGTGGCAGGTGGTGCTGGCCAAGCCGCAGTCGATCGGCTCCCTCCATCTGGTTCAGCCTCAGACGGGCGACCCGGACCGGCACATCACCAAGATCACCCTGACCTTCGATGGTGGTCATCCGGTCACCGTGGCGCTCGATCCCTCGTCGCGCACCCCCGACGGCCAGACGGTCACCTTTGCGGCCCGGACAGCCACCACGCTCCGCATCACCCTCAGCGGAGTGGTGGTCGACGACCCGAAGACTCCCATGGGCTCTCGAAGCTCTACCGGCTTCGCCGAAGTGGTCATCCCCGGGGTAGCCGTCGATGAGACGGTGTCGATGCCCCAGGACCTGTTGCGGGCCTCTGGTGCCTCGTCCATCTCCGACCGCCTCTCGTTGGTCATGACCCGACTGCGGGCCTCTGGGACGCCGCCCCGGGCTGACGTGGAGACCTCGCTGCGGCGCACGTTCTGGCTACCGACGGCCCGCACGTTCTCGCTGACCGGACAGGCCCGGGTCTCCCCATTGATCCCCGACGACGTGATCGACAAGGCGGTCGGTCGACCTGGGTCGGACTACACGGGCACGGTGGCGTACTCGCTCGGGCGTCTCCCCAACGACCTGCGGGCCAACGCCATGGCCACCTTGGACAACGATCCGACCACGGTGTGGCAGCCTGGCTTCAGCGCCGCCCACCAGGCCGGACAGTGGCTCCGCTACGAGTTGCGCTCGCCGATCAGCTTCGATCACCTCGATCTTCAGGTGGTGGCCGACGGACGGCACTCGGTCCCCACCAGCCTCACCATCACTACCGAAAACGGCCAGGCCACCGTGGCCCTGCCATCCCTGGCCGACTCGCCGGTGGCCGGCGCGGTGGTTGACGTACCGGTGTCCTTCCCCATGCTTCGGGGCCGCAGCATCAAGGTGACCGTGGACTCCGTCCGGCTGGTCAACTCTCTCAACTACTACTCGCAGACCCCCATCGCCCTGCCCATCGCCATCGCCTCCATCGGACTGCCCGGCGTACAGGCCCCGACAGTGCCCGCCCAGATCCCCTCCTCGTGTCGAGGCGACCTGCTCACCGTCGACGGGGTGCCGCTGTGGGTGCAGATCGCCGGGACATCCAAGGACGCCCTCGACCGCAAGGCACTGACCGTCTCCCTCTGCGGCCCAGATGCCCAGGGGGTCTCCCTCGGGGCCGGTGACCACACTCTGCGCTCAGCACTGGGCCACGATGCCAGCTTCGACGTCGACCAGCTGGCCCTGGACTCCGCACCCGGCGGCGGCCCAATGGCTCTGGCCAGCCCGACCACGTTGACCGCCCCCACGGTCACGCCCTCCCCTCATCTCACCGTCGGCCGGGCCACGGCCACCTCCATCCCGACGACGGTCGACGGCGTTGCTACCACCCCAGGCACGGCGGCCTTCGATCTGATCCTGGGTGAGTCCATCAACAAGGGATGGCACGCCAAGGTGGTCGGAGGACCCGATCTCGGTCCCCCGGTCCTGATCGACTCGTTCGCCAACGGGTGGCGGATCGACCCCACCACCATGGCCTCCGCCGTC
>CAIVIS010000362.1 GCA_903906055.1 uncultured Acidimicrobiaceae bacterium
AGTTGTCGAAGATCAACCTGTTCACCGGGAGTTACTTGCTGGCCAGTTCCAACCCGGCCGGCAAGGTGCCGCCGAACTGCTACATCATCGCCCAGGTCGTCAAGGGCAAGTTCCAGCGCCTCGACGATCCGCCGACCGATGGTTCAGCCCACGGCTACCGCTGTGATGCGCCCTACTACTACGCAGTGCCGCCGAAGAAGTAGTCCTCCGACCCGGCACCCCGGCCCCGCTACGAGCGGCGGCCGGTGTTCGCCGGTCGTAGTCTGGATGCACCATGTGCGGACGGATCGCCCTCTACTCGGACCCTGACTACCTGGCCCGGATCTTTGATGCCGAGCTCGGCATCGACGTCGATCCTGACGGTCGGCCCAGTTGGAACGTGCCCCCGACCCGGTCGATCCTGGCCATCGCCGACGTTGCGGACGGGTCGGGCGGGATGGACGGTTCGCCAGGACCGGAGGGGGATGACGGATCAGAAGATCCACGCTCGTCCAGCGTCCACCGCGAGCTCGGGCGCTACCGCTGGGGCTTGCTGCCCTCGTGGGCCAAGGATCCGTCCGTGGCCAGCCGCACCTTCAACGCTCGGGCCGAAACGGTGGCATCCAAGCCGTCGTTCCGGGCTGCCTTTACCGCCCGCAGGCTGGCGGTGGTGGCCGACGGTTTCTACGAGTGGCAGCCGGGGCCCGGCAAGACCCGCCAGCCCTACTACTTCACCCGGGCCGACGGACAGCCTCTGGTGCTGGCCGGCCTGTGGGAGCAGTGGTGGGGCGGCCCGCAAGCCGCCGATCTCCCCGAAGCGGAGCGGCCGTTCCTGCGGACCTGCACGGTCATCACCACCGAGGCGGGGCCCGACATGGGGGAGATCCATCACCGGATGCCGGTGGTCCTCGACCCGTCCCACTTGGACGAGTGGCTCGACCCGACCAACCAGGACAAACCAGAACTCGAGTCGATGCTGGTGGCGGCACCGGCAGGCACGCTGGTGCACAGGGCCGTCCGAACTTCGGTGGGCAACGTCCGCAACGACGGCCCTGAGTTGATCGAGCCGGCGGAACTGATCGAGCAGGCGGAACTCACGTCGGAGCTGGGGAGCCCCTGAACGAGCCATGTCCCGCCAGAGGCGGGACATGTGGCCGAGAATCTGTAGGCCGGGCTCAGATGGTGCGGCTCACGGGGAGCCAGCGATGATCGGGTGCCTCAGGCGGCAGCCGTGGCCTTGGCCTTGGCCGCACGCTTCATCAGGCGGGACTTGCGGTTGGCGGCCTGGTTCTTGTGGATGACGCCCTTGGTGGCGGCCTTGTCGATCCGCTTGATGGCCAGACGAAGTGTCTCGTCGACGCCCTCGGCGCCCTCGTCGATGGAGGTCAGGGCGTTCTTGGTCCGGGTGCGCAGCTCCGACCGGACGGCCTTGTTGCGGGCCTGACGCTTGATGGTCTGGCGGTTGCGCTTGATCTGGCTACGGATATTGGCCACTGTGGTTCCTCGTTGTCTGGGAGTTCGTCGATGTCGCAAGGGGCCACACGACCCCACACGGCGAGTGCCTTGGTTGCTGCCCGATCGGCAGACGGCACCAGCATGGTGGAGCGGGAGGCCCGGATCCGGTCGACCAGAGGCCGTCGGAGCAGACATCGCAGGATAGCAGGCCCGACCTGCTCGGATCTACCCGGCGGTGCGGCCTGGGGTCGACATGTGACCGATGGCGAGGGCTACGGTCGCAGAAGATGCTGACCGACCCGGCTCCCGTAGCGTACGACCCCGAGGACCCGGTCACCTTGGCCGACCCGTATCCGGTCTATGCCCGGCTCCGCGAGGAGGACCCGGTCCACCGTGCCGCCCGCGGGTTCTGGGTGCTGTCCCGCTTCGACGACGTGTTTGCCGCCGCCCTCGACACGGCCACGTATTCGTCGGCCCAGGGGCTCACCTATGAAGAAGACGAGATCATCAGGCTGGGACTGAAGCCCACGTTGGTGATGATGGACCGGCCCGAGCACACCACGTTCCGGCGCCTCATCAGCCGGGGGTTCACGCCCCGCAAGGTGGCCACCTTGGAGCCAGCCATCCGGACGTTCGTGCAGGATCGGGTGGCGGTGATGGTCGAGGTCGGTGAGTGCGATGTCATCGAGGTACTGGCCGGGCCGCTGCCGACCTTGGTGGTGGCCACCTACCTCGGGGTGCCGGAGTCGGACCGGGGCCAGTTCGACCAGTGGAGCAATGCCATCGTGGCCGCCAACGCCGGTGGCGACATCGTGGGCGGTGCATCTGACGCGGTAGCCGCGCTCTACGGCTACTTCGCCGAACTGATCGAGTACAAGCGCGACCACCCCGGAGACGACATGTTGTCGGACCTGGTGGCTGCCCGAGTCGATGGGCAGCCTCTGGCCCTCGATGAGATCCTCGGCTTCTGCTTCGTCATGATCGCCGGCGGCAACGACACCACTACCGGGCTGCTGGGTGGCTCGTTGGTCGCCCTGTGCCAGTTTCCCGACCAGCGGGCCCGGCTGCTCGACGACCCGGCCTTGCTGCCCACTGCCCTCGAGGAGTTCCTCCGCTTCACCACGCCGGTCCAGGGCCTGTCGCGGACCACCACCCGGACGGTCCACCTGTACGCTGCCACCATCGAGGCGGGCGCCAAGGTCCACCTCCTCTACGGCTCGGCCAACCGCGACCCCCGGGAGTTCGGAGCAGATGCCGATGCGCTGGACGTGACCCGGCCGGTCCGACGGATGGCGACCTTCGGCAACGGACCCCACCACTGCATCGGCGCAGCCGCGGCCCGGCTCCAGGCCCGGGTGGCCCTCGAGGAGGTACTGAAGGTGCTGCCGGACTTCGCCGTCGACCCCGAACGTGGCCACTTGGCTCCTGGTCCGTTCGTCCGCCGCTACGCCTCGCTTCCGCTGGTCTCCGGCTTGTTGCGCTGACCACCGGTTGGCCGGGATAGGCCCGCTGGCCACCGTGGCGACCGCCAGGGGTGCAGCCCTATGTACGCTGGGCACCCCGTGCTCCCCATCGCCCGCATCCGCAACTTCTCCATCATCAGCCACGTCGACCACGGCAAGTCGACGCTGTCCGACCGCATCTTGGAGCTGACCGGTGCGGTCGACCCCCGCCAAATGCGGGCTCAGTACCTCGACTCGATGGACATCGAGCGAGAGCGGGGCATCACCATCAAGGCCCAGAACGTGCGGGTCCCGTGGAAGGAGCACACCCTCCACCTCATCGATACTCCTGGACATGTCGACTTCGGCTACGAGGTGAGCCGGTCGCTGGCTGCCTGCGAAGGGGCCGTGCTCTTAGTGGATGCCTCCCAAGGGATTCAGGCCCAGACCTTGGCCAACTGCTATCAGGCCCTGGAGAACGACCTCGAGATCATCGCCGTGCTCAACAAGATCGACCTGCCCGCCGCCGACCCAGCACGGTGCGCGGCCGAGATCGAGAACGTGCTCGGACTGGCGGCCGACGAGGTCCTGCACATCTCGGCCAAGACCGGGGAAGGTGTGCCCGAGCTGCTCGACGCCATCATCGCCCGCATCCCCGCACCCACCGGTGACCCGGAAGCTCCGTTGCGCGCCCTCATCTTCGACTCGTCCTACGACCAGTATCGAGGCGTGGTCAGTTCCATCCGGGTGATGGAGGGAACGCTCACCACCAGGGACCGGCTCCGGTTCATGCAGGCAGGTGTGAACCATGAGATCGAAGAGATCGGCGTGCGCATGCCAGCCACCGTGCCCGTGGCCGAACTCGGACCCGGTGAGGTCGGCTACCTGATCGCCGGGATCAAAGATGTGGGCGGGGCCCGCTCCGGTGAGACCGTCACCACGGCCACCCACCCGGCCGAAATCGCCTTGGACGGCTACCGCGATCCCAACCCGATGGTGTTCTGCGGGCTGTTCCCCATCGACGGCGACGAGCTGCCTGATCTGCGCGACGCCCTCGAGAAGCTCCGGCTCAACGATGCCAGCTTCACCTACGAGCCCGAGTCGTCCACGGCACTGGGGTTCGGCTTCCGGTGCGGCTTCTTGGGGCTGCTCCACATGGAGATCGTCCGCGAGCGCTTGGAGCGCGAGTTCGATCTGTCGCTGATCGCTACCGCCCCGTCGGTGGCCTACTTGGCCTACTTGAACAACGGCACCGAAGTTGCGGTCGACAACCCGAGCGAGCTGCCCGACGCTGGCACCCTCGACCACGTGGACGAGCCCATGCTGCGGGCCACCATCTTGTCCCCGTCCGAGTACACCGGGACCATCATGGAGCTGTGCCAGGCCAAGCGGGCCGAGATGATCAAGATGGACTACCTCTCGCCCGAGCGGGTCGAGTTCGTCTACGTCATCCCCCTCGCCGAGGTGGTCATCAACTTCTTCGACCAACTGAAGAGCCGGACCAAGGGGTACGCCAGCCTCGACTACGAGACTGGCGGCTACCTCACCTCTGACCTGGTCAAGGTCGACCTGCTCATCAACCACGTTCCGGTGGACGCGTTCTCCACCATCGTGCACCGGTCCCAGGCCGACTACTACGGACGCCGGATGGCCGAGAAGCTCAAGGAGCTGATCCCCCGACAGATGTTCGAGGTCCCGATCCAGGCCGCCATCGGGGGACGGGTACTGGCCCGAGAGACGGTCAAGGCTCGGCGCAAGGACGTCCTGGCCAAGTGCTACGGCGGTGACATCACCCGCAAGCGCAAGCTGCTGGAGAAGCAGAAGGAGGGGAAGAAGAAGATGAAGAACATCGGCCGAGTCGAAGTCCCTCCGGAAGCCTTCGTGTCCGCTCTCAAGCTCGACGACTGAGTTCGCCCAGGCGCTGAGTGGCCGCTTCCCAGGTGCGCCCCTGGCTCCTCTGGAGCCCGGCCTCGGCCAGCCTGGCCACTTCACTCGGGTCGTCGGCCAGTCCAGCGATGACTGCTGCGAACGCGTAGGTATCTTCGGGGTCGACGAACACCACGGCGTCCCCGCCCACCTCGAGCAGTCCGCCCCGAGGGGTGGCGATGACGGGGGTGCCGCACGCCATGGCCTCTGCGGCCACCATGCCGAACGTCTCGTCGACGATGGAGGGCACACACACCACGTCGGCGCGGCGGTAGAGGTCGGCGAGGGTGTCCTTGGCCGTGAACGGAAGGAAGGCAGCATCGACGTTGGAGGTCCGGGCCAGATCACGGAGGGTCTGCTCGTACTCGGTGAGGGCGTCCCCAGCGTCGTAGTCGCTGCTCCCGACCAACTGTGCGCTGAGGGGCCGATCGGTCAGGTCGGCCGCTCGGGCCATCGCCCGCAGCATCAAGTCGGGACCTTTGTGGGCGGCCATCTGGCCGACGAAGAGGAGGGTGAACGGCTCCGACCCCCCGGTGCCAGCAGGCCCTTCCGCCCTGATCGCGGTGGAGGGTTCGACTGAATGGAATGTGGCCAGGTCGACCCCGTTGGGCACCACCACTGTGCGGTCGGCCAGCTTGGGGACTCGGGCGAGGACTTGCGAGCGGAGGAACTCCGACACGCAGACGACGTAGTCGACATCGGCGAGCGCATGCTGCAACTCGCGGCGTCCATAGCTGCGCGCCAGTGCGCTGTGGAGGTAGACGATGAGGGCGGCGTCGGGAAGGGCCTGTCGCCAGGCAGGGACAGTGCCAGCGACGAACAGCCCTTCATAGAGGAGCACTGCATCCGGTCGCCACCCGACGGCAGCCTCGATGGCCGGAATGTACAGGTCTCCGGTGAACCTGCGTCGCCAGCCGAGCCGTCCAGATACGGCGTCTCGCAGCCGCTCTGCCTTGGTGAACCACTCTCTCGGGCAGTATTCGGTGAAGTCGACCGAGAGGTTGTCGATGCCCATGATCGTGGCATCGCGGTTGTTGCTCACGATCACCCCGGCGACATCGCCGCTGGCTGACTGGCAGCGCCCCAGTTCGGCTGCGACGGCCATGAGTGTGTTCCCACGCCGAGAGAACGGAAGGGGGACGTGCAGCAGGCGCGCCATGCCGCACGGTATCAGGAAGCGCAGGGCTCGCCCGGGCGGATCTGGACCGAGGGCGGGAACCAAGGATGTCAGGGCATCTCGGGTACGATGCGAACCCGATGAGTCCCTCAGATCAGCGTCGGCTGTGACTGCAGCGGACCAACCCTTCGCCAATGCCAGCGCCAAGCAGTTCCTGCGCAATGCATTGTCGTCCTACGCCAACCTGATCCTGGGCGTGATCCTCAGCCTGGTGCTGACCCGGGTCCTCCTGCGAAACCTCGGTGCCGGAACCTACGGACTGTGGATCGTCCTGCTCTCCATCGTCGGCTACATCGCGCTGCTCGACGTCGGCGTGTCCACCGCTGTCGTCCAGCGGATCGCCCGGATGACCGCCGTGGGTGACCATGACGGCCTCGCCGATGTGATCAGGACGGCGTCTGTCTTCTTCACTCTGTCCGGTGCCGTCGCCGTGCTGATAACGGTCGTGCTCGCCCCGCTCTTGGCCTCGATCGTGAACCTCGGGAGCATCAGTACTCAAGTGGCCGGGGTGACGCTGGTGCTGCTCGGGGCGATGTTGGCGGTGAAGTTCGTGGCCACAGTGCCCGGGGCAGTCCTCTTTGGGGTGGGACGGAGCGATCGGTCCTCGCAGTTCGGTCTGGCCGCCATGCTCATCACCCAGTTGGCCGAGGTCGCCGTGGTGCTGGCTGGTGGAGGCCTGATCGGGCTGGGCATCGTCGTGCTGCTCGGAACCGGATTCAGCTTCGTCATGTCGAGCTTCCTGGTGCGGCGGATCACCGGGTTTTCGGTGCGCTCTGGGCGATTCCGGCGGGCCATCTTGGTGGACCTGTTGAAGTTCGGCAGCCGTAACACAGTGATCGCCATCAGCGGCACGGTCTCGTACAGCCTCGACGCACTGATCATCGGCATCATCTTGCCGGTGGCCCAAGTGGCGCCTTATGACATTGCCCTCAGCACGGCCAACCTGACCCGGAACCTCACGACGTACGGGGGCGACCTGCTTCTGCCGACGTATGCCCACTTCGACAGCGTGAATGACTCGCAACAGCAGGCCCGCCTCTTCTCGCGGACGGTGATGGCCACTTTGGCCATCTCTCTGCCGATCTTGGTGGCCCTGTCCGCCTTCGGCGAGCCGATCCTGAAACTGTGGCTCGGCCAGGTCCCACCCAAGACCTACTCGATCATGATCGCCCTCGGTTTCGTCACCGCCCTTGAGCTACCGGGTCACCAGTGCTTCATCTTCTTGACCGGTGTCGGCCGAAACCAACTCATGGTGCGGATGGCACTGCTCGCGGCCGGCGTCAACCTAGCGGGCAGCATCGTGGCCACGTTCTGGTTGGGGCCGATCGGTCCGGCCATCGGCTCGTTGCCGGCGGTGCTGGTCATCGAGTTCACGGTCCTGCCCATCATCGTGTGCCGCTACCTGAAGATCCCCGTCTCGCGTTATGTGAAGGACGCACTGGCACCCGTCGTGCCTGCTGTGCTCGTAGCCGGTGTGTTGGCGCTGGCCATGTTGTGGCTGGTTCCCCCCCAGCCCGGGGCCTCGACCCTGAGGGACGGGACGCGAGGGCTGATCTGTGCTGCGGTGGTGGTGGCCGCCGCGTGGGCGGTGATGCTGGCTGTGCTGCTGCGCATCGAGCCGGACATCCGAGCGACAGCCATGGCCAAGATCCGACCCCTGTCGCCGGCGGCCCGGCGTGCGCGCCGTACGTCGTCATCGGCTGATGCCGCGCTGCTGCCTGATGCAGGGCCGGGGCTCGATGGTTTGGAGCTGCTGACATTGGCCGACATGACTGATCCGCTGCAGTCGATCCTGCCCTTCTCTGGCGAAGTAGGCCGGTTTGCCGTCGGCGAGGTGCCACGTGCTGGTGGTGCCGCCAGTCAGACCCAGCCCGTAGGTGACCAGCCGGAAGGTGGGCTG
>CAIVIS010000363.1 GCA_903906055.1 uncultured Acidimicrobiaceae bacterium
CTTGGTGACCACCACCGACCACGTCGAACTCACCCGGTTGGGGGCCGAGTTGCAGGCCGTCACCCACCAACTGGCCGCCACAGAAGAGCAGTGGCTGGCCCTGGCCGAAGAAGCCGAGGCCTAGGAAGCCCCAGCTGGGGTGGGGGCCACGCACGTCGTGCGGATCCGGCCCACTCCATCGACCCAGCTCTCGATCACGTCACCCGGCACCAAGAACCGCGGTGGCGTCCTCCCCTGTCCCACCCCGGACGGGGTGCCGGTGAAGATGACGTCGCCAGGCAGCAGTGGTAACACATCGGACATCTGGGCGATGAGAGCCGAGACGTCGAAGATCAGATCCGAGGTCCGGCCGTCTTGGACGGTCTCACCGTTGATGGTGCAGCCCAGACCCAGATCGTCCGGATCGTCCACCTCGTCGGGGGTGACCAGGTAGGGCCCGAACGGTCCGAACCCTCGGTAGGACTTCCCCAGCGAAAACTGCATGCCCGCCGCGAACTGCACGGTCCGCTCCGACAGGTCCTGGCCGACGCACAACCCGGCCACGTGCGACCAGGCCTGGTCCGCGCCTACCCGGTCGGCACGGCGGCCGATGATCACCACCATCTCCACCTCCCAGTCGACGGTGTCGGCTGGCAGCTCCACCACCGAGTCCGGGCCGGCCAGGCTGGCCGGGAACTTGGTGAACACGGCCGGAATCGACGGGGGCTGCATCCCGGACTCGTCGGCGTGGGACTGATAGTTCAGTCCGATGGCGAACACCTGCCGGGGCATTGGTGACGGACAGCCGAGGTCAGACAGGACGAACGGGACCCCACCGGTGACCTCTGCTTGGCCGGCGAACGTCACGAACTCTTCCCACCGGTCGTAGACCGCATCGAGCCCAGGGCCGAACCGACCATCGGACAGCGTGGCTACATCGACCGCCGTTGACCCTTCGATCAAGACGGCTCGCCCATCGATGTTCCCCAACTTCATGTCTGACCTCCGAATTCGTACAGCACGTCTGTGAGCACACTGCTGGGATCGACGACCGATCCCATCGACCGCCAGGCCACATGCTGGTCGGGCCGCACCAGGATGGCACCATCGGCTCCGATGCCCGACACTTCGCTCCAACCACCGTCGACATCGAGGACGTCCCGGCCCACCAGCACGACCGACAGCGGGACCGGCCCACCCGCCAGGTCGGCTGCAGCATCCGCCCAAGAAGACGACGAGGTGAGCAAGAGGAACCGGCCGGGCAGCACCAGGTCGAGCGTCGAGACTCGTCGCCCGTCCCGGGTCACCCATGCGTGCGGCAGCCGGCCGCCGGGCCGCGTGGTGGGTACGTATTGGCGGACCGGGTTGTCCACCACTACCGCCGAGGAACCATCGTCGACCACCGTGCCGGGGCCAGGCGGGTAGGAGAACCCGAGCTGCATCCCGAGCATGTCGAAATGCTCATCGAGTCCCTCAGCCGCCCTGGTGATGCCGTCTCGGCCCTCTGACGTAGCCATGATGTTGTCGTAGTTGGCTCGCGACTCCTCCAACGAGTCGGCCACACCGCACGCCAGGAACACCTCGAACAGGCCGAGGGCGTTCTCCAGGCTCTTGTCGGCGTTGGCCGCGGCCACTGGGCGCCGTTCCGCACCATAGGAGGCGAGGAGCCCGGCGGGGGCCCAGCCCTCTTCGGTGGCACCCAGCTTCCACACCAGGTTGTGCACATCAGCCACGCCGGTGTTCAGCCCGAGTCCCCCGGTGGGCGGGAACCGGTGGGCGGCGTCCCCGACCAGGAAGACCCGTCCCTCGCTGTAGCGCTCGGCGATCTGGCACGTCATGCGCCACGGCCCGATGTTCTCGATCACCAGGTCGAAGTCGTCGGTGCCAACCGCGGCTCGAAAGATTGCCTCGCACCGTTGCGGCGTGTACGACTCCAACGGTTCGGCGTCGGGATCCCACTCCTGCATGTAGACCCAGGTGGTGCCGAGATCGTGGGCCACGAATACCCCCCGAGCATCGGGGTCGAGGGTCCAGTACAACGTGGCCGGTCGGGATCCGACCAGGTGGCGCAGATCAGCGGTGGCATGGATCATGACGAAGGACTGAAGTACGTCGGGCCCATCCATGGGGATGCCGAGCCAGGCCCGCACCCGGCTGCCGGCCCCGTCGGCGGCGATCACATAGTCGGACGTGATCGTGGTCGTGGAGCCCGAGGGCACATGGCGCAGTGTGCTCACGACCTGCTGGTCGTCCTGGCTGGCCTCGACCCACTCCACCCCGTCGACCAGGTGGTCGACCTGGTCACGTAGGACACGCTCGAGCCGGTGTTGCGACAAGTTGCGTAGCGGAGTGGGGGTCACCCCATCGAGCTCGTGAGGCCGATCCAACATCTCGAAGGGGACCCGCCCCAGCTCGTCACCGACCAGGGTGGCCAACCATCGGACCCAGGCCCCCTCGTCAGGCGTCTGACATGCGGCCAGCACGGGATCCATGTCGGCCCCGGCCGAGCGCAGGATCTCGAAGGTCCGGGCGTTGACCACATGGGCGGCCGGGGCCGGCTGCGCCCCTGCCCGGCGCTCCACCACCACATGGTCGATCCCCTGTTGCACCAAGAGGAGCGAGGCCACGAGACCGACTGGGCCGCCCCCAACCACCAGCACCGTGGTCCGCTCCGGCAACCCGGCAACCGCCGTCGACCCGGTCGTCCCGGTCGTCCCGGTCGTCAAATGAGTCCCTCATATGCCCCACCGTCGAGCTGCAGGTTCTGGCCGGTGATGTATCCGGACCGATCGGCGCACAAGAAGGCGCAGGCATCGCCCACCTCTTCGGGGCGGCCCAGCCGGCCGGCCGGGATGGTGGCGGCAATCTCGGCGTAGGCCTCCTCGAGGGTGATTCCCCGGATTGCGACCGCCAGCTCGGCCATCTGGCGCTGCCGGGCCGTGTCGATCCGCTCCGGCAAGAGATTGTTGATGGTCACGTTGTCGACCACCACCTCCCGAGCCACTGCCTTCATGACCCCGGTGAGCCCGGCCCGGGCTCCGACCGACGGCGTCATGAACGAGTGGGGTGTCTTGACCATGGCGCTCGTGATGTTGACGATCCGACCGAACCGCCGCGACCGCATGCCGACCAGCACCGCCTGGACCAGTTCGATGGCCCCAAGCATGTTGGCTTGCAGTGCGGCCATCCAGGCCTCGGGGGTCACGTCCACGAAGGATGCCGGCGAGGGGCCCGCGTTGTTGGTGATCAGGATGTCCGGGTCGGGGCAGGCCTCGAGCAGCGTCCGTCGACCATCGGGAGTGTCAAGGTCAGCGGCCACCCCTAGTACCGGCACCTCGAACCGACTGGCCAGAGTGCGGACTGCCTCTTCGACACCATCGGCGCTACGACCGTTGACCACCACCGTCACGCCTTCGGCGGCCAGCGACTCGGCGCAGGCCCACCCGAGGCCCTTGGTCGAAGCGCATACCAGGGCCGTCCGCCCGCCGATCCCGAGATCCACGTCAGCGACCCGCCGCCTGGCGGGCCGCGGCCAGCTGCTCGATGTCGGCGGGCAGGAAGAAGTCGGCCTTGGAACCACCGGGCTCCCAGGAGGCGATGGTGAAGGGATCCCAGTCGTCGCGGTACTGCTCGGCGGCCCACGCCTCGTCGTCGGTGATCTGGTCCATGTCGGCAAACAGCTCGAACATCCCCCCGGCCGGATCCAGCAAGTACCAGAACTGGTTGGAACCCAGCACGTGGCGACCGATCCCGTAGATCGACGCATCCGGTCGGTCGGCTACGACCCGCATGCCAGCCAGGCCGATGGCGTCGACATCGTCCATCTCCACCGCGTAGTGGTTCATGCATGGCACCGGGGCCGGCATGAGCAGCAGGTTGTGGTGATCGGTGGAGCACCGCAGGAACACGCCGATCCCATCTGCCACGGTGTCCGACACCTTGAACCCGAGCCCGTCCCGGTAGAAGGCGGCGCCGGCGGCCACATCGGTGGTCCCGAAGACCACATGGCCGACACGGCGAGGGGGAGCGGCCACCTCGCGCACGGCGGCCGTGGACCGACGGTTGACCCGGTCCTGGGTGCCGGGGCGATTGAAGACGCGCGGTGGCGGCGTGGTCAGCGGTGGCAGCTCGGCCACCTCGACCACCACGTCGTGGTCGCCCAACGGGTCCGCACAGCGCAGCACGCCGTCGGACAGGGTGGACGCGACGCCCAGGGCTTCGAGACTGGCCCTGATGGCCACCAGGTCGGACTCGTCCGAGCAACCCAGCCGCATCTCGGATACATGTCGGTAGGTCCCTTCGGCCAACCGCAGCTGTGACGGCCGATCCGCGGTGCCAAGGGTGGTTCCGTCCGCCACGACCAGGCCGAGGTCACCCCAGAAGTCGACCAATCCATCCGGGTCGGGCACAGTCAGCTGAAGATCCAGCAGTGAGTGCAGCGGCATGGCGCACCTCCTCGATAGAGCGATCGCTCGACCACCAGGACATTAGATTTTAACTAGTCACCTGTCAATCAGCATCGACCACGCCGGGTGTGGCGTGAGTCACCCGATCGGGCACCCCTGTCTGTCAGGCGGACGTGGGAGCAGTCAGGTGGGTACAGTCGCGGGTATGCCCGATGGTCTCTCGACGGACACTACGACCCCGATGGCCCCCATCTCCATCGTGGGCCGCACCGAAACCAGGGGTCGGCCGCGCATCCGACAAGATGCCGAGATCCTGGATGCAGCGCTGAAAGCGTTCGCAGCCCAGGGATACGACGCCATGTCGTTGCGGGCGCTCAACGCCGAGCTGGGCCTCAGCCACGGCACCATCAGCCAGCGGTTCGGAAGCAAGGAGCGCCTGTACTTCGCCGCCGTCGACCTCGGGTTTGCCACATTCGTCGCAGACATCGATCAACGCAGGCGCCATCTGCTCGCCGACCAACAAGGTGCTGACGACCATGCAAGCGATGCCCCAAGCGGACACACTGGCGAAGACACTGGCGAAGACACTGGCAACCATGGCGACGATCTGGGCGAACTGCGGGCCACCATTCGGGCCTTCTTGGGAGCAGCCCTCCTCCGTCCCGAGCTCGGACGCCTGATGAACCAAGAAGGACTGCAGCCGACCAGGCGACTCGACCACATCGTCGGCTCGGTCATCCTGCCCATGCTCGAAACCGTAGGGATCCTGCTCGACCGCCTGCATGCCAATGGCCGCATCCGACCCATCACGGCCCGAGCACTGTTCTTC
>CAIVIS010000364.1 GCA_903906055.1 uncultured Acidimicrobiaceae bacterium
AACCGAGATCGACCCCCGCCACGAGGAGGAGCCCGGTCGCATCCTCCATGAGATGCGCTTCGGCGATGCCGCGTCCCTGTCTCTCGGGGGAGGCAGCATTTACTACGGCACAGCCGATGCCACGCCATTGTTTGTGATGCTGCTCGGGGAGATGCGCCGATGGGGGGTAGCTCGCGAGCTGGTCGATGAGCTCCTGCCCAATGCGGCTCGGGCCATGGAGTGGATCGAGCACTTCGGCGACTCCGATGGCGACGGGTACGTGGAGTACCGGCGGGCCACCGACCGTGGACTGGCCAACCAGGGGTGGAAGGACAGCTGGGACGGCATCCGCTACGCCGATGGGAGGGTGGCCGAGGCCCCCATCGCCCTCGCCGAGGTGCAGGCCTATACCTACGGTGCCTACCTGGCCAGCGCCCACTTCGCCTTCGAGGCGGGCGACGCCGCCACCTACGAGCGCTACCGAGCCAAGGCCGCCCACCTGAAGGCCAACTTCAACCGCGACTTCTGGCTGGAGGACAAGGGCTGGTTCGCGGTGGGCTTGGACGCCGATAAGAAGCCGATCGACTCGCTCACCTCCAACATCGGCCACTGCCTGTGGACGGGCATCGTGGACGAGGACAAAGCCAAGCAGGTGGCCCAGGCCCTGGTGTCGCCGGCCATGTTCACCGGTTGGGGACTGCGCACCCTGTCGAGCGACAACGGCGGCTACAACCCGATCAGCTACCACTGCGGCTCGGTGTGGCCGCACGACACGGCCATCGTGGCCGCTGGTCTGGCTCGCTACGGATTCGACGGGGCGGCCCAAAAGCTGATCTTCGGCCTACTCGATGCCGCCTCGTCCCAAGGCGGGCGCCTGCCTGAGCTGTTCAGCGGACTCGACCGGGGCGAACTGCACGTACCGGTGGGCTACCCGACGTCATGCTCACCCCAAGCGTGGTCGGCCGCGTCGCCGCTGCTGTGCCTGCGCACCCTGCTCCGGCTCGACCCGTGGATCCCCTACGGCAAGATCTGGCTCAGTCCCAATCTGCCCGAAGGGATCGGCTACCTGAAGGTGGAGGGGATCCCGCTGGCCGGGTCCCGGGTCACCATCGAGGTGGGGAGCGGGGTCGAGGGGGGAGTGTCGATCACCGGGCTGCCTCCCGAGATCGAGGTCATCCGCGAACCTCGGCGGCCATCCACCGCCGTTTGATGCGACCCGCCTGAGCCGACCCGCCTGATGCGACCCGCCTGAGTCGACCCGCCTGAGCCGACCCGCCTGAGCCGACCCGCCCTGCTACCAGCCGCGCTCGACCCACTCGTCGAGATGAGGGGACTCGGCCCCGATGGTCGTACTCACACCGTGGCCGGGCAGTACCAACGTGTCGGGAGCGAACGGCTGGAAGAGCCGGGATTCGATGGAGCCGATGATGGTGGTGAAGTCGGCGTCCTCGAACGACGTATTGCCGGGCCCGCCGGGGAACAGCGTGTCCCCCGAGAACAACAGGGGGGTGCCCTCGACGGCGAAGCACATCGACCCAGGAGTGTGGCCCGGGGTGGCGATGGTGGCGATACGGAGGCGCCCTACCTGCACCACTGACTCGTCCTCCAAGATCTGGTCGTAGGAGGGGAGCATGGCGGCATCGGCCTGGGTCACGGCCACGTTGATGCCAGCGTGACGCACGGCCTCGACGGCCTGGATGTGATCCCAGTGTCCGTGGGTCTCCACGACCTGGCCCACATGGAGGTCCCGGCACAGCTCGAGCAGCAGGTCGTGCTCGTTGGCCGCGTCGATCAACACCGAGTCGCCCGTCTCACGACAGCGGACGATGTAGACGTTGTTCTCCACCGGTCCCACCACCACCCGATGGACCTCGACAGCCGTGTCCTGGTAGTCGATGACGGTGTCGGCCATGGTCGGTGCCTCCTGAATAGGATTGCTTGGTCTGCCCGGAGCGTAGCGGGGGCCACCCCCTGTTGGTCAACGCATGCACGCTTCTGGTAGACAAACAGGGCACGATGCCCTTGATGGGTAGCACCAGATGACGTCCCCGGCAGGGGACTCCACCAGATGGAGAACCAGATGAACTTCGCCTTCAGCGAGGAGCAGGACGAACTGCGCAAGTCGGTCCGTCGGTTCCTGGACGACAAGTCCCCCGAGACCGAGGTCCGGCGACTCATGGAGACAGCCGAGGGGTACGACCCTGAGGTCTGGACCCAGATGGCCGAGCAGCTCGGCCTGCAGTCCCTGATCATCCCCGAGGAGTTCGGTGGCGCCGGGTTCACCTATGTGGAGCTGATCGTGGTCCTCGAGGAGATGGGCGCGTCGCTGCTGTGCGCACCGTTCTTCTCCACGGTGGCGCTCGCCGCCAACGCCCTGCTGACTTCGGGCGACCAGAAGGCCCAAGAGACGCTGCTGCCGGGCATTGCCGCCGGTGAGACCATCGCCACCTTGGCCTTCACCGAGGACAGCGGCCGTTGGGATGCCGAGGGCATCACCTTGGGCGCCACTGCGACTGCCGATGGATGGGCGCTCAACGGGCACAAGTCGTTCGTGATCGACGGCCATATCGCCAACCTGATCTTGGTGGTCGGCCGCACCGCTGCCGGGCTGTCGCTCTTTGCCGTCCAAGGCGACGCTGCCGGCCTGACCCGGACCTCGCTGGCCACCATGGACCAGACCCGCAAGCAGGCCCGGCTCGAGTTCGCCAACACCCCGGCGTGGCTGATCGGGACCGACGGTGGGGCTGAGGCAGGACTGTCCAAGACGCTCGACCTGGCCGCCGTAGCCTTGGCTGCCGAGCAGGTCGGTGGCGCCCAGCGCTGCCTGGAGAGCTCGGTCGATTATGCCAAGACCCGTATTCAGTTCGGCCGGCCCATCGGCAGCTTCCAGGCCATCAAGCACAAGTGTGCCGACATGCTGCTCGAGGTCGAGTCGGCCAAGTCGGCCGCTTACTACGCCGGATGGGCAGCCTCCGAGGACTCCGACGAGCTCCCGGTCGTGGCCAGCCTGGCCAAGTCCTACTGCTCCGAGGCGTACTTCCATGCGGCTGCTGAGACCATCCAGATCCACGGTGGCATCGGCTTCACGTGGGAGCACCCGGCCCACCTCTACTTCAAGCGGGCCAAGTCTTCGGAGCTCATGCTCGGTGACCCCTCGTACCATCGCGAGCTGCTGGCTCAGCGGATCGGTATCTGAGCCTGCCCGTTCGACCGGTACGCTGAGTACCTTGGTCCCCATCTCGGGCTGGCCCCGGGGCCTCTAGGGCCCCGGCCCAGTCGACCGACCTGGAAGTGAGTGACATGCGGAAGTACTTGAGCTTTCTGTTGCTGGGCATCTTGACCCTGGTCGGGCTGGGAGCAGCCGCGCTCGGATTCAGCCAGTCCTCGAGCGGCGTCGCTCTGGGTACGGCCGTGACCAACACGCTGTCGGCCCCCAACTTCAGCGAGCATCTGGTCGAGCACACGCCTCAAGGGAGCCAGACGGCCAGCCTCGTGTTCCAGGCACCTGACCGGCTCGGCGGCTGGCTCGAGAGCGCTGGCCACCGGACGTACCTCTACATCATCGGATCGACCGAGTACATCAGCGTCACCCAGTCGACAAAGGGGCCCAAGACCCCCCTCACCTTCTACAAGCAGCAGACGACGGGTGCATTGGCCGTAGACCCTGCCCACACGTACCTCCCGTACTACAACAAGGGTCCGGCGACGACGTCCGGCTCGGTCACGACGGTCACGCTCAGCCA
>CAIVIS010000365.1 GCA_903906055.1 uncultured Acidimicrobiaceae bacterium
AGCCTGTCGAACTGTTGGGCCGGGTGGCGTTCCCCATCATCGGGATCGAGCCCTACCCGGTGACGCTCGGGCCGTATGGCTCGCTCAGCTTCGAACTGGTCTAGCGGCCAGTCGGGGGTCGACTACCGAGTGCCGCCGGTGCCGCCGGTGCGGCCAGTGCAGCCAGTGCAGCCAGCAACTCGCTGGTGAACTCAGCCAGCAGGCGAGTTCGATCCGGCAGCGGCCAGCTCCTCGGCGGCCTGCTCGGGATTGACGATGTTGATCAGCACCCCGGTGCCCAGTTCGAACCCGGCCACCGTGGTCAGTTTCGGCACGATGTGCACGTGCCAGTGATACGGCTCAGGTGCCCGGTACGGGGCGGAGTGGAAGACCAGGTTGTAGGCGATGTCCCCGAGGACGTCGCGCAGCCGGCCCAGGGCGATCTTGACGGCTCGGCCCACGGCCAGCAGATCGGTGGTGGGGCTGTGGTGGAGGTGCGGTCCGTGCGCCCGGGGGATGACGAGCATCTCGTAGGGGGATCCGCTCCAGAACGGACAGATGACCAGGACCTGCTCGTCGGAGTAGACCACCCGGTAGCCCACGTTCTCTTCGGCGTCGACCGTGGTGCACAGCAGGCACCGCCCGGCAAACCGGGCGAAGCCAGCCTGCTCGTCGACGAGCTCACGGGGCACGAAGGACATGCCGAGCAGCTGGCCGTGGGGATGCTCGATCGACGCACCGGCCTCTCGGCCGGCGTTGAGGATGGCCTGGCTGTAGCGCAGCCCGGGGATCTTGGCGTGCTCGCTGATCCGGTCGCTGATGGCCCGCATGACGATCCCGGTCTCGTCGTCGCTCAGCATCGACCATGGTTTGCTGTGGTCAGGTGAGAGGACGAGGACCTCGTGGATTCCCCCGGCGGTGGCCTGGGTGAAGACGGGACCCCGATTGGTGACCACGAACGGGGCTTCGCCTTCGAAGGCGGGGTACAGGTTGGGCATGACCCGCACCTGCCACTTCCCGTCGGGCCCCAGGGTTTCGAGGGCGGGCAACGAGGACTCCTCGTTGCCCGGGCAGAACGGGCACGGTCCAGAGGTGTCAGCCTGGATGGAGGCCGCCCGAGGGGCGAAGGCCTGGGGCCGGTTGGCGCGGTCGGTGTTGACCACTACCCACCGCCCCGTCAGAGGATCGAGTCGGAGTTGGTTCATGGGAGTTGATTCATCAGATGGAAGCGGCACCCCTCGGAAATGGACGGTCGATTCTGGTCATCTGGCCACCACCTCAGCAGCGGTCACCGATGGCTCAATCGAGTCCGCGCCCGAACAACAGGCGCCGACTCATAGCCAACCTAGCAATTCCCGGACCTCTGTTGATGCAGGGTCGCCCTGAGCCGGTCCGGCAGGGATGGCAGAATCGCCCCATGTCATCCTTTGGTCACCACGGTCTGCTCGGTTGATCGCCGCATTCGACACCAATGCACCCGGCTACGACCTGGTGCTGCTGGCCCACGTGCTGAGTGCGGTAGTGGCCACGGTGGCCGTCGTGCTGGCTGGCGGAGCGGCGCTGACGCTCCGTCGAGCGCTGGACGCCACCGACGCCGGCCCGGTGTCGGAGTGGCTGCTTCGCTACTACCGCCCGGGGGTCAACTGGCTGGGGCGGATGCTCTTCTTGGTGCCGGTCCTGGGGGTGGCGCTGGTAGGGATGAGCGCGGGCCATTGGGATTTCGCCGACTCCTGGGTGTCGGTGGGGCTGCTGCTGTGGGCCGTGGTTGCCGTGGTCGCTGAAATCGTGCTGTGGCCGGCCGAGCGACGCCTGCAGCAGGCGGTGGAAGCCCAGGGCAACCCGGGGGTCGCCAGGGATCCCGACGATGCGATCGATCCAGTCCGGCTGTGCCTTCGGGCTGGAGTAGTCGGGTTGGGACTCGGAGTGGTGCTGGTAGCGGTGTCCGCCCTCATGGTGGCCAAGCCCTAGGGGACGGGGGCTGGCTCGTCGGAGTGCCAGCGGGCCGAGGGTGCTCTTGGTCAGACCACGGCGGGGGTGAACCGGCACGGCAGGTGCTTGATGCCGTTGACGAAGCGCGACACGGTCTGGACCGGCTCGCCGGACACCTCGATGTCCGGAAGCCTGGTGAGCAGTTCACGGAGCATCACGTGGATCTCGAGGCGGGCCAGGTGAGCCCCTAGGCAGAAGTGGGGGCCGGCAGCACCGAACCCGACGTGGGGGTTGGGGCTGCGGCGCACATCGAAGGTATACGGGTCCTCGAACACGGCCTCGTCCCGGTTGGCGGAGCCGTAGAACATCAGGACCTTGTCGCCGGTGTGGAGCTGCTGGCCAGACAGCACAGTGTCGGTGGTCACGGTCCGGCGCATCCAGTTCACCGGGCTGGCCCACCGTACGATCTCGTCCACGCCGGTGGCAGCCACCCCGTCTGGGTCCGACTGCCAGATGGCGCGCTGGTCGGGGAAGTCAGTGAGGGCCACGAGCCCGTGGCTGAGGGCGTTGCGGGTGGTCTCGTTGCCTGCCGTCAGCAAGAGTATGAAAAAGGAGGCCAACTCGGCCGGTGTCAGTGCCTCTCCGTCGATGTTGGTGGTGATGAGGGCGGTGGTGAGGTCGTCGGTCGGACGCATCATCCGATGGGCGCTCATCTCGGTGAGCAGACCGACCAGCTCTTGGCCGGCACCGATCAGGGCGAGCAGCGGGTCGCTCCCCACGGGTAGGTACTCGGCGTCCCCGGACGAAGCGATGATGTTCGAGCAGCGAAGCACCGTGGCGTGCTCGGAGGCCGGAAGTCCCATCATGTCGCAGATGATCTGGATCGACAGCGGAGCGGCCAGGTCGATGGCGAAGTCGCACCCGCCGAAGGGGGCTACTTCGTCGATGAGTCGGACGGCCACCTGTCGGATGCTCGCCTCGATGGATGCGATCCGACGAGGGTTGAACCCGGTGGACACGATCCGCCGCAGCCGGGCGTGGCGGGGGTTGTCGGTGGAGATCATGCCCGTGAAGAACTCGAGCATCTCTTCGGGGAGATCGATGATGCTGAGGGCCCCTTTGCCCGAGCAGTAGATATCCGGATTGCGGCTGATCTCGGTCACATCGGCGTGGCGGGTCACGGCCCGGTAGCCCCGCCCGGGCGGGAGGGTGAGCGCAGAGGTAGCGGCCAGATCGGGCTCATCGAAGTAGGCCAGTGGTCGCTCGGCCCGCAACAGGGCGAAGGCCAACTCGCGCTCAGGCAAGGGCTTGGCCCAGAAGTCAAGGTCCGACAGGTCGATGTCGTCGATACTGACGGTGGGTGCGTACGTCATGGTGCAGCAACCGACGGCCAGGTACCCGGTGAGGCCACGCGTTGGTGCAGGTGAACGCGCTGCTGTGCCGATCTACAGTTGGGCGTGGCCTCCTCCATATCTATCTATCGGCCCACTCGGGCCGGACCTGAACGAATCCGGCAGAGCCCTCCAAATTGCGGCCAGATCGGTAATGTTCTAAAACCTGATCGGATTAGTCATGTATAGTGATCCGAGCGATGCAAGAGTGCGGGCCCAGGGGTCGTCCCCAGGCGTGCACGGCATCAGGCAGGGGCAAGTACGTGGCGAGCATGTGGCGGGCAATGAGCAGTAATGAGCAGTAATGAGCAGTAATGGGCTGGGGGATCCGGTCGAGACCTCGGTCTCGGACGAACCCCATCCGAAAGGAAGAGTCGACGTGAACCTGAGCGTGGTGGACAACCGGACGAGGCTGGCCGAACTGGCCCTCGACCCGGCCGTCGCGCGCATCCGCCAGGAGATGGCCGATCAGTCGGCCGCCTTCGAGACGGCTCCGGCGGGTCTGGTGGTGGCCTGGGCCGTCGAGCGTTTCGGTCCCAAGTTGGCCTTGTCCTGCTCCTTCCAAGAAGCGGTCCTCATCGACATAGCCGTAGCGGTCGATCCGGGCATCGAGATCGTCTTCCTCGACACCGGCTCCCACTTCGCTGAGACGCTCGAGTACGTAGAGTCCATCCGGGCCCGCTACGACCTCAACCTCACCGTCACGAGTCCAGTAGATGGAGCCGACGGCCACCCGTGCGGCACCTCGCAGTGCTGCGAGTTCCGCAAGGTCCGTCCGCTGCGCCGGGCGCTGTCCGGCAAGGACGCCTGGGTGACCGGGCTGAAGCGCTCGGACGCCGCCACCCGCCGCCACGCCCCCATCGTCTCCTATGACGAGAACTGGGGCATGGTCAAGATCAACCCGCTGGCCACCTGGACCCACCAGGACCTGGTCGGCTACGCCGTGGACCACGGCATCCCCCAGCATCCCCTTCGCTCGGCCGGCTACCACTCGATCGGCTGTGCCCCGACCACCCGACCGGTGGGCGAAGGCGAAGACCTGCGGGCCGGCCGGTGGGCCGACTCCGACAAGGTCGAGTGCGGCCTCCACCTCTGAACTGATCAAGGACTGACATGACCAAGGACCGCGACGAACTCTACGGGCTGCATCTGCGCGGGTCTGACCGACCCATGCCCTTCATCAACCCGTACCGCAAGACGGGCGAGCTGAACGAAGTCGAGCTGTTCAAACTCGAGCGCCACCCCCTCGAGATCGCCGATGCCATCATCGACACCTACGCCAAGGAGGGCCCGGCCGGTATCGCCAAGGTGCCCGGCGAGGTCGAACGCCTGAAGTGGGCCGGCATCTACCCTCAAAAACAGGGCGGCGATGCCTTCATGATGCGGGTGAAGGTCCCCGGTGGGTTCCTCACCGCACCGCAGGCCCGGGAGATCGGGGTAGCCGCTGATGCCTTCGGCGAAGGCCCCGATGGCACCGAGTCACGCATGTTCGGGTCGCGCTATGCCGACCTCACCACTCGCCAAACCGTGCAGATCCACTGGCTCCGCATCGGCGACATCCCCCGGATCTGGCGTCGGTTTGCCGCCGTGGGGCTGACCACCGTCCAGGCCTGTGGAGACTCTGCCCGCAACGTCCTGTGCTGCCCGGTGTCTGGGGTGGATGCCGACGAGGCGTTCGACGCCCTGCCCATCGCCCGGGCCGTATCCGACTTCTTCACCGGTAACCGCGAGTACGCCAACCTGCCCCGCAAGTTCAAGATGTCGGTATCGGGCTGCCTCGAGGACTGTGCGCAGGCCGGCATCAACGACATCGGCCTGTGGCCGGCCCGAGCCGACGACGGCTCGCTCGGGTTCAACCTGCTGGTGGGCGGAGGACTGTCTGACGGGGAGCGGATGGCCTCGGACATCGATGTCTTCGTGGCCCAGGACCAGGCCGTCGAGGTCACCCGGGCCATCGCCCAGCTCTTCGGCGAACTGGGCAACCGGGAGAACCGGGGCCTGGCCCGCATGCGCTACCTGGTCCAAGAGCTCGGACCCGAGGGATTCCGTGATGAGTTGAGCAAGCGGGCCCGTTTCGACCTCGTGCCTGCTGGCGAGGAGCTCACCCGCCGCTACCGGGGCGACCACGTGGGTGTCCACCCCCAGAAGCAGGACGGCTACTTCTACGTCGGCTGCTCGGTCCCCGTGGGGCGGATGCAGGGCATGGAGCTGGTCGAGGCCGCCCGTCTGGCCGAGGCCTACGGCGACGGCACGCTGCGAGTGGGGACCGACCAGAACATCACCTTCACTGGCGTCCACGGCGACAAGGTGGACGCTCTGTTGGGCGAGGACCTGTTGACCAAGTACTCGCCCTTCCCCGGGCCGTTCAGCCGAGGAGTGGTGGCCTGCACCGGCTCCGAATTCTGCCGCTATGCCATCGTGGAGACCAAGGAACGGGCGGTCAAGTGGGCCCGGTTCCTCGACGAGCAGCTAGCGGGCGAGCCCGTCGGTGCGCCTCCCGTGCCCGGCGCCCACTCGCCCAAGGGTGAGGACAAAGGGGTCATCCGGATGCACTTTTCTGGTTGTTCGGCCAGTTGTGCGCAGCCCCAGATCGCTGACATCGGCTTCCGGGGCGACGTGGCCAAGGTCGGCAATCATCTGTCCGAGGCCGTCGACATCGGGATGGGCGGCTCGCTCGGCTCGGATGCTGGCTTCATCGACTGGGTGGAGAACGCCCGACCGGTCAACGACGTGCCTGACGCCCTGCTGCGGGTGGTCCGGCGCTATCAGTCCGAGCGTCGCCCCGACGAGCCGTTCTACAACTGGGCCCGGCGGGTGCCCAACGAGGATCTGCGGGCCACGTTGGCCGCCGAAGGCACCGGCACCCCGGTGGCCATCACGGCCAAGCCTGGGAGTGCGTCATGAAGGCCTACCGGATCCGCCAAGAGATCAACGGGATCGAGGAGCCGCCGGGCAAGACCTGGTTCTTCGAGCTCCAAGCCGGGGTGATCGACGCCGACCGCTGCATCCAGTGCGGCACCTGTGTCGCCGCCTGTCCGTCCAACTCCATCGGCATCAACAAGGACACCGACCTGCCTGAGCTGATCAAGATGTGCACCGGCTGCTCGCTGTGTTGGGACTTCTGCCCCCGCGGCGGGCTCCGCTACGAGGCGCTGTGGCCGCCGTCGACAGTCATGCCGGGAGCATCAGCCGACGAGTTGGCTGCCGCAAGCGTCGAGCGGGTCGATGCCAGTGATACCTACTGGAAGATCACCGGAGGGCCTCCCGGTGACGGACTCGGTGCGGTGATCGACGCCTACGCGGTGCGGGCTGGCGCTCGTCCCGACGGAGCCCAGGACGGGGGAGTGGTGTCGGCACTGCTGATTGCCGCCCTGGCGGCCGGCGACATCGACGGTGCCGTGGTCACCCGACCGAGCGACGACCCCGACCAGCCGTGGAAGGGCGTGGCGCACCTGGCCACCACGGCCGCCGAGATCGTCGAGTCGGCCGGCAGCTTCTACAACCAGACCATGGCTCTGGCCGAGCTCGACCTGTCCCGGTACTCGCTGCCGGCCAAGCCCCGCATTGCCGTGGTCGGTACGCCGTGTGAGATCCAGGGCATCCGGGCCATGCAGGCTCGCCGGTGGCCGAGCGGCGCCCACCGGATCGACGCGGTGGTGCTGACCATCGCTCTGCTGTGCACCAAGAGCTTCGACTACCGCGGGCTCATGCTCGACCTGTTGCAGAAGGAGCGGGGGATCGACCTCGACCGGGTGAGCAAGGTCGACGTGATCAAGGGCCGGATGATCGTGGAGTACCGCGACGGCGAACTGGCCGTCGATGAGCCGGTCAAGAACTTCCATGGGGCCGCCCTCAAGGGGTGCGACGAGTGCGCCGACTTCCTCGGTCGCAGTGCCGATCTGTCGGTCGGCAGCGTCGGATCGTCCGATGGGTGGAGCAGTGTCCTGGTCCGGTCCGAGCGCGGACGGCGCGCCCTCGACAATGCCCGGGGCCGCCTCGATTTCCGTGAGCTCGATAGCCCCGAGGCCCTGGTCAAGCTGGACGCCTTTGACAAGCGGGTGGCCTTTGACAGCCTGCGGCGCCCGTTCGACCCCGATGCACCCCTGTTCATCGACTACGCCGAGCACGTCTCCAACTACGACGGGACCGATCGTGCCCCTGTCGTGGCAGATCGCTAGAGCCAAATGGCGACAAAGTGGCTAGCGTGGGTGAGGTGAACCCAGTGGACGAAGAGACGACGGACCCTTCGGTGCCGCACCTGGAGATTCCGGCTGAGCCGGTGGAGTTGCGCGACGGTCTGCGCGACGCCCTGTTGAATGGCGGAGACTGGCGTGCTGGTTTTTCCGACGACATCTGCGTAGGGGTGTGGCTGTGGAGTATCTGGCAGCCGACCCTGGAGCCCGGTGGCTGCTCCCGTGAGGAGTTCGTGGACATGGTGATCGCCAACCGCCGAGAACTCTGGCTGTGGCTGCTGGGGGATCGTCGGTGGGAGCAGTATGCGTCGGGCTTGGCGGGACGGGTCATTCGCCGTATGCCCACCATCCCTGTGTCGTGACACGCCCCGTGCCGTGCCGGTCTGCCCGCTGAGCCACCGCTCCGCCCGCTGAGCTCCGCCGAGGAGGAACTTGTGCCCAACGTCTCTGTGCCCGCTGGTGCTGACCCGCTGATCCACGTGTGGACCGCGCTGGCGCCTTCGATCACTATGGCCGCTGCTGGCTATTCGAGTGCCGTATACGAACACTCGTCGCTGTCCATCGGCGAGTTCGAGGCGGCCCGGATCACCATGGCCCGGATCAATGACTGCGCCCTGTGCCTGGACTGGCGGACCGCTCGAGACGTTCCATCGAGAGGCGAGGCCGCAGACGTGCTGTCCGAGGAGTTCTACGCAGCCGTAGGCACCGACGACGATGCCCTGAGCGAACGTGAGCGCCTGGCAGCTGAGTTCGCCCAGCGCTACGCCACCGACCACCGGGGCATGGACAGTGCGTTCTGGGCCCGCCTGCACGCCGCCTACACGGACGGCGAACTGGTCGACCTGGCGCTGTGTGTCGGCTCCTGGCTGGCACTGGGTCGGTTCAACCAGGTCTTCGACATCGATGGCGCCTGTCGGGTACCGTCGCACACCCCCGGGCCGTCTGTGGCGCCCGACGAGCACTGAGGAGTACGTCATGGAGAAGGTCATCGCCCTGGTGTGGGGCCCAGGAGACGCCGAGTCGGGCGACTCGCTGCGCCGCCAGCTGATGGAAGAGACCGTGCCCCGCATCCGCCAAGCCGGGGCTCGAGGGGTAACGGTCAACGTGCATGACTCCGCGGCGGCACCAGCACCGTCGCCAGCACCGCCGCCCGAGGGCGAGCCGCCCCACGTGGCCGAGGTGTCGATGTGGCTCGACTGCTACGAGCGCACGACCGAGGCCGATGCCGCCCTGGCCTCGTTGGGACTCACTACTGCTTCGTACCTGGTGGTCGAGTCCCTCTACGACGACTACGGCACCACGCCCTATGCCGCACCCCGTGACTGGCCCGACGGTGAGCGCTCCCCTGGGGTGCTGACGGTGGCCCTGATCCACCGGCCCGAGGGCCTCGACTACCGGGAGTGGATCACACGGTGGCACGGGACCCAGTCCCCGGTATCGGGGGAGCTCCAGCCCCGCACCCGCTACGTCCGCAACGAGGTGGTCCGGTCGCTGACTGATGGCGCTCCCGAGATCGGTGGCATCGTCGAAGAGGGCTGGCCGTCGACGGCCCATGTGGCCGACCCCAAACTGTTCTTCAACGCCACCACCGACGAGGAGCTCAGCACCAACGTCAGCCGGATGATCGAGAGCGTCACGGCATGTCTCGACCTCGGGCGCCTGCGCAGCTCCACCATGAGCGAGTACCTGATCGCACCGGTGGGCTGAGCGTCGGCGGGGTGTGGGGCAGGTGGGTCTCTTTGCCCGCTGGCGTTCGGGCCCGGTGGGGCGCCGAACGGGTGGTAGCGGTCGACATGGGTGACCGGTTGGTGATCCGTCCCCTCGGGGCCACCCCGGCCAGCGTCGGGCAGACGCAGACGGGCCGGCGGAGCGCTGATCATCCTCGACCGGTGCGCCGGCCCCTACGGGCATCACCTACGCTCCTTGTCTGACCCCCGTCGGCCGATGCCGGCGGCAACAACGGAGGAAGCACCCGTGGGACTGTCCATCGGAATCGTCGGTCTCCCCAATGTGGGGAAGTCCACCCTGTTCAACGCCCTGACCCGTAACGAGGTCCTGGCCGCCAACTACCCGTTCGCCACCATCGAACCCAATGTGGGCGTGGTGGCCGTACCCGACCCCCGGCTGCCTCAGCTGGCCGAGATCTACGGATCCAAGGACATCCTGCCGGCCATGGTCACCTTCGTGGACATCGCTGGCATCGTCAAGGGGGCCTCGGAGGGGGAGGGGCTGGGCAACAAGTTCCTGGCTGCCATCCGCGAGAGTGACGCCATCTGTCAGGTGGTGCGGGTGTTCGAGGACCCCGACGTCATCCACGTCGACGGCCGCATCGAGCCCGGCGGCGACATCGAGACCATCAACACCGAGCTGATCCTGGCCGACCTGCAGACCGTCGACAACGCCATCACCCGCTTGGGCAAGGAGTCGCGCAAGCAGGCCGACTTGGTGCCCCAGCTGCGTGCGGCCGAGCAGGCCCGAGAGATCCTGGACGCTGGGCGCACGGTGGCCTCGGCGGTGGCTGCTGGCGAGATCGACCCAGCGCTACTGCGCGAGTTGCACCTGCTGAGCGCCAAGCCGTTCATCTACGTGTTCAACGTGGATGAGAGCTCGCTGGGGGATGCCGACGTGCAGGCCCAGATGGAGGCCCTGGTGGCTCCGGCCGAGGCTGTGGTGGTGTGCGCCCAGATCGAGGCCGAGGTGGCCGCCCTCGAGCCCGACGATGCCGCTGAGCTGCTGGCCGGTTACGGCCAGGACGAGTCGGGACTGGTGCAGTTGGTGCATGTCGGGTTCCGCACGCTCGGCCTCCAGACCTACTTGACGGCTGGCCCCAAGGAGACCCGGGCGTGGACGATTCCGGTCGGGGCCACCGCACCGCAGGCCGCTGGTGTCATCCACACCGACTTCGAGCGGGGCTTCATCAAGGCCGAGGTAGTCGGGTTTGCCGATCTGGTGGAGGCCGGATCGATGACGGCGGTGCGCTCAGCGGGCAAGGCGCGGGTAGAGGGTAAGGAGTACGTGATGCAGGACGGAGACGTAGTCGAGTTTCGCTTCAACGTATAGGGGAGTCAGCGCGATTCGAACCTGACGGGTGACCCTGTGCGCAGGGGATCAGGCGGGAGCACCATCCCATACCCAGGGGAGGAAGAGTAGCGATCCGACGAATACTGTCGTGATCACCCCCAGCGGAAGCAGGTTCCTCTTCAGCCGATGCGCCGACAGGTACCCGACGACGAGGAGGATCAACACCACGATGGTCCGGATGATGGCGCCCCCGTCGATCGTCTCGCCGTTCGGGGCGATCACTTGCACCCCGGCCTTGATCATCCCAATAGCGATGACCCGATAGATGGGAGCCGACTCCAACAGAAGCACGGCGAGGAACATCGAGTCGGCATGGCGGATGCGATCGCCACGGCGGTAGCCCATGAAGCCGACGATCAGCCCGTAGGCGATCATGACCGGGAGGAAGAGGTACATGACTCGGTTGAACGGTGTCTGGATGACGTAGAAGCAGAGCAATGTAGCGAAAAAGACATACAGGGGAGCCGTCCCACAAAGCGTCACGGTCCCCACGATGCGGTGAGCAGCCATCCTTCGCGGCGTCCGCTGTTTGGAGCGTATGAGGATGAACTGCACCAAGAAGCAGGTCGCCAGCAGCAAGGCGGCCGTGGCATGGCAAAGAATCAAGGTGTTGGTGGAAACGTGGACCCCGAGCACGTCGAGTGGGTTGTTCGGGATGATTTCGGTTGTGCCTCGGGCCCCCCATTGGTCAGTCTTGGCGTAGTTGCCGAAGATCGGCACGAAGATGATGTTTGACGCAAAGGCGACACAGAGCAGCCAAAACTGCGTTCGACTCAGGGCGAACGGCGACTGCGGGCCACTATCAG
>CAIVIS010000366.1 GCA_903906055.1 uncultured Acidimicrobiaceae bacterium
GCCGGGGCGGCGAATCCGACCAGGTAGAGACCGGCCATGGCGCTGGTGAGGCTGCCGAACAGCCCGTGGAACGGGGAGATCAGGTGCCACGAGGCCGCCTGGTGCCAGTCGACGGTGCCGGCGAAGATCGGGATGAGACTCGACCCGAGGGCCAAGAGAGCAGCCAACGTGGCGATGGGGACGGCCACACGGGCAGCCCACTTGAGGCCGCAGATGTTGAGGCCGGCGAACATCAGCACCAAGATGACGGCTAGGACCTGCGTCGACACGCCGGGGAGATACCACTGGTGGATGGCTCCGGCCGAAAAGATCGCGGTCAGACCACAAGTGGGTACCCAGCCCCACCAGTAGGAGACACCGGTGAGATTGGAGAGGACAGCGCTGTAGGGACGGAACGCCTCGGCACAGGTGGCAGCGATGCCGCCGACCCGGTTGGGGAACATGCATGAGAGCTCGATCCACCCAGGGGCGGCCATGTAGCTGAGCAGCAGTCCGAAGATCAGGATCGGGATGGCCGCGCCACCTTGGGACAGGATCAGGGCGGCGATAAGGAAGATCGACTGGTTGCTGCCGCCCATGGCCAGCGATGCCGCGCCGACCCACCCGATCTTTCGGGGGTGGGGCACCGGGGCGCCTTCGCCCAGGGTGCCCGCCATCGCCGTCGTTGAAGGTGGAGCAGGCAGGGCGGTTTCGATCAAGGCCATGTAGTCCCCCATGAGTGATTCGCACACAGAACGGAGTGCACGGAATCTGTCGGATGGTGCCTACCCGACCATGATCGGCGGGAGCACTCTCCATAGATCATTACCCGTTCTGCACCCGTTTGGCTAGGGGTTTCTCGGGAATTCGGCACCGGCGATCGATCCACAGGCATGTCCAGACACGGACGGTCCGCCGGTGACGTCTGTATGCAGCCTCGACGGTGACGTGCCCCCATCGCCGACCCGTGCACGCTGCACGTGGGTGAGCAACAGGACGTGACCTACGCTCAAGTCCACCGATCGACAGGAGAGCAGCATCGTGGACGAACAGACCCGTGGTGAACACAACATCGAAGTAGAGGTCGACCTCGATGAGTTCCGGGTCTTCCCCCCGTCCGCCGAGTTCGCTTCCCGTGCCAACGTCGGCCCCGAGATCTATGCCGAGGCGGCCGCCGATCCGGTGGCCTGGTGGGCCGAAAAGGCCCGTTCCCTGACCTGGGAGACCCCGTTCACTCGCACTCTCGAGTGGGACCCACCGTTCGCCACCTGGTTCGATGACGGGACCCTGAATGCCAGCGTCAGCTGTGTCGACCGCCATGTGGCGGCCGGCCGCGGCGACACCGTTGCCTTCCACTGGGTGGGTGAGCCCGAGGGCGACCGGGTGGACATCACCTACACCGACCTGTTGGAGCGCGTATCGCGTGCCGCGCACGCCCTGGAGTCGATGGGGGTGGCCAGCGGTGACCGGGTCGCCGTCTACATGCCGATGATTCCGGAGGCGGTCGTGGCCTTGCTGGCCTGTGCGCGCATCGGGGCGGTCCACTCGGTGACCTTCGGCGGATTTACCGCCGAGGCCCTAGCCGAGCGCATCCTCGATGCCGGGGCCGAGTTCGTCATCACCGCCGACGGCGGGTTCAAGGGGGGTAAGGCGGCTGCCCTCAAGCCTCAGGTGGATGAGGCGCTGCTCACCTGTCCGGCAGTCCGCAACGTACTGGTGGTGCGCCGCACCGGAGCCGACGTCGAGTGGGTCGAGGGCCGTGACGTGTGGTGGCACGAGATCATGGAGACACAACCGGCGACCCATGTGCCGGTGGCCTTCCCGGCCGAGCATCCGCTCTTCTTGATGTACACCTCGGGCACGACCGGCAAGCCCAAGGGGATCCTCCACACCACCGGCGGCTATCTCACCCATGTGGCCACGACGTTCGAGATCGGGTTCGACCTCAAGCCCGACGACGTGTTTTGGACGGCGGCCGACATCGGTTGGATTACCGGGCACAGCTACATCGTCTACGGACCGCTGGCCAACGGGGTGACCCAGGTCCTCTACGAAGGCACCCCCGATGGTGGCGGCCGGGACCGGTGGTGGCGGATCATCGAGGAGCTCGGTGTGACCGTGCTCTATACGGCGCCCACGGTGATCCGGACCTTCATGAAGTGGGGCGAGCAGCATCCAGGTGGACACGATCTGCGCTGTCTGCGGATCCTCGGTTCGGTGGGCGAGCCGATCAACCCCGATGCGTGGGTCTGGTATCGCTCGATCATCGGTGGCGGACGGTGCCCGGTGGTCGATACCTGGTGGCAGACGGAAACGGGCGGCTGGATGGTCATGCCTTTGCCAGGTTTGACGGCGTCCAAGCCAGGGGCAGCCATGGCCGCGTTCCCGGGGATCTCCATCGACGTCGTGGACGACAACGGGGTCAGCGTGGCGAACGGCCACGGTGGAAGCCTGGTCATTACCGCGCCTTGGCCGGGGATGTTGCGGGGGATCTGGGGAGATCCGGAGCGCTACCGACAGACCTACTGGTCCGAGTTCGAGGGGCGGTACTTCCCCGGCGATGCGGCCAAGCGCGACGAAGACGGTGACATCTGGCTGCTCGGCCGAGTGGATGACGAAATGTACGTGGCCGGTCATCGGCTGTCGACGGCCGAGATCGAGGGGGCCATCGTGGGTCATCCGGCGGTGGCCGAGGCGGCCGTGGTCGGGGTGTCCGACGAGGAGACCGGCCAGGCCGTGGTGGCCTTCGTCACCCTGCGCCAAGCCGGTGAGGTGGCCCAGAAGCATGCAGCCCAACTGGTCGAGGACATCCGGGCCCACGTGGCCTCGGTGGTCACCCCGGCTGCCCTGCCCCGCCAGGTCATCCTGACCCCGGACCTGCCCAAGACCCGGTCGGGCAAGATCATGCGGAGGTTGCTGCGCGATGTGGCCGAGCACCGGGCCATGGGGGACGTCACCACACTCAACGACCCAGGGGTCGTGTCCATGATCGACGGATTGATGGTGGCCCACGAGACCGACGACTCCTGAGCGGGTCGGTGGGTCGGTGGGTCTGGAGGCCAGGTGGCGGAGTGGGGCAGGCGGGTCGGCCGCAGTGATCGGTCGCCGAATTGCGGCGAAATAAGACGTGCCCACGGCAGGATTCGAACCTGCGACGCACGATTTAGGAAACCGACGCTCTATCCCCTGAGCTACGTGGGCGGGACTTCAGCGTGAACCTCGGCGTGAGGCTCCGCGTCTCGATCAGGGCCTTAGCCTAGGCCGAGTGCACCCAGGCAAGGATTACGACAGAATCACTGGGTATGCTAAAAGCAAAGACATCTTAGTTTTTAGTTTGCTTTAGGAGGCACCGTGGCGAGAGCCGAGTTGATCGCAGAGGCGGAGAGGGAGCTGGCCGAGCAGGAACTGGTCATCGCCGAAGGCATCGCCACCTACCGCGGGATCGAGGCGCGCCTGGCATCGCTGAAGGAAGGGGTGGCCATCGGTGGCGAGTTGGCCGAACTCGGGCGCACCGATGCCATCGTGGCCGTACTCCGGTTGGCCGGCGTGACGCTCTCCCCTACCGAGATCATGGAGGCGCTGGTCGAAGCTGGCCGGACCGAGCGGATGGGGCTCATCACCGGCACCCTCGACTACCTCTGCAAGAAGGGTCGGGTCCAGAAGGTGAGCAGGGGTCGGTACCTGGCCGTGTGATCCTGGGTCTTGTGACGCAGTCGTGGGTCATGACGTCGAAACCCACGGCAACTGAGGAGCGATGTCGGCTCGGTTCAGCATGATCATCGTGACAAAGCGGCTCTTCGCGTTGAGGCGTGGGGTGGTGTTCAGCCGGTGACCCTCCCATAGGCATCCACCACTGAGGCCCCGTGGCCTCCGATTCTTGCGGTTACTAAGCCAGCGAGAGCGGAGGACACGGGAC
>CAIVIS010000367.1 GCA_903906055.1 uncultured Acidimicrobiaceae bacterium
ATCGACATCACCGGCCACACCGATGTGCGGCGCTTGGCGCTGCTGGCTCATGCCACCCAGGTCGATCCGGAGTCGAAGTTCTGGTTCGGTCTTCCACCCGAGGTGATGGGGACCATCCAGCCCCACGACGACTACCGACTGGCCTTGTTGGGCGCCCCGGACGGCACGGTGTCGGCCTACGAGTGGGACGGAGTGGTGGAGACGGATCTGTTCGCTGGCGTGCCGGCCACCGCGTCCTCATGACGTCCTGGCCGTCCGCGCCGTGGATCGATGAGGCGGTGTCGGCTGCATCGCAACTGGTCGGATCGGATTCCATGTCCGGATCGATCGAGGCGGTCATCACCGGGGGAGCAGAGGGGGACGTGGTGGTCCACATCGAGTTCGCCCAGGGCCGACTGACCGGTGCCGGACTTGGTGCGGCATCACCGGCCGATGTCACCCTCACGCTGTCCGACGCAGACGCTGGCGCCGTGCTGTCCGGCGAACTCGATCTCAATGTGGCCTTCATGCAGGGCCGGCTCAAGGTCGACGGTTCGATGGCTCTGGTCCTCGACCTGCTGGCCCTGGCCGCCACCGATGATGCCCGGGCTTGCCGGAATGATTTGGCCGCACGTACTGACGGGTAGGACTCACCTCGTCTGATGACCCGCCGCTAGGGGTGCGTGACCAATGCGGCCACCGCTCGATCAGCGCCTGTGGTTGGAGGCTAGGGGGTGGCGCTCAGCGATCCAGCCGGCAAGAACGTCGCACCGGTGCCGCCCAGATAGGGCAGGTGGATGGTGCCTGCACTCTGCAGCAGGATCGCCGTGACCGCTGCGGCGATGACCACCACCAAGAGCCCGACCAGCCATGGACGAATCTTTCGCCAGGTGGAGCGACCCGACGGGGCCCCGCGCCGACGGCGCACCATGGCCACCGTCGTCACCGTCGATGCGCCGACCGGACCTTGATAGTGGACGGCCAACTCGGTGATCCGGGTGGCCAGCTCAGCGGGGTCTCCCCCTGATCGTAGGAACCGGTAGGTGCCGGTCCTCGTTTGGATGCTGATGAGGGCACCGGCATCGGTGTAGTAGGCGGGTCGACTGATCGGTGCGACGGCAGCCGGGGCATCGACTGCGGCCAGATGCGTCGCATCGGCAGCGTTGCCAGGAACGGCAGGATCGACCGATGCTTCGGGGTCCGAGCCGGTCGAGCCAGTCGAGCCAGTCGAGCCAGTCGAGCCGGTCGAGCCGGTCGAGCCGGTCGTGTCCGTCTGGCGGTCCATGAGTCGTCCCGGGATGATGCCGCCAGCCCACGGCTCGACGGCCTGGGCGGCCACGGACTCCCAGGGAAGAATCCGGGGGTCCTGACCACGGCTACGGATCACCGCGATCCCTCTGTCGTCGAAGGTGACCGACTCGATGACTGTCGGATCATGCCCGTGGGGGTCGAGCAGCAGAAGCCCGGTGATGGTCAAAGCGGCAGGTTCCGCCACTAGGAGCGGGTCTTGCTGATCGGACGCGGCTGCAGTACTCACGTCCCCGGAGTGCGCCGCATGGCCTCGCGCAGCGGACGGTAACCGATGCGGGTGGCACCGGACTCGGCCATGGCAGACGCCACCTCGGGGTCGTCGACGAGCAGGGTGCGGTCGGACACCCGAGACTCCCAGTCCGTTGCAGCAGCGCGAAGCTCGTCTGAGTCGGCTGCAGGGTGGAGGGTGACCTCAGTCACCCCGGGGGCCAGCGTCGCCACGATGTCGAGCAAGACATCACGTCCGCCGTGCGCAGGGATGGTGAATGCGTGATCAGCAAAGAGCACACCCTCGGCCGCGGCCAGGCTTCGGATGGGGAAGCCCACGCTGGGCTCCACGGCGGCATCGGGCAGGCGGAGAGGAAGGCCGAAGTCGAGGGCCAGTTCGAGGTAGATGTCGAAGAACTCGGGACGCAGCATCAGCGCGTCCATGTGGGCGTCGATATGACTGATGTCGAACCCCCACAGGACGGCCCGTTCGATCTGCGCCCGGCACTCCCGGCGGACTTCATCCAGATCGGCATGGTCCCAGACGTCGGTCACCGTCCGAGGAAAGCCCCCGTCACCGTCGAGAAGTGACGGGGCTTGAGTGATAGGCCCCCATCGGTAGAGATCGTGCTCAGCATTGAGCGTCAGGCGCACCCCGACGTCATCGCCCCGGAACCGAGATGCTGCCTCGCGAGCCCATGGGGCAGGGACCAACAGCGATGCGGAGGTGCCGAGGCCGAAGCGCAGCGCGTCGTAGACCCCGGTGCTCGATGCGTGGCAGAAGCCCAGATCGGCGCAGTTGAGTATGAGGAGGCGGGTGTCGGGGTCTGCCCCGAGCCTCTGTGCCACGGTCGCCATGCCCTGACCGTAGTCGCCGTCCGGTCAGGCAGCGCGACCACTGGCTCGGCGACCGGGGTCGGGATGGTGCCCGTTCCCCGGTGAGTGATCGGGCATGGCAGTGGACTGAGCCGAAGAATGCAGGCGGGCTCTGGCCGCGGCGATCCCCCGGAGGCCCACCATCCGGGTGTGCTCGTCGAGTCGCCACTCGTCATCGGGGGCTGATTCGGGGTCGATGACCGGGGTGGGCGTGGACTCCACGACGAGCGGGAGCGGGGGCTGGTGCCCGGGTATCCGGGCCTCGAGGTTCTGGCTCATAGGACCAGTGTGCACGGAGGGTGTAATACAGAGGCCATGACCCAGGCCGAAACGACCTCCGATACCGCCACAACTGCCCCCGCCACCGCACCGCCAGAGCGGCGTTATGGGATCACCGTCCCCTTCGACGGGGTGACGATGCCCGAGCACCGCCGCTGGTACGAAGACCTGCTGCGGCTGGGCTACACCGACGTATGGTCGGCGGAGACTGACGGGCTCGATGGGTTCACCCCCTTGGCTCTGGCCGCAGCATGGACGCCGCAACTGCAGCTCGGGGTGGCCATTATCCCGGCTTACACCCGGGGCCCCGCACTGCTGGCCCAGAGCGTGGCGGCCATGGCCGAGGCAGCGCCCGGACACTTCACCTTCGGGCTCGGGACCTCGTCCGACGTGATCGTGTCCAAGTGGAACGACGTGCCCTTCGAGGAGCCCTACAAGCGCGTGCGGGACACGATCGCCTTCTTGCGGTCGGCACTGTCGGGGGAGAAGGTGACCATGGCCTACGACACCTTCGAGGTGCAGGGTTTCCGTCTGGCCCGTCCAGTGGAGCAGGTGCCGCCCATCTTCCTGGCCGCGCTCCGTCCCGGCATGCTCCGACTGGCCGGGAGTGCCGCCGACGGCGTCATCATCAACTGGCTGTCAGCCAACGACGTGGCCACAGTGACGCCCGAACTCAGAGCCGATATCCCCGTGGCAGCCCGGATCTTCGTCATCCCGTCCGAGGATGCTGACATGGCCCGGGCCATCGGGCGGCGGATGATCACCGCCTATCTGAACGTAGGGGTCTACGCCGAGTTCCACCGCTGGCTGGGCCGGGCCGATGCGCTCGGGCCGATGTGGGACCTGTGGAAGGCGGGGGACCGCAAGGGCGCGCTGGCGGCTATTCCGGATGAAGTGGTGGACGACCTGATCGTGCACGGCTCCTACGCCGAGTGCCGCGACCACGTGGCTCGCTACGTGGAGAACGGGGTGGACATCCCGGTGCTCGCCGTCCTGCCGTTCGGGGTAGATCTGGCTGAGGCGGTCGAGGGCCTGGCTCCTCGCTAAAAAACGGAGCATGAGGCCATCCCATCGAGAGGCACCGGACCTCGATGCGTGCCACCGGCCTGGATGCCGGACCTTCTGCTTCATGGACCCATAAATTGCCGTGCAAACCTCGGCCGGTCAGTTTGACGGCTAGCGCGCGCCTGGCCGTCCAGCGACGACGCACATCCCTGCCATCTCCGTCCTCAAGTTGGGACTCGACCGGGCCGAAGCAGGGAAGGTCTGATCCCCCGTTGACTCACCGAGAAGTATCTCGGACAGCCCTTGACACTACGTTCTCGCTATATCTAGCATGGAACTAGGAAATACCAGCGAAACGAGCACCGGAGAGAGTCTTCCCGGCAGCGTTCGCAGCGACATCGAACCTCGTGGGCCATCCCGAGGGGCATAGAAGAAGAGGAGTTCCATGACATTGCCGAAGTCCCGCCGACCCGCTCGCATCATGTCCGGCCTGGCGGCTGTCTCCCTGGCGCTGATCGCCACTGCATGCAGTTCGGGTGGTTCGAGCTCGACCGCATCCACCGGGTCGACCAGTAGTTCGACGGCCGATACCGGCCCCGTCACCATGCGCCTGGGCTATCTCACCAACCTGACAAACGCCTCCGCCTTAGTCGGACTCCATCAGGGCATCTTCCAAAAGAACCTCCCGTCCAACGTCACCCTGCAGACCTCGACGTACAACGCCGGACCTGCAGCGGTCACGGCCCTGGTATCGGGCTCGCTGGACGCCGCCTTCATGGGGCCGAACTCAGCCATCACGGCATATGGCCAGGGGAACAAGTCAATCCGGATCATCTCTGGGGCCACCTCGGGCGGCGCCGCCTTCGTGGTGGCCCCGAGCATCACTACGGCCAACCAACTCAAGGGCAAGACCGTCGCCACCCCGCAGCTCGGGAACACCCAGGACGTCGCCCTGCGGACCTGGTTGCGCCAGCAGGGGCTCACCTTCCCCGGTCCCAACGGCGGGTCCGGTGACGTGACGATTCTTCCGGAGGACAACTCGACGACGCTGGCGTCGTTCCAAGCCGGCACCATCGCTGGTGCTTGGGTACCGGAGCCGTGGGCGACCCGCCTGGTGGCCGAAGGCCAGGGTCATGTCCTGGTCAACGAGAAGACCCTGTGGCCCAAAGGCCAGTTCTCCACGACCCTGCTAGTGGTAACCGCTTCTTTCCTGGCGGCGCATCCGACGGTGGTGACGGGCCTGCTCAAGGGTCAGTTGGCCTCGACGGCCTATCTCCTGGCCAACCCGGTAGAGGCGCAGACGGCGGCCAACGCCGAGTTGGCGGCACAGACCGGAAAGCCGCTCAAGGCCCCCGTATTGGCTGCCGCATGGACGGACATGACCTTCACCAACGACCCGATCGCCTCGTCCATTGTCACCGATCTCGCCCACGCCAAGAAGGCAGGGTTCCCCACGACCAACATCGTCGGCATCTTTGACCTCGGGCCCATCAACTCGATCCTGAAGGCGCAGGGCAAGACCGCTCTGGTGGCATCATGAGCGCCACGATCGATGCCATGACCATCTCGGCGCCGGCGAGGGTCACCCTCGACGGGGTCTGGAAGGCTCACGGTGGATCAGAGGGGTTGGTCGCCCTGCAAGATGTGTCGCTCTCGGTGGAACCCGGCGAGTTCCTCTGTGTGGTCGGTGCCTCAGGTTGCGGAAAGACGACCCTCCTCAATCTGATGGCTGGACTGGACCGGCCCTCGCGTGGCGAAGTCGACGTTGCCGCCCCCGATGGAGCCCCCACTACGACTGCCATGCTCTTCCAGGACTCCGGTCTGTTTCCGTGGCTCACGGTGGCCGCCAACGTGGAGCTACCCATGCGGCTACGGGGCATCGGCGCATCTGAGCGACGGGCCCGGGCCACAGAACTGCTCGAGCGGGTCCACCTCGGCGGTTTCGGCGCCAAGCGTCCCCACGAACTGTCCGGCGGAATGCGCCAGCGGGCCGCGTTGGCCAGGGCTCTGGCTCAGGACGCCGGGCTGCTACTCATGGACGAGCCGTTCGGCGCGCTCGACGCCATCACCCGGGACCTGCTCCATGACGAACTCGAGTCCCTGTGGCTCGATCGGGGGTTCACCGTTGTCTTCGTGACCCACAACGTGCGCGAAGCGGCCCGCTTGGGAGACCGAATCGTCTTGCTCACCAGCCGCCCCGGGCAGGTGGCAGCCACGTTCCCGGTGGAGCTGGGACGACCCCGGCGCATGGACTCTCCAGAAATAGCCGATATCGCGGCCACAGTGACAGATCAACTCCGCCAGGAGGTGGGACGACATGGCAGGTAACCGAGTGTCAGTGATCGACAGCGATGTGCGATCGGCGGCACCACTGCCGAGCACACCTTCGCTGGATGAGGCCTTTGCCGGGCTAAACGCCCTCGAGCAGTTCGAGGATGCTGGGCGTCCCCGCTTCGCCCGGCGGGCGTGGCGGGCGACGTGGCCCAAGCTGCTGGCCCTGGCGTTGATCCTGCTGGTGTGGCAGGCCGCCGTCTGGATCCACTGGAAGCCCTACATCTTGCAGTCGCCGGCGACTGTGGCCCGTCAGTTGTGGGAGCTCGTGGGCACGGCCCTCTTCTGGCAGGCCTGTTGGGTGACGGCGCAACAAGTGGTGATCGGCTATGTGCTGGTCCTCGTCATCGGAGCCGTGGTGGGGACGGCCGTGGCCCAGATTCCGGTGCTGCGAGCGGCCGTCGGAGCGCTTATCACTGGCATGCAGACCATGCCGTCGGTGCTCTGGTATCCGCTGGCCATCATGTTCTTCGGCGTCAGCTCAAAGGCCATCATCATGATGATGATCCTGGGTGCCGCTCCTGCCGTCGCCAACGGGTTCATCAGCGGTATCGACCAGGTGCCGCCCAGCCTGCTGCGGGTGGGGAGGGTGCTAGGTGCTCGCGGGCTGTCCCTCGAGCGTCACGTCGTCCTGCCAGCGGCCTTCCCGAGCGTGCTCGGGGGGATGAAGCAGGGCTGGGCCTTTGCTTGGCACGCCCTCATGGCTGGCGAGTTCCTCATCTTGGTCAATCCGCTCAGCCTGGGCGGACGGACGGTCAACGCAGTTACGCAGGGCGAGTGGGCTGTCGTCGTCGCCATGATGATCATCATCGTGGCGATCGGGGTGGCGGTCGACATGGCGTACTCCACGGTCGACCGGTCGGTCCGCCGGCGGTATGGACTGATCGACAGCTCGAAGATCTGAGTACCACTACAGCGTCTCAGACGCCACGGGGGAGCAGCTCACCAGCGCAAGAGACCAGGGGAGTGATCCCACGGCCTGCTGGAAGCCCTAGGGCTGGGAGTACTTGCTGACGATCTCGGCATCCATGTCGCGGACCTGATCGGCTAGGTCGGCAATGAAGCGGTCCAACTCAGCGGCGATGCGGGGATCCGACAGGGCAATGATCCGGATGGCCAGCAGGGCGGCATTGCGAGCCCCGTTGACGGCGACGGTGGCCACCGGGATGCCCTTGGGCATCTGCACCATGGCCAGCAGCGAGTCAAGGCCGCCTAAGTTGGCCAGTGCCACCGGTACCCCGATGACGGGCAACGGTGTCGTGGCAGCCACCACGCCCGCTAGGTGGGCGGCACCGCCGGCGGCGGCGATGATGACCTGCACGCCGTTGGCGGTGGCCGACCGGGCGAAGGCGATGGTGTCGTCCGGCGTGCGGTGAGCGGACAGGACGCGGACCTCGACGGCGATGTCGAACGACCTGAGGGTCTGGACGGCATCGTCCATGATCGATGCGTCGGACGAACTTCCCATGATGATGGCGACTGACATGGCCACATTCTGCCCGAAGGCACTCCGCTCCTGCACATCCGTGGACCTGTCCGCTGTATCGCCCTGCCAGCGCCAGATGGTGGTGGGCCCCCTGTTCGCCCGATACGGTGAAGGACTTGATGGGGCCGGCCGCCCGTGTGCCGATCCTCGTCCGTCCAACGGCGGACCCGACCAGAAGTGAGGCACTGATGCGCATCGGAGTGATGTTCGACACTGAGAAGCCGTTCGAAGACGTGGTGGGCCAGGTGGCTGGCCTGGCCGATGCCGGTATCGAGATGGCGTGGTCGTCCCAGATCTTCGCCTATGACGCCCTCACTGCCCTGGCCGCCATTTCGCGCGAAGTGCCCACCATCCGATTCGGCACCGCAGTGATCCCGACCTACCCTCGCCACCCGGTCATGCTGGCCGCCCAAGCGCTTACCGTCCAAGCGGCCAGTGGCGGTCGCCTGACGCTGGGGATCGGCCTCTCTCATCAGATGGTGATCGAGAACGTCTTCGGCATGTCCTTCGAAAAGCCGGCCCGCCACATGCGCGAGTACCTGGAGATCCTCATGCCGCTGTTGGCCGGCGAGCAGGTCACCTTCGCCGGAGAGACTCTGAGCGCCTCTACCTTCGGACCCATGCAGATCACCGCCCCCGCCCCTGATGTCTTGGTGGCCGCCCTCGGGACGGTGATGCTGAACATCGCTGGTCGGATGGCGTCAGGCACGATCACATGGATGACCGGGCCCGCCACCATCGGCGAGCACATCATCCCGACGATCAACGCCTCCGCCGCTGAGGCCGGGCGCCCGGTGCCCCAGATCGGGGTAGGCCTGCCGGTGTGTGTGACCGACGACGCCGCCGCCGCTCGGGCCATTGCCGCCGAAGTGTTCGCCGTCTACGGCCACCTGCCCTCGTATCGGGCCATGTTGGACCGCGAAGGTGCCGCCGGACCGGCGGACGTGGCCATCGTCGGCACTGCGTCCGAAGTGGCCGACCAGGTCAAGCGTCTGGCCGACCTAGGTACCACCGACTTCTGTGGAGCGCCGTTCGGCAGCGGCGATCAGATCAGGGCATCGATCGACACCCTGGCCGGCCTGGTCGGGATCTAGGCCCCAGCCAGCCCCGGCCTGAACTGATAGCCGGTCATCCGGACGACCGATCAGCGCGACAGCTGGTCGGTCGTTCGACCGACTGACCAGTTGGTCAGCGCGACAGCCGGGTGTGTTTGAACTCGTTGAGCTCTGGGTGCTTGCCGATCAGGTCCAGCACGCGGTCGATGGTGGCTTTGGCCACTTGGCCGTCGCCACCGGGTCGGGTCATGAGGCGGGCGAACACTGCGTCGTCGTCCACGATGAAGGTGGGCACACCGAACACGTCGAGTTGATCGACGCACCGGTCGTGTTCTGCTCGGATGACCTCGGCCGGCCAACCAGCATCGACCTCAGCCAGCACGGCGTCGGCATCGACGCCGCCCCGGGTGAGCGCACCATGCACCACGTCACGGTCGCGCAGGTCGCCGGCCTCGTCATGGCGGGCAGTGAACAGCGACCGGTGCACGGCCAAGAAGTAATCGGGGAATCGGTCGCGGACGACCACACCTGCAGCCAGGGCCAGCAGGTCGGCCTGGTGGGACGGATCGCCCCAGGTCTGCTGGCCTTCAGATCCCATTCCCTGGTTGAGGAAGTACGGGACGAAGGTGACGTCCCATTCGGCTCCGGCCTCTAAGGCATCCAAGATGTGCTCGTGACCGTTGCGGGCGAACGGGCAGCGGTAGTCCCAAGTCACGGAGAACGTCAGCGGGGTGGTCATGAGACGGACAACCCCGTGGGAGCGTGTTCCATTCCCCACGTGCGGTTCAGCGGAAGCGTCGGACGACGAGTCCGAGCACGGTGCCAATGACGACCCCGCCGGCGACGTCTGATGCGTGGTGGGCTCGGAGGTGGATGCGGCTGACCCCGATCAGTCCGGCGGCCCCGTAGAGCAGGGCATTGCCCGACCGGTCGCCCGGTCGGCTCAGTACGGTGGCCGCACAAAAAGCAGCCAGGGTGTGCCCACTCGGGAAGCTGCTCGTCTTCGGCTCCCGGACCGGCATGCCGACGTTGGAGATCTGCAGGTCGCTGCGGTCGGGACGAGCCCGGCCCACTACCCGCTTCATGCCGGCATTGACCAGGCTCGACGACACGCCAGCCACGCCTAGGGCCCGGATGGATGCCTTCCGAGTCGGTCCGGACCGTCGGCCCCGCCAGGTGGCGATGGCCGTCCACAGCACGCCGTGATCGCCAAGTCCGGTGATGACCTTGGCCGCAGTGTCGATCCCGGGTCGTCCTCGCAGGGGCTCGAACAGCCGGTCGACGGCATCGTCGACCGTGCCGACTGCCGCCATGAAGCCGGTCGGGTTGTCGCTTGGACTGCCGCTGAAGGCACCGCTGCTCATGCTGCTCCTCGGTCGGGTACGCCCATGGTGACTGCGGCCAACGAGGGGTCGCCGCCGAATGCCGGGCAGAACTCCTGGAATCGGCAGAAGCGGCACAGCGGCCCAGTCTTGGGTTGGAAGTCTTCGTCTCGGCAGGCCTGCTCGATGGCGGTCCAGACGGCCTCGGTCTTGGTCCGCTGGCCTTGCAGCCCATGAGCAGATGGTTCCGCGGTGATTACGGTGGGCTCTTTCAGGTGGAGCAGCTTGACCTGGACGGGCCGCTGCCCGAGCACCTCTTGGCAGAGGAGGGCGTAGAGCTGCACTCCGGTGAGCCGCGACTGTTGGTAGGCCGGAGGAGGGGCCTTCCCGGTCTTGTAGTCGATGACGACCAACTCGCCGTCGGGCGTCCGGTCGAGGCGGTCGAGGATGCCGCGGAGGAGCACGTCCCCGAGGCGCGCCTCGAGCAGCAGCTCGATCCCCACCGGGGTGATCTCATCGGGGTCCTCCAACAAGAAGTAGTTGGCCACCAGCTGCCCGGCGTCGGACCGGAAGGCGTCGGCATCGTCGCCCCTCAGCGCGAGCGACCGGAAGTCATCGTCTTCTTGGAGGGCCACCCATGCTCGATCGAGCTCAGCCGAAGCGGCCGACTGGCTCCGGCCACCTTGGGGGTGGTTCCAGAACAGCTGCTCGAGGGCGGTGTGGACCAGGGTGCCCTTGACGGTGGCAACGGTGGACGGATCGTGGAGCCGCTCGATGGCGGTGAACCGGAAGGCGAGCGCGCAGTTACGGAAGGCCGACAACTTGGACGGCGACAGCGAGCGTGGTGGATCGTACGGCACGAGTAGAGCCTACGACGGGGGTGTGCCATCGGGGAGAGCAACTGCTCGGCTCACCGCGTCGGCTACCTCGGCGGGACGCTGCAACGGGCCGAAGTGGCCGAGGTCGTCGAAGCCCTCGAGGGCCGAGTTCGGCACCTGCGATGCATCGAGGGTCATGATCTGTTCGCCGAAGGCGTCGGTCAAGGTCCCGTAGGCGAATGTCACCGGGCACTGCACCTCGTGCAATCGGGGGAAGGCACCGTTGCCGAAGCCGTGGATGTACACCTCGGCCTCGTCGTCCCTCTGACAGCACAGGCGGATCTCTTGCCCGTCGCCGCCGTCAGACACCGGCACCGTCTCGAACCCATCCTCGACATAGCGCAGCAGCACGTCGGGATCGAGGTCGGCAAAGGGCGGCTTGGAGGAGAAGTTGACGAAGGCGTCCTCAGCCGAGGGGAACGACTGGCGGCGCCGACGGGCTCCCACCGAAAGATGGTTCTCTTCGCGGTCGAAGGGAAGCGGTTGGTCGGGGACGACCACCGGTTCGAACAGGTAGAGGGAACGGAACGTGCCCGGGCGGGCCTGTTCGGCCAGCAGCAGCGATGCACCGCCGCACGAGTGGCCGAATGCCGGAGGCCGGACCAGCCCGAGATGGTCGACGGCGGTCAACACGTCGGTGGCGAACCCCGACCAGACGAAGTCGCCGTCGGCCGGTCGGCCCGAGCGGCCGTGACCGCGTAGGTCGAGGGCCCAGCAGTGGAACCGGTCGCCCAGCGATCGGGCCAGCGGCAGCAGAACTCCAGCGCAGAACCCGGTGGCGTGCACCAAGAGCAGGTCGTCGCCGGAGCCGCCGAAGTCGTAGACGGCCAGGTCGAGCCCATCGGGGGTGGTGGCGATCGAGGCGGGTTCCGCGGCGGGTTCTGGTCCGGGGGGCACACGATGACGGTAGCCGACGGCACTTCCGTGTCGAGAGCAGAGCAACGAAGAAGGTGGCCCCACCGCACCGAGGTGCTACCACTCGACACCTCTGAGCGACTAGAACTACGGCACCATGGAGAGCTTCCTATACCACTACAGCTACTTCGCCATCTTCATCTTGTGCTTCATCTCGTCGATGGGGCTACCTGTCGGTGCGGACGTCGCCATCCTCGGTGGAGGTGCCCTGGCCAGCGGTGAGGTCCACAAACTGCTGGCTGACGGCACACCGTCGACGGACGTCTTTCAGCTCTCCATCGTGGCTGTGATCCTCTTGGCCGCGGTCGGGGAGATCCTCGGGTCGTTGGCCGGCTACCTGATCGGCTACTTCGGCGGACGCCCATTGGTCGACCGCTTCGGCAAGTACGTGCTGCTGGCCCACAAGGACCTGGACAAGGCCGAGGCCTGGTTCGACAAGCACGGTGAGCCCCTGGTGCTGTTCGGACGGTTCATTCCGCTGCTGCGCTCATTCGTCTCCTTTGCTGCGGGCCTCGCCGAGATGGCGATCCTGAAGTTCACGGTGTTCACGGTCATCGGCTGCGTCCTCTGGTCTGCAGGGCTTGCCTCGGTCGGTTACGCACTCGGGTCCAGTTATGACCACGTGCAGAAGTCATTCAATTACGCCGGCTACGTGGTCGCAGCCCTGGCGCTGCTCGCCATTGTGGGAATCTTCGTCCACCGGGTGATGACCGTCCGCGGAGAGCGCGCTGGCGGGGGGACCGACCACTGACCAGGTCAGCGACCGCCGGGGCCAAGAAGGCCGCCCTCCAGGCATCGGAGCACCTCGAGCGCACGGTGAACTGGAACGGGCTGCGCACCGGCGACCCGGTGGCGGTCAGTGGGCTGTCGATGCGAGGAGCCAAGTGGCAGTTTCGGGCTCACGTGCGCAACACCAATAACGGGACCGAGTCCGTCGAGGTCGTCGGTGGCCGCCCTGGCGACCGGACCATCCGCTCCTTTGGCCCCGAGCGCATCTTCGCCGCCACCAGTGGACGGGGCCGGCGCACTGCCGGAAGCCCGGGAGCTGGTCAGCTGTCGTTGGCCGAGGCACCTCAGCTTCCCCTCGGGTGACCGGACGATAGGGTTCGAGTAATGGCCACTGTCACCTTCTTCCACGCCCATCCCGACGACGAGGCCATCGCCACCGGCGGAACCATGGCGTCGCTGGCCGACGAGGGCCATCGGGTTGTCCTGGTGACGGCCACCAGGGGAGAGCTCGGCGAGGTGGCAGACGATCTCCTCGAACCTGGTGAGACCCTGGGCGAGCGCCGCTCCGACGAACTGGCTCGGGCCGCAGCCGTGCTCGGTGTGGAGCGCCAGATGTTCCTCGGCTACCACGACTCGGGCATGGAGGGCGAGGACTCCAACAGCCGGGACGACTGCTTCGCCACTGCGGATCGAACCGAGGCGGCCGAGCGTCTGGCCGCCATCTTGATGGAAGAGTCGTCCGATGTACTGGTCGTCTACGACGAGCATGGCGGTTACGGGCACCCCGATCACATCCAGGTCCACCACGTGGGCATGGCCGCCGCCGATCTGGCCGGGACCCCCGTCGTCTACATGGCCACCATGGATAGAGGGTTCATGCTGGCGCTGCGTCAGCAAGCCGCCGATATGGAGCTGGCATCCGAGGAGGACCTCGAGGGGGCGGACACCATGGGGGAGCCAAGCGAGCGCATCACCACCGAGGTCGATGTGAGCCGGTGGGTGGAGACCAAGCGCGACGCCATGCGAGCCCACGGAAGCCAGATCACCGAAGAGAGTTTCTTCTTGTCGATGCCGGACGAACTGTTCGCCCACGTGTGGGGACAGGAGTGGTTCATCAGAGTCCGGCCGGAGCCTGCAGGCTTGGGCGACGGCACCCGCGAGGGTGGTCTGGTCATCACGGATTCCGGCATCCTGGCCGGGGGAGCGACAGCGAAGGAAGTGGTGGAATGACGAAGCACAAGGTCCTGCGGATACATGGAGGACGCCTAGTGGTGGCCGAGCGACGGCTGGAGCTCGAAGGAGAACTCGACGCTTTTGCTGCGCAAGGGTTCGCCATCGTCAACTCGTTTGCCATCGATGACAACGTCTATCTGGTCCTGGTCGCCCCCGACTGAGGGGCGACGATCGGGCGATCAGTCAAACGTGCCGGTGTGGGGCTCGGTGTATGCGGCGATGGAGATGACGCGGTCACGGCCAGCGCTCTTGGCCTGGTAGAGCGCACGGTCGGCCCGGTCGATGAACGTCACCGGATCTTCGAGTCCGTCCCAACTGGTGACGCCGACTGACATGGTGACTCCGAGATCGGTGACCGAGTCGCGACCCCCCCGGCGCAGATGTTCGAGGAGATGGTGGCCACCGATCAGGTCGGTGTCGGGCATGACCAGGCAGAACTCCTCGCCGCCGTAGCGGGCGATCATGTCCTGGTCGCGGGTGTTCGACACCATCATGGCGGACATGGACCGCAGCACGGTGTCGCCGACCACGTGCCCGTACTGGTCGTTGAACTTCTTGAAGTGGTCGAGATCGATCATGGCGACACTCAGCGGCGTCTCGGCCCGGATGGCATGGGCCATCTCCATCTGTAGCCGCTCCATGAGGCTTCGCCGGTTGGCTAGGCCGGTGAGCGGGTCGGTGCGGCTCTCGGCGTGCAGACCGTTCACGAAGTTGGCTCGGCTGGTCACTCGCAAAAAGGCTGCAGCCAGCAGGCCCGCTGACTCGGCGGTGCGGGCATCGGTGTTGGCGTTGTCGGGCGAGCGCTCGATCACCATGAAGAGCTCGCCGTCAGTCGCATACCCCACCGGGAGCACGCAGAATCCAGACTCGAGCTCGACGGTGTTGGAGGCGAGCGACACGGGTACGGCGGGGAGGTGGACCAGGTCAGCGCAGTCGGCCTTCACGTCGGGCCAGGCGGCGAGGAGCGTGTACCGCTCGAGGGCGCTGCTCCGGTTGAACACGGCTACCCGCTCGGCCGGCAGGATGTCGGCCACGTAGGGGAGTCCCCGGGCGAAGATCTCGGCGAAGGTTTCCGCGGTGGGTCGCACGACGTCGATCCCGACCGAGTCGAAGCATTCGTTGAGCGAGTCGATGGCCTGGGAGAAGTTGATCTGGCCGGTGAGGGAGCCGACGGTCCGGGCGCAGATGAAGTTGACCACGCCGATGGTCGAGGCGTAGATGACCATGGAGACGATGTACTCACCACCGCGCAGGCCCTGGACCCAGCCGATCAAGGCGATCAGCGCCAGTGCGTAGAGGTCGACCACCAGCTGCATTCGTCGGTCGCCCACGATGGAGACGAAGATGACCCCGACCAGCATGGCTGGCGTATACAGCGCAGCCGGGGTGGAGGTCGAGAGTTCGATGCACGCCAGGCCGGCCAGGGCCAGACAGGCGATCATGAACCACGCATTGGCCTGAGAGGTGGGCTTCGCCTTCCCCTTGGTGATGGCGGCATAGATCGACTGGTACGAGATCGACACCACGATGCAGGCGATGGCTCCGGCCATGTAGCCCCAATGCACGGTGGAGTGGTCGATGAACGTCACCGCTACGAGGACGGGGATCATGATCGACTCGGCGATCAGCCCACAGGTCACCCCATCGCGGAGCTGTCTGGAGGTCGGGTGAACCAGATCAAATCTCACATCCGGGGTATCGGCAGTGCCCATACCGACCTTTACCGGCAACGGGTTGCAGTAAGCGGCAAAGAGGAATAGGTCCCACGTCTTTTCGAACTCCCTGTCCAAGGGTTGTGCGGGCATCGAGCGGCTGGCCGGGGTTGGTGCGACCTCGATGGTTCAATGCCCGCAGTAGCGCGCCATCGGCCTACGATCGGCTCGGCCGCCGCTGGGTCGGCCCGAGATGAAGGAGCCACTGTGGGCTATCGAGTGATTCAGTGGGCAACCGGGGCCCAGGGCGTCGAGTCGATCCAGGCCATGATCGACCGCACCGACCTCGACCTGGTGGGCGGATGGGTCCACTCACCCGAAAAGGACGGCGTGGACCTAGGAGTTCTGGCTGGCCGTGCGCCCATTGGCGTGACCGCCACCCGCGACATCGATGCCCTGGTGGCCCTGGACGCCGACTGCGTGGCCTACATGCCCCGGAACACCTCCCTCGATGACGTATGTGCGCTGCTGGCCAGTGGAAAGAACGTAGTCACCACGGCGTTCCTTTTCTACCCTCGGGCCCTGCCCGAAGCTGATCTGGCTCGCCTGCTCGACGCATGCGACCAGGGTGGTTCGTCGGTGCACGGGACCGGCCTCAACCCGGGCAACCTGAGCGGGGTGCTGCCCTTCGCCCTGTCGGGCATGTGCCGGAGCATCGAGCGGGTGACCCTCCAAGAGCGAGCCGACTGGTCGTTCTACGAGAGCACCAACATCACCTTCGAGAACATGCGTTTCGGCCGGCCAGCGGCCGAGGTGACCGAGGAGGCCAGTGACTTCCTCCGGTTCAACAGCGGGATCTTCAAAGAAGAGGTGGCCCTCATGGCGGACGGCCTCGGGGCCGGCATCGACGAGATCACGACCGAGGTCGATCTGGTCCTGGCCGAGCACGACCACGACATCTTCGGCATCACACTGGCCGCTGGCACCGTGGCCGGCCAGCGGTGGCACTGGCGGGGGCTCCGCCAAGGTCGGACGATGGTGGAGATCGACGCGCTGTGGACCGTGGGTGGGGAGTACCCTCCGCACTGGCCTACTCCGGCAGACGGGTGGACGCTCACCATCGAGGGTGATCCGTCGGTGCAGGCGCACCTGCTGACCTTGGCCAGTTACGAGCGCAGCCTGCCCATCACTGAGCACGTGCGGGCAGCCAGCGTGGCTACTGCCATGCAGGCCATCAACTCGATTCCGGCGCTGTGCGATGCCGCTCCGGGGATCCGCACCATGGCTGACCTGGGATTGGTCCGCAGCGGCCGGGGGTTCGGGTTCGGCGACGCCTAGTCCGACCCGTTCGGGAGCTCAGCCCCTCGGAGTCCAGTCCCAAACGGCCCCCTGGCCGTCTCTCAGCCGCCGAGGCTGTCGCGCAGGGCGGCAAGCTCGAGTTCGAGCCGGTCCACGGTGGTCTGTAGTGCGGTCACCTGTGCCTGCAGGTCGCGAGGTTCGTCGCTGTATGCGGCAACGGATGCGTTGCTAGTGGACAGGTCGTCGGTGGGTCCGTCCCCAGACCGCCAGTGGCCAGTGGGTGCGTCGCCGGCGTCGCCGGGACCGGCGACGGGACCGGCGACGAAGGCCGTGTTACCAGCGTCGGTCGGGAGTTCGTCCGACTCGGCCATGGCTGGCTCTGACGATCCACCGTCCCACTCCTTGGCCAGTAGTTGCCGCCACCGGTCCTCCTTCTGTCCCGGACGGCGGGGGAGCAGTTCGACCAACGGCTCGTCGCGGGCCGCCAGCCCCTCCAACAGGGCGTGGGCGGCGGCTACGTCGGCCAACTCCACCATGCGGGCAGCACGGCCCCGGACCTCTCCGGCCGTCTGGTGCCCGCGCAGCAGTAGGACTGCGAGCATGGCCACGCTGGGCACGTCGAGGCCGTAGACCTCGTCGAGCACGTGGCGGCATCGCTCGACCACCCGGCCGCTCGAGGGCTGGACGAACCGCACCAGGCGGTGGCCACGCAGGCTCTCGAGGGCCACGTCGACAGCACGTTCGTCCATGGTGACGACCGGGTCCCGGTTAGTGGACTGACTGCACGCCAGCGACAGGGCGTTGCGGGTGAGCGGATACTGCTGGGGAGTGGTGAGTTGCTTCTCCACCAGGCATCCGAGGATCCTGCCTCCTGCTGGTGTGATCTGCATATGCCGACTGTATCGCCGGGGTGGATGCGCAATGGGAACTTCCTGGTCCATCCCGGCATCTGGCCCCTTGCCCTCCTGGCGACCGAGCCGGATGTTTCAGTTGCCACATGTAGAACTATTTTGTTATCATTCATCAACTGCATTGGGCATGGGGGGCACTCATGTTCATCGATGGACACAGTGCAGTGGCTTGGGAGATGTTGTCTCCCTCAGCGGTCCTGGGGGATGCGGGGGGCAGCAACCATGAAGCACGGTCGTAGTACGAGGTCGCTATTGGCGACCGTTGCATTGATGAGTACCGTCGTAGTCGGTGGTGCCGTGGGCTCAGGTTCGCCGTTGGCGGGTGCCGCCCAGACCGCGATCGGATCCGGATTGAGTTACGCCCAGGGCGTAGCCGTCGACGCAAAAGGCAATGTCTTCGTAGCGGACACACAGAACGGACAGGTCGATGAGATCACTCCCCAGGGAGTGCAGACCACCATTGCCTCCGGACTGATCAGTCCCTCATCGGTGGCAGTCGACAGCACCGGTCATGTCTACGTGTCTGACATCAGTCCTGCCTACAGCGGCCAGATCCAGGAGATCACCCCGAACGACTCTGGGGTCTATGGCACGCCATCGACCGTCGCCGTTTCTGGGCTCTACTGGTCAGTGAACCTGGCCGTGGATGCGTCTGGCAATCTCTTTACCGCCGATCAGGGCACTGGTCAGATCGCCGAGTACCCCTCAACTGGTCCAGGCACCATCGGCGCCATGATCACTGTGGCCACCACTCCTGGAGGAGGCCCCTCTGGGGTGACAGCCGACGCAGCGGGCAACCTATACGTGACCGATCAGTGGAATACCCAGATCGATCAGTACCCGTCGAACGGTTCTGGCGGGTTCAACGCCCCGGTCACGGTCTTTTCTGTGCACGATGCACCAGGATGGCCTCCGCCATATCAGTTCTACGGCTTGGCCATCGACGCATCTGGAAATCTCTACGTAGCCGACCAACAGAACGGCCAGGTCGATGAACTCACGTCCAACGGTGCCGGCGGTTTCAATGCACCGGTCCCCATCGGATCCGGTCAATCGCTAGTCGGAGCAGTGGCCGTCGACTCGTCAGGTGGCGTCTACGCCAGCTTCGGTGCTGGCATCTCCAAGTTCACCCAGTCGCTGCCAGACGTACCCTCCGGCGTGGCGGCTGTAGCCAGCAACCACGGGGCCTCAGTGTCGTGGAGTCCGATGACGTCGTACCCCACCCTGATGCACTTCACCGTCACCGACGGGCAGGGACATACCTGCACCACGACAACGACGTCATGTGCGTGGACGGGTCTGACCAACGGTTCGGTCCTCAACTTCACGGTTGTGGCCACCAACTCACTCGGCGATTCGCCTCCTTCGGCTTCGGTAGCGGTCACCCCGGCACCGCAGCCCCCGTTGGCCGCGTCCATCCTGACCACCACGATCACCGGCAACGGTTCGGTCAACGTGTCCTGGAACGCGTCGACAGAGGACAGCACTCTGCCGATCACCTACACGGTCAGCAGCACCCCGGGAAGTTCCTCGTGCCGGACGGCGAAGACTTCCTGCACGGTGACCGGCCTGAGTAGCGGAACGACCTACGTGCTCAACCTTGTTGCCACCAACTCCAGTGGTTCCTCGCCACTGACCGCTTCTGGTCCGGTGACTCCGCCGACCCAGACCACTATCGGATCCGGATTGCAAAATCCCTCGGGGGTGGCGATTGACGCCGCTGGCAACGTCTACGTGTCCGGCGGTTCCGTCCAGAAGATCACTCCGGCCGGAGTACAGACCACCACCAACCTCCCTGGCAATAGCGGCAATCTCGCGGTCGATGTGGCGGGCAACGTCTATAGCGCCAGTGTTTGGTCGGGCACGATAACGAAGATGACTCCAGCCGGAGTGACCAAGCTCGTCGCCAACCTGCAGTGGCCCAATCAACCCTGCGGTATCGCGGTCGATGCGAAGGGCAATGTCTTCATGGCGAACTGCGGATCTGATGAGATCGACAAGATCGCACCCGACGGCGCTGGTGGATTTTCTGCACTCACCGTGTTGGCTTCTGGATTGCCTGGGCCGAGCGGGCTAGCGATTGATGGCGTCGGAAACCTCTACGTCACGTGCGACGGGCCCGCTCAGGTGCTGAAGATCACTCCCGCCGGCGTGCAGACCACCGTCGGATCTGGGTTCCAGTATCCCCGCGGTGTAGCCGTTGACTCCGTGGGCAATGTCTATGTGGCGGACCTCGGGACGGGTCAGGTGGTCGAGGTGACACCGTCGGGTGGTCAACCCAATGTTTCCCCAGGAGTCGGCTATCCCACATCGGTGGCGGTCGACAATGCGGGCAACTTGTTCGTGACCGATGGTGGAAGCGGCCTTCTGTTCAAGTTCGGTTTCCGGATCAACTCGTCGCTGCCTGCCGCCACCCATGGGGTCAGCTACGCCCCGGTGGCGTTGTCGGTGGCTGGAGTGACGCCGAGCAGTCCGGGGTACACCACCAAGGTGCAGTGGGCTGTCGCATCGTGCGGTGGCGACGACCGGTCCGAAGGCAGTGGACAGCGAGGTGTCGGCTCGTGCTCCAGGGACAAGTCGCAGATTCCTGAAGGCATGACCTTGTCGCCCAGCGGAGTGCTCTCGGGCACGCCGTCGAAGCGACTGGTTCCGGGCACGTACTACGTCAACGTCCAGGTGACCCAGTTCGTGGTCACCCGGGGGGACAGAGAGCCGTCCTGGTCGGCCTGGACCATCTCGGCCAGTCTGCCCATTCTCATCAAGTAGTCGACCTGGCGTCGGCGAATGGCCACTGCTCAAGGATGCGGCAGTCGGAGTCCGATCTGGGCTGCACCTTGGCGGAGGTCGTCACGGGCTCGTGGGTCGGCCACTGACGAAGTCGGGCTAGTCCCCGAAGCCCGAGTCGATATGGCAGCGGATGTAGGTAGAGCGGCCAGCGCTACTTGCCCTAGAACCCGTTGAGGTCCGACGTCACGCCAGTGGAGGCAGTTACCGTCGTCCCCGCAAAGGACGCGCCCCCATC
>CAIVIS010000368.1 GCA_903906055.1 uncultured Acidimicrobiaceae bacterium
ATGCGCTCGACCACGCCGGTGATCAGATCGGGGCTGAGCTCGACAGATCGGAGCACCGAGACGACATCGTCCTGAGTGAGGCCGTCGTTGAGGCGGCCGAGTGCGAGCAGCGTCTCGAACGCATCGGACGACAGGGTGTCCGCCACCGGGGACACCACTGCATCGGACGTCACCTCACCGTCATCGATGCCAGCACGCAAAGGAACAACCTTCTTCATCGTCATCCGTCCGCCTCGACGCCACTCTGCGATTCCCTCACCACCAGCCACGCTACCAACTGTCGCGTCGCTTCTGCTGAGAGATCTCCTGCGTCCAGTTCCTGCAGCCAGCCAGCCACCTGAGCTGCCGTCTCCATGGCTTGGGGCGACGTCCGTGCCTCCACCGCCAGCAAGGGGAGCTCGCGCCGCACCGAGTCACGGACGAGCTGGCTCACGACCTCGTCGGGCTCGGCCCGGGGCTCTTCCACGGTGAGTCGGACCAACAGGGCCTGCACTCGGTGCGGGGCGGCATCGATGGCATCGCCCAAGTCATCGGCCTCCATCAGTGCCACCAAAGCGGCACGCTGGAGTGGGTCGCTGAACAGTGCCGTCTCGAGCCGATCCCCCACCGCTTCGGGGCGGTGGATAGCCAGCCGGAGGGCTTCGAGGCCGGGCCGGAACTCAGGGGACGTCGACCCTCGCCCGTTGGCCCCCGAACCAGGCCCGTCATCCCACGCATCCCACTCTGGCTCCGGACCGTCAGGGGGTCCGTCGTAGCCCCGGGGATCCCGGTCGTCCGAAGACGCCGGCGCCCGGGTAGGCGTGCGCTCGGGTTTCGGGGGTGTGCGGGGCCCCTCACGGCGGATGCGCTCGAGGCGATCACGCAACGCAGTCGGGTCCAGGCGGCACCGCTCGGCCACCTGCATCACATACTGATCTCGAACCAGGTCGTCAGGGTGTTCCGCCACAGCCCCGAGGGCGTTGTCGGCAGCCCGAGCCCGGCCCTCGGGCGTAGACAGGTCGGCGGCGTCCAAGATGCGCTCGATGCGGAACTGCAGGAACGGCTTGGCCCCTTCCACCGCTGCTCGTAGGGCGGCCGGATCGCGCTTGGCCAGGTCGGCCGGGTCGGAGCCTGGGGGCAGGGCCGCCACCGCCACATCGATCTCCAGTTTGCGCTCCCACTCGTAGAACCGGCCGGCCGCCGTCTGGCCGGCACCGTCAGCATCGAAGGCCAGCACGATCCGGGTGGCGAAGTTCTTGAGCAGCCGGACGTGCTCCTCGGCCAGGGCGGTTCCACACGTGGCCACCGCCCGTGGCACCCCCGCCTCGAAAAACCCGATCACGTCGGTGTACCCCTCGCACACCACCACCTCGCCAGACTTGATCACGTCCTGCTTGGCCCAGTTCAGGGCGTACAGGGTGCGACGTTTGGAGTACACGGGTGTCTCGGTGGAGTTCTTGTACTTGGCCGGGTCGTCGCTCCCCGGAAGGATTCGACCACCGAGGGCCACCGGATTGCCCGACGGGTCACAGATCGGGAACAAGACCCTGGCCCGGAACGCATCTTGGATCTTGCCCCTGCGGTTGATGAATCCGAGTCCGGCCCCGACGGCGATGTCTTCGCTCAGCTTCAGCGCCGTGCACAGGGTGTCCCAGCCGTCGGGAGCCCAACCCAGGCGGAACCGCCGGACGACCTCGCCGTCGTAGCCCCGGCTGCGCAGGTAGTCCCGGGCCTGGCCGCCATCGGGTCCGGTCAGGAGGCGCTGGTGGTACCACTCGGTGGCCCGCTCCATGGCATCGAGGAAGACCTTGCGCTTCTGGTTGTCCTGGCCGGCGTTACCGTCCTCTCGGATGGTGATGCCCGACTTATCGGCCAGTCGGCGGACGGCGTCGACGAAGTCGAGGTGCTCCATCTCGCGGACGAAGGTGATGGCATCGCCGCTGGCCTGGCACCCGAAGCAGTGATAAAAGCCAGCCTCGGCGTTGACGCTGAAGGACGGCGACTTTTCGGTATGGAACGGGCACAGGCCGACCCAGCGCGTGCCCACCCGCTTCAGGGCGGCGTGCTCACCCACCAGTGCAACGAGGTCGGTGGCTGCCCGAACTCGGGCCACGTCCTCGTCTGGGATGCCCATGACAATGACGGTACCGCGTCCCGGCGGGAGGCCGTCCCGGGTTCCGGCGGAGCCGCTCGGACACTACCGAGCGGCCCGCCGATCAACGAGGTCAGCGCTTGGCGGCAGCCTTCTTGGCCGGGGCCTTCTTGGAAACCGACTTCGTGGCCGGAGCCTTCTTGGCGGCAACCTTCTTGGCCACCGACTTCGTGGCCGGAGCCTTCTTGGCGGCAACCTTCTTGGCGGCAACCTTCTTGGCGGCAACCTTCTTGGTCGCAACCTTCTTGGTCGCAGCAGCCCGGCTCTTGCCCCGTGCTGCAGTGTGGCCAGCCAGGACGGCCTGGGCCGCAGCCAGGCGGGCGATCGGCACCCGGAAGGGTGAACAGCTCACGTAGTCGAGGCCTGCGGCCGCAAACGTAGCGATCGACTCGGGGTCGCCGCCATGCTCACCGCACACGCCGACTTTCAGGTCCGGTCGGGTGGCCCGGCCCCGCTCGGTGCCGAGGCGGACCAGTTCGCCCACCCCATCGGCATCGACCACGTCAAACGGGTTGCGGCTGAGGAGTCCCTCTTCGAGGTAGGCCGACATCATCCGGCCCTCGACGTCGTCCCGGCTGAACCCGAAGGTCATCTGGGTCAGGTCGTTGGTACCGAAGGAGAAGAAGTCCGCCTTCTCGGCGATCTCGCCGGCCAGCAGCGCGGCCCGGGGTGTCTCGATCATGGTGCCGATCAACACCTCGAGTGACCCCTTGGTGCCCTTGGTCGCCTTCTTGGCCTTGGCTGCCGCTGCCTGCACCCCGGCCACCGCGGACTCGACCCAGGAGCGGGCCAGTGCCAGCTCTTCACGGGACACGGTCAGAGGGATCATGATCTCCACGATGGGATGGCCACCGGCGTCCACCCGGTCGACTGCGGCCTCCATGAGGGCACGGACCTGCATGGCATAGAGCCCGGGCTTGATCACACCGAGGCGCACGCCGCGGGTGCCGAGCATGGGGTTGAACTCGTGCCACAGCTTGGCCGCTTCGAACAGGCGGGTCTCCTCATCGGTGAGGCCGACCGTGGCCTCCTTGATGGCCAGCTCCATGGTGTCGGGAAGGAACTCGTGCAGCGGCGGATCGAGGAGCCGGATGGTGACGGGCAGTCCGTCCATGGCCTCGAGGATCTCGTAGAAGTCGGCCTTCTGGGCGACTCGCAGCGCCTCGAGGGCACGCTCCTCCTCGGCGGGAGTGTCGGCCAGGATCATGCGGCGCACGACCGGGAGCCGGTCTTCGGCCAGGAACATGTGCTCGGTCCGGCACAGGCCGATGCCCTCGGCCCCGTGCTTGCGGGCATTGGTGGCATCGGGCCCGTTGTCGGCGTTGGCCCGGACGCCGAGGTGGCCGGCACGGACGTCGTCGGCCCAACTCAAGATGGTGTCGAACTCGGGGGGCGTTTCGCCCTGGATCACGTCGACCTGTCCCAGCACGACGGTTCCGTTGGTGCCGTCGACGGAGATCCAGTCCCCCTCGGACACGACCACGTCACCCACGCTGAACGACTTCGTTCCGATGCGCAGGGCTTCGGCGCCGACTACGGCCGGCTTGCCCCAGCCCCGGGCCACGACAGCGGCATGGCTGACCAGTCCGCCTCGGGCGGTCAGGATGCCCTCGGCGGCCAGCATGCCGTGGACGTCCTCGGGGGACGTCTCGGAGCGGACCAACACGACGGCCTCGCCACGCTCGGCGGCAGCCTTGGCGTCATCCGCGGTCATGTAGACCCGGCCCACTGCAGCCCCAGGCGAGGCACCCAAGCCCTTGACCAGGACCTTGTGTCCATTCGAGGCGAACTGGGGGTGGAGGACCTGCTCGAGGTGCTCACCGGTGATGCGGCCCAGGGCCTCCTCGCGGGTCAACTTGATGGCCCGCTCGGACACCATGTCGACAGCCATGCGCAGTGCTGCCCGACCGGTGCGCTTGCCCACCCGGGTCTGCAGCATCCACAGCTTGCCCTGGTCGATGGTGAACTCGGTGTCGCACATGTCCCGGTAGTGGTGCTCGAGACGGGCGAAGATTCCCAGGAGCTCCTTGTGGATCTTCGGGAATGCATCAGCCAGCGCCGACAAGGGCTCGGTATTGCGGATGCCAGCCACGACATCCTCGCCCTGGGCGTTGATCAGGAAGTCGCCGTACTCGCCGACGGCTCCGGTGGACGGGTCGCGGGTGAAGCCCACGCCGGTACCCGAGTTGTCGTCGCGGTTGCCGAACACCATGGCCTGGACGTTGACGGCGGTGCCGAGGTCGTGGGCGATGCGCTCACGGACCCGGTAGGCGATGGCCCGGTCACCGTTCCACGAGGCGAACACGGCTTCGATGGCCCCGCGCAGCTGGTCGTCGGGATCCTGGGGGAACGGCTTGCCGGTGTGGCGCTCGACGATCTGCTGATAGGCCTCGACCAGGTAGCGCAGCAACTCGATCGGGATGCCTGCGTCAGAAGTCGTGCCGGCCAACTCCTTGGCTGCATCGAGCAGCGAGTCGAACTCCTCGCCGGGCACGCCCATGACGATGCGGCCGTACATGGCGATGAATCGGCGGTAGGAGTCGAAGGCGAACCGCTCGTCGTTGGTCTGGCGGGCCAGGCCCTCCACCGACTTGTCGTTGAGTCCCAGGTTGAGGACGGTGTCCATCATCCCGGGCATGGAGAACTTGGCTCCGGACCGGACCGACACCAGCAGCGGGTCATCAGCATCGCCGACCCGCTTGCCCATGGTCTTCTCCAGCCGGGTGCGAGCCCGAGCGATCTCCGCCGTCAGTCCCTCGGGCCAGCCGCCCTCCATGTAGGACCGGCACGCCGTGGTGGCGATGGTGAAGCCCGGGGGAACCGGAAGGGCCAGTACCGACGTCATCTCGGCCAGGTTGGCACCCTTGCCGCCGAGGAGGTCCTTCATCTCCATCGGGGGCTTGCGGTGAGAATGGTCGAAGTCAAAGACGAACGGCATCAGGAAGGGTCTCCTAGGTGGATCCGGGGCGGGGAACGATCAGCGCACGGCCTGCGCGCCGACCTGCAACTCTAGCCCCGCACCATCCCGGCACATGATCTCTTCGCACAGTCAACCTGTGGCCTGAAGTTCGCCGGCCTCGGCTCAGTCTCCGCTATGGGAGCGCAGTGGCCTCTCAGCGACGGGAGCGGAGCGCTCCGAGCGCCATCCCGGTGAATCCCACCGAAGTGGCCACGAACGAGCTGACGGCAGCCAGCTTGAAGGCCGTGGTCTTCTCGAGGTCGTCGCTGAAGGCCAACGGCAGGAACGCCATGGCATTGGTCCACGCCCCCACACCCAACGCCGTCCGCGCCAGCTTCGAGGCATCGGGGGCAGCCAGGCCTGCCGCCACCGTGGCCGTGCCCATCATGATCAGATCGAGGTGCCACTGACGGATCCGCTTCGAATCGACGGTGCCTGCACCCACACCCATCCGGGTCGCCGTGTAGACCCATCCAGACAGCGCCCCTGCCGCCAGCTCCACGAGGCCCGACGTGACGAGTGCGCTCGATGGCGTCCCTGGTTTCCTGGCTGACATATGTGCTCCGATCGTCGTGATGGGTTTGCGACTCGGGCCACCGGACCGGGTGCTATGGCCCGCCGGGACCAAGCCAGATTGATCAGGCTTCGTCCATACGGCGGCGCAGCTCGGCCAACAGACCGTCGATAGGGATGCGGACCTGCTCGGTGGTGTCGCGGTCCCGCACGGTGACGGCCCCATCTTCCAGCGAGTCGAAGTCGATGGTCACGCACCACGGCGTGCCCACTTCGTCCTGACGCCGGTAGCGCTTGCCGATCGACTGGGTGGTGTCGTAGTCGCACATGAAGTGGGGCTGCAGCATGGCCAGGACCGAGCGGGCCAGCGGCTCCAGGGTCTCCTTCTTCGACAGCGGAAGCACACCCACCTGGTAGGGGGCCAGCTTCGGGTGGAGCTTCAGCAACGTGCGGGACTCGCCCCCCACCTCGTCCTCGGAGTACGCCGACAACAAGAAGGCCATCATTGTCCGGGTGGCACCGGCCGCCGGCTCGATCACATGGGGCACGTAGCGCTCATTGGCCGTCTGGTCGTAGTACTCGAGCTTCTCCCCTGATGCCTCGCCGTGCGCCTTGAGGTCGAAGTCGGACCGGTTGGCGATCCCCTCGAGCTCGTCCCAACCCCACGGAAAGAGGAACTCCACGTCGGCTACCCCTGCGGCGTAGTGGGCCAGCTCGGAAGCTTCGTGGTGTCGGAGGCGGATCTCGGACTCGGGGATGCCGAGGCGCAGGTACCAGTTGAACCGCTCCGCGAGCCAGTACTCGAACCAGGTCTGGGCTTCGGCCGGGGGCACGAAGTACTCCATCTCCATCTGCTCGAACTCCCGGGTCCGGAACACGAAGTTCTGGGGGGTGATCTCGTTGCGGAAGGACTTGCCGACCTGGGCGATCCCGAACGGCGGCTTCTTACGGGTGGTCTGGAGCACGTTGGCGAAGTTGATGAACATGCCCTGGGCTGTTTCGGGGCGGAGGTAGGCGACTGCACCCTCGTCTTCGATCGGTCCGGCATGGGTCTTGAACATCAGGTTGAACGCCCGAGGCTCGGTGAACTCGGTCGAGCCGCACGAGGGGCAGACGCCCTCGATCTTGTCCTCACGCCAGCGCTGGTGGCACTTCATGCAGTCGACCAGCGGGTCAGAAAAGTTGGACAGATGGCCTGAGGCCTCCCATACCGCTGGCGGCGACAGGATCGATGCGTCCAGACCCACTACGTCGTCACGACACTGGACCATCGCTTCCCACCAGGCGTTCTTGACGTTACGGAGCAGGTTGACCCCGAGCGGGCCGTAGTCGTAGGTGGAGCGGAATCCGCCGTAGATCTCGGCCGACTGGAAGATGAAGCCGCGCCGCTTGCACAGCCCGACCACTTTCTCCATCAGGTCGGAACGGTCGGCGGTGTCAGCGTCGCCGTCGGGGGCGACGTCCGGCGCGGTGTTCGGGACTTCCTGGTCAGACATGACACGAATGGTACCGGGTCGGCCCCACCCATCTGGCGGTGGTGCATGGGGGGAGGTCGGCCTCCTTGTGCGCGAAAGGGACCCGATGGGCCCCTTTCGCGTGACAACGGTCCTGCACTGACTACTCGGGAACCCCAAGTTCCATTCCTGACCTGGGCGCCGCCAGGGACCGGAGCGCAGATGACCGGTCATCATCAGGATTGCGACCCGGCCCGATGGGTTCCGACTTCATTGCCGTGTGCCGCACCGTCCGTCGATACCGAACAGGTCTACGACGTCGCCGCTCTGGACAGTGGCCGACGAGAGCGCCACAGTAGTGACCATGAGCACAGAGTCACTGCGCAGCGTGCGCGACCATCTGTCCGAGGTCATCAATCGCGTCGAGCACCACCACGAACGAGTGATCGTCACCCGGAACGGCCGCGCGGCCGCCGTGGTGATTAATGCCGAGGACTTGGCCCAGATCGAAGAAACACTAGGAGTTCTTGGCGATCATGAGGCCCTCGCCGATATACGGGAGGCAGACTCGGCCTATGCCCGCGGCGACGTGCGTCGAGGTGTCGACACCGTCCGCAGATTGAGGCCTTGACCGGAAACGCACCTTGTCGCTCATTCGCTCGACTCGCCTACCTGTCGTCCGACCCCCGCAGATACGCCGTCACCGCGTTGGCCAGCAGTCGCCCCCGCACCGTGAGCACGGCTCGACCCCCTGAGCGATCGACCAGCCCATCGAGGTCAGGGTCCTCGGGCAGCGCACCATCAGGGACACCTTCGGACGTCCGCAATGCCAACGACAAGGATTCGAACCGTCGCTGGTCGGCATCGAGCAGCTCTTCCCCTGCCATCAGTGCGGCACTGTCCTCGGCCACCAGGGCCACGTAGCGGTCCGGCGTTCGCACGTTCCACCACCGCCGGCCCGCCTGGTGGGAGTGGGCGGCCGAGCCGATGCCCCGGTAGTCGCCCTGGTCCCAGTAGAGCCGGTTGTGCCGGCACTCGTGGCCGGGCAGCGCCCAGTTGGAGATCTCCTCCCAGCCATACCCAGCGGCCGACAGCACCCGGTCAGCTGTCTCGTAGCGTCCGGCCTGTACGTCGTCGTCAGGATGCCGGTCCGGCGTCCGGTCGAGTGGCGTGCCCGGCTCGACGGTCAGCGCATAGGCACTGATGTGGGGTGGCGGCGAGGCCAGGTGCAGCACGTCGGACAGGCTGCGCTCCCAGTCCTCGTCGCGCTCCCCCGCCCCGCCCAAGATCAGGTCCATGTTCCACGAAGTGAATCCAGCGCCAGCCACCATGGCGCCAGCCGCGGTGACATGGTCGGGACCGTGCCTGCGGCCCAGTCCGACCAGCACGTGATCGACCGTGGACTGCACCCCTAGAGAGATGCGGGTGACCCCGGCCGCCCGGTACGTCGCCAGCCGCTCGTCGGTCACGTCTTCGGGGTTGCACTCGACGGTGACCTCGGCCCCCGGCGCTCGGGGGATGGCGTCCAGCACCGAGACCAACAGGTCGGCCGGAAGCCGCGACGGAGTACCCCCGCCGAAGAAGACCGATGTGGCCGCCGCCATGCCGTCACGCTCAGTTGCCCGGGCGATCTCGGTGACGCACGCCGACGCGTAAGCCTCCATCAGATGATCGCGGTCGGTATAGGTGGCGAACGCGCAGTAGTCGCACCGGTGCCGACAGAACGGCACATGCACGTACACGCCGAACGGGGCCGCCTCGGTGGGCTCCCTAGCGGCCGTCACGATGCTCTGGCTGTCATGGCGATGCGGGATCTACTGATGGATCTGCGGCTGCTGCAGCTGCCGTCTTGGCCTCGTCCCATCGGGCCAGGGCATCGAGACGCTCCACGGCATGGTCGACGATGGGTGCTGGATATCCGAACGCTCCATACTCGGGCACG
>CAIVIS010000369.1 GCA_903906055.1 uncultured Acidimicrobiaceae bacterium
CGTGCCGTGGGCCCATCTCGACATCGCTGGCCCGTCGCGGACCGACGACAACCGCTGGTACAACACCAAGGGCGGGAGCGGTTTTGGCGTCCGCACCCTGGTGGCGCTGGGCACCTCCGAGGAGTTCGCCCGGTGGTTGGCTACGCGTCCGAAGGGCTAAGGCAACTGGGCCCAACTGCTCCATGATGACCGAGTCCCAGGGGAATGCATGTCGCTAACCGGACGGTGACCCTCAGCGCGGTCCCGGCCGCGCTATTCGTCGATATGCGTGGCGCAACGGCCTCGACCAGCGCATCGTCTTGGTCTGATTGATCCGCTGCAACTCGGTCGCCAACGACCGTTGGCTCTCCTCGAGCGCACTGAGGGCCCTGTTGGCCTCGGCACTTTGACGTTCGTGCTGGAGCAGCTCGGCTTCCATCTTCCGTTGGCCCTCCTCGAGCGCCGCTCGGGCGGCCTCTACCACTGAGCGCTGGCGTTCGCTCGCGGCTACAGCCCACTGCATCTGCCTGTCGCTGGCCTCGAACCGGAAGAGCGCTTCGGCCTGCTGGGAGGCCAGGGTACAAAGCGGTTCGAGCAGCACTTTTGGTGGCGGCCCGAGCTCGATTGCTGAGCGATAGACCTCGACCAGGTCACGAGCATGTTGGCGAGCGCCATGGTGTTGGCGAACCAGCTCTCTCCCGACCTGGCCCAATGACGGTTCGTACCGCTCGATCCGCTCGATCAGGCGACCCACCGTGGTCGGTTCTGGGTCGAACGTGGCGAATGCACCGGCTTCGAATCGGTCGTAACTCTCCGCATCCACGAATCCACCGATGCCTCGATCATCGATCAAGAAGCCGGCTCGACCGACAGCGAGGCCCTCCAGCAGTGTCCTCCCAACGGCGAAGACGATGTCGTTCTGCATCAGCACGGGATTGAGGTCGTCCACGCTGGTGTCGAAACCACCCGACTGGCTGAGTTCGATGCCTAGCGCGTCGCATGCTGCCTGCAGCAGGGGTGCGGTCGGGCCCGTTCGGAATCCGAGCAGGACCGCACGGCTGGGACGAGCTGGTAGCGCACCGAGGGCGAAATCGTCATGGGGGATCACGATCGGCTGACGGAGGCGGACGACCACACCGGTGTCGGCCCATGCGCTGGACTTGACCCGCCGGCCGACGACATCGCTGAGGACCACGACGGCCTGCGGCGATGCCAAGGCCGGGACATCCTCGATGTCGTAGAGGGATGAGTGGGAGACGAAGACCATCGCAAGATCGGGGAAACGGCCTCGCAAGCGGTAAGCCGTCGTGGCGTGCTGTACGTGGGCCACGTCTGGCACCGGGCAGGCATCGAGGGAGTCCAGGACCTCGAAGCCCTCTCCTCGAAGACGGTGTGCCGTGGCCCCGAGCTCAGGCGCGTAGATGGTCAGATCGTGACCGAGCGCACGGAGTGCTCGTGCCACGGTGACCAGGTACGTCTCGGAGCCCCCGGGCCGAGTTAGCGAGCGAGTTGTCAGGAGTACATGCACGTACCAACTATTCCATGGCGGGCGCGTGCGTTGATGGAAACACCGGACTGGATCCTGAATCGTTTCGGGTCAACGTCCGGCCCCCATGGACCGGCCGGAGCCAGGGCGCTCCGTCCGCACTGCGGGTGGCTTGCATGATCAGGCAGGGCTTTCCCTGATCGGTGCACTACCGTCTGGCTTGTGAAGATCGCAGTCCTCGGGGGAGGGTCGTGGGGCACGACGGTGGCCTCGTTGGTGGCGCCACGCCACGACA
>CAIVIS010000370.1 GCA_903906055.1 uncultured Acidimicrobiaceae bacterium
ACGTGATCGCCATCGCCGCCGGCATGGGCGAAGGGCTCGGGGTCGGCGACAACACCCGGGCCGCAGTCATGTCGAGGGGGCTGGCCGAGCTCATCCGGCTGGGTGAGGCCATGGGCGCCAAGGCGGCCACGTTCGCCGGGTTGGCTGGCATGGGCGACCTGATCGCCACCTGCGTGAGTCCCCAGTAGGAGTCGACGGGCTCCATCTCCCCCTTCACCACCTTGTCGATCATCCGACAGATGGGGAGATCGAGTCCGTGCCGCTCCGCCAACGCGAGGGCCACAGTGGCCGTGTTCACTCCCTCGGCCACCATGTGCATTTCGGCCAGGATGTCGGCCAGTTTGCGGCCCTTGCCCAGCTGCTCCCCGACGGCCCGGTTCCGGCCGTGCGGACTGACGCAGGTGGCGATCAGGTCGCCCATGCCGGCCAGCCCAGCGAACGTGGCCGCCTTGGCCCCCATGGCCTCACCTAGTCGGATCAGTTCGGCCAGCCCCCTCGACATGACGGCGGCCCGGGTGTTGTCGCCCACGCCGAGCCCTTCGCCCATGCCCGTGGCGATGGCGATCACGTTCTTCAGCGCGCCCCCGAGCTCGCACCCGATGACGTCGTCGTTGATGTAGACCCGGAACACCCCCCGGGTGAAGACGGCCTGGATGGCACTGGCCACCTCCAAGTCCTCGGTGGCGATGACGGCGGCGGCGGCTTTGCCAGACAGGATCTCGCTGGCAATGTTGGGCCCGGTCAGTGCAGCAACCGGGTGCCCGGGCACGACCTCCTTGATCACCTCGGTCATGCGCAGATGGCTGCCGCGCTCGAGCCCCTTGGACAAGCTGACCACCGGGATCCATGGACGCATCATCGGGCCGGCGTCCTCGAGGACCCGTCGGAACCCTGATGTCGGCACCCCGACCACGATGAGGTCAGCCCCTTCGACGGCTTCCTCGAGGTCGGACGTGGCGCCCAAAGCGCTGTCGAGGTGCAGCCCAGGCAGATAGGCCGGGTTCTCGTGGTCCTCGCGCACGGCCCGGGCCACCTCGGGGTCGCGAGCCCACAGCACCGTGTCGTGGCGTGGCGCCACCAACGAGGCCACCGTCGTGCCCCACGACCCTCCCCCGAGGACTGCGATCTTCACAAGCCAGACGGTAGTGCACCGATGAGTGAAAGCCCTGCCTGATCATGCAAGCCATCTCCAACCCCGATCAGGGCAGAACGACCTCTCTGCGCGTACGAGCACGTCGACCACGCCCGCAGGGCTTTCGGGGGCAGTCGGTCGTCGCCCCAGGGAGCCAGAGCCCCGATGCCCATCGACGGCTACCATCCGAGTATCGACAGGCATGCCCCAAGGCCGCTTCCTCACCGCCCCGCCCGGGCAGAGGAGATCCGAGATGCTCAGCGAAAGACCTGGGCCGGACTTTCTGCGGGTTGGGAGAAGTGGGACTCGGTCATCATGGAGCAGTTGGGGCCCGTCACCACTGCCATGGTCGAGCGTCTCGACATCGCTCGAGACCAGCAACATCTGGACATTGCTTCGGGCACGGGCGAGCCGGGTCTGAGCATTGCCAGACTGGCTCGCGAAGGTCGGATCGTCCTGACCGACCTGGCATCGGAGATGCTGGACGTGGCCGCCCGACGAGCCAACGCACAAGGGATCTCGGCTATCGAGACCACGGTGTGCAGCGCCGATGATCTGCCGTTCGATGACGGCACCTTCGACAGCATCTCGGTGCGATTCGGGTACATGTTCTTTCCTGACATGAGCACGGCAACGGCCGAGTTCACGCGAGTACTCAAGCCGGGCGGGCGTCTCTGCTCCTCGGTGTGGGTCAAGCCCGAAGAGAATCCTTGGACAGGAATCGCCATGGGGGCAATCGCCACCGAGACGGTGGTGGCCCCAGTCGACCCGGACCGGCCGAACATGTTCCGATGCGCAGCCCCGGGGTACGTCAGTGCACTGTATGAAGACGCCGGGTTGCGTGATGTTGCCGAGTGGGACGTCGATGTCGAACTCGTGACGGAATCGCCCGCGCAGTACTGGGACATGATCAGCGAGCACGTCTCGCTCGCAGTAGCAGCGCTTCAGAAGGTCGACCAAGGGTCGCGAGAGCGGATTCGAGCCAACGCCATGGCGAAGGTGGGCGTGTTCACCAATGACGGCATGGTCCGGGTTCCAGGCGTAGCACGCTGCATAGTGGGGACGAAGTAGCCAGCGAGCGGCACCAGCCCAGTTGCCTCAGCCCTTCGGCCGAGTGGCCAACCACCGGGCGAACTCCTCGGAGGTGCCCAGCGCCACCAGGGTGCGGACGCCAAAACCGCTCCCGCCCTTGGTGTTGTACCAGCGGTTGTCGTCGGTCCGCGACGGGCCAGCGATGTCGAGATGGGCCCACGGCACG
>CAIVIS010000371.1 GCA_903906055.1 uncultured Acidimicrobiaceae bacterium
GGACTCCAGGTACTTGCGTACGAGCGCTTCCGCGCCCATCGTGTTGGTGACTTCCACCGCATCTTCTCCTTCGTGTTCTTGGTCGAACTTGAAGATTGATGCGGTGGTCGTCGCGTCAGGGGGATCCTCAGATCGGGCTATCCCTCGTACACCACTCTGCTGGACTCAACTCTCGGACGTTGGGCTCGGAGTGGGGCCACGACCCAATGGGACCCTCGGATCGCACATCGCGACACTTCGGGCGAAGCGTCTAGCTCGATCACGCCAAGGGGCAACTACGCCGATCTGCCCTCTGTCCGGATCGTCACTGTTCAGCAGGGCGGTCGGCCACAGGAAATCCAGATTCGTCGCCTGTGCGTGCTGGCGCCTGCGAGGGCCGTTCAAGGCGTCCCGTGGATCAACTGGTCGACTGGTCGTCCTCCGATCCCTACCGGTGTCTGGTGAGAGTCACCGGGCCGTCGATCGGGCGGTCGTCCGGTCCCGAGGCATGAGGCACCACGGCGGTAACCGGTGGGATGTCGGTCGTCTCGTCGAGTTTGTTGATCGCCGAACCCACCCCCATCCGTGGGCCGATGACGATGGCTATCAACGCGCAAATGGCGCAGAACGAGAACCCACCGGCCAATGTGAAGTAGTCGGTCACGAACCCCACGATCTCCTGACTGATCGGCACGACCGCCATGGGGATCATGTGATAGGCGGTCAGCACCGAGCCACGGTGCTCCTCGGGAGCGTGGACCTGGACTACGGCAGAAAGCACCGATGTCTCCGTGGCGATGGCGTAGCCGACCACGATCAACAAGAGCACCGAGAACACGAAGACCCGACTCGGTGATGCATCGATCCTCGTTACCCAGGCCAGGACCAGCAGACCGACTCCCATGGCCAGAAGACAGAGGCGCTGCACCCGGCCCCAACCGATGTGGCCATGCAGCCGCTTGACCATGACCACTACGAACAGCCCACCCACCACGAACGAAGCCTGCAGCACCGACAGGATCCAGGCGCCCTTGCCGATGGTCGCCCCGAGGGCCGGCAGCGCCACGCTGAAGCTCCCGACCACACACGACGCCACACAGGCCTTGAACACTCCACGCAGGCCCGGGTACTGCTTGCGCAGCGCTATGACGGCGCTGATCTTGGTCTGCACCTTGGGGGTGGCTGCACGTTTGATCAGTGGGACCACGGCCACTACCGGCCCGAAGTACGACAGCGCGTTGAACAGGTACACCCATGTCGGTCCTACCGCGGCGTAGATGGCCCCACCGAGCAGCAGACCGATCACCGAGGAGATGGCCTTGGCCCGGGTGACCTGAGCGTTGAACTCCGGTACGCCGTCCGGTGGCGCCAGGAACCGGGTGATCATCGCCCCAGCCGGCGCCGACAGGCCGATGATGATGCCGATACCCAGCTGCCATACCAGAAGGTTTCCGGTGTTGAGATTGTCGGTGACCGACATGATCACGGGCAGGAACCCGAGTATCCCGAGGGCGCACCCCGACACCACGAAGAGCTTGGCCTCGTTCCACTTGCCGGCGATCTTGGTGGCCACCCCACCGAGCAGCAAGGAGGGGACCGAGCTGCACACGGTCACCAGCGCGCTGATAGCCACCGAGCTCGTCTGGACGTAGATGACATAGGACGTGGCCATCCAGGCCATCGAGTTTCCGAGCCCCGAGATGATGGTCCCGTTGAGGAACCACGGTCGGTTCTTGGCGAACCGGTCGAGTGCGGTCTCATCGGCGACCGATGGCGGGGCTGGCGGATCTCCGACCAACACGTCGAACTCGGCAACCTCGTCGGCGACCGCGTCCGTGTCTGAATCCGTGATCGGGACCCCACCCGCGTCGCCCATCGCCACACCCTTAGGGGCTGACCGCCGTTTGAACCAACGCCTGGTCATCGTGCGGCAACCAGCAGGCAGTACCGGCCTGCCATCGGCTCAGAACTTCGCATGGACACCACCGTCACGCCCCGGTCGTCGCCGGCTGCTCCTTGCCCAGGATGGCGTAGTAGCCCGGTGGCAGTGCGACACCCGTCTTCTGCACAACACCCTCCACGGCGTTGGTGAACGCGGCGATCGAGTCATCCCACATGGTGGCCTGGTCGTTGCGGGCCATGGCCACCCGGTCGAGCCCAACGGCACCGGTGACCTTGGCGGCGCCGGTTCCGTAGACGATCTCGGCCACCTCGAGCTCGGTGCCGTCGGACTGGACGTGCTCGATGGAGAACGATGGGAATGCCGGAGCCCCGGGATAGCCCTTGGGGGCGAAGAAGCCCGACCCCGATCCCTCAGCCACCGCGGTGGCCCACGGGCGCAGTCTGATCTGAGCCCGGGTGATGCCCAGCCCAGCCAACTGGGGGAAGAACTCCGCCGAATGGTCCGTGGTCGTCACCCGGAGCTGGGTGGCCTTCAGGCCGGCCACCGAAGTGAGGAGGTGCATCACCGTGTCCGTCACTTGGTGGGCCAGAGCCGGGGTGGTGGTGTCCATACACAGCATCGAAAAGATCGGCAGGGTGCCCGGGACATTCCGCTTGGCCACGTCCTCGACCCGGGCGGCGGTCTGGACCACGTAGCTCTGGCCGGAAATGGTGCTGTCGTCCACGTCGTACATCAAACCCCCATTAAAGGAGTTGCCGGTCGTCAGTGACGAGGCCGTCACGGGGGTATACCCCCGCTGATGGAGTGCGTTGGTGATTTCGCTGATGTTCTGCTCGACAGAGATCGGCTTGCTGGTTTGTGGAGGAGTGGTGGGCGTAGTGCCGGCAGTGGAGTCAGACGCGGTGCTGCACGCGGCCAGGCCCAGTGCACTGACACCAAGGACGGTTCCGGCCGCGAAGAGCTCGCGTCTCGACATGCTCATCTCTACGGTCCCTTCGATCTGTGGGCTATAACATGTTGCACGCTACACATGCCAGAAGCAGGTTGCCGATCGGATCTGCTCCCGCTCGTCCAACTATTGGCATGACAACTAACCAAGGCTCAAACTATCTCTGCATGTACGCCATGCAGTCGGAGGACATCATGTGGATCATCGGGGGACTGCTCTTTCTCGTCATCTGGATCGCCATCGCCTTCTGGCCGGCACGGGTGGCCCGTCGCAAGGGGCACAGCTGGCTCGGCTAC
>CAIVIS010000372.1 GCA_903906055.1 uncultured Acidimicrobiaceae bacterium
GGTCGAAGATCCCTTGGTCGGTGCCCGCCCCGGTGCTGATGCGGGCGCTGGCGTGGAACCCGGGGCAGGCGCGTTCGTCGCGACCGGAGCTGCTCCGCTCGTGGTTCCCGGTGCAGGAACGGATGCCCGCTGCAGGGGTAAGGCTCCAGCCGACTGCTCCAGCCGTTCGATGCGGGCCAACAGGGCGGCCGGCGAGTCGTCGGCCTCAGGGTGAACGAGGCGCACCAGAGCCACCTCCAGGTTGACCCGGGGGTCGGGTGCGTCGCGCATGCCGATCTGGGCACGGCCCAGGTCCTCCATGGCCCGGACCAGGGTGGCAAGGCCGACACGGTCGGCCTGGGCGGCCAGTGCTGTCCGCTCGGCACCGGCCACCGTGACCAGTTCGGGGGCTACCACGGCCAGGAAGCCCTGTCGGAGGTGGTCGACCAGGTCGACGGTGAGCTGCTGAGGACTGAACCCGGCGGCGGTCAGATGGGCGATGGCTACCAGTGCTCGCTGCACGTCGCGCTCGGCCAACGCCTCGACCACCTCGTCGAGCTCAGGCAGGTCGTCGTCGACCGTGTCGGAGGCCGCCACTTGGTCGAGGATCGATAGTGCGTCACGGGCAGATCCGCGACCACGGCGGACGGCGAGGTCGAGGGCATCGTCGCCCACCTCCAAGCCAGCATCGGTGCGCACCTGGGCCAAGAGGGCCGACAGGGTGTCGGGGCCGAGGAGGCGGAACTCGTAGTGCTGAGTGCGGCTACGGATGGTGGGCAGGACCTTTTGGGGGTCGGTGGTGGCCAGCACGAAGATGACGTGGGCGGGTGGCTCCTCCAGCGTCTTCAGCAGCGCATTGGAGGCCGCCGTCGACAGCATGTGGACCTCGTCGACGATGTAGACCTTCTGGCGGCCGGGCGAGCCGAGGGCGGCTCGAGAAACCAGGTCGCGCATGGCGTCGACCCCGTTGTTGGAAGCGGCGTCGAGCTCGTGGACGTCCATGGAAGTGCCACGAGTGATCTCCACGCACGATGAGCAGACGCCGCAGGGCTCCCCGTCATGGAGGTCGGTGCAGTTGAGCGCCTTGGCCAGGATGCGGGCCGTGGAGGTCTTGCCAGTGCCCCGTGGGCCGCTGAACAGATACGCATGGGCCACCCGGTCGTCGCGGACAGCGTTGCGCAGGGCGAGGACGACGTGGTCCTGGCCGCGTACCTCGGCGAAGGTCGACGGACGGAACCGTCGATACAGGGACTGGTACGGGATTTCCTCGGTCGTGTCGGCCACGACGGCGAGCCTACCGGTCGGGTCGGACACTGTCCGTGGGGTCCGAGGGCTCAGTGGGAACCACGGGCCATAACGGCCCCGGTAGTCGGTGCGACGGCCAGGTTGACTGCGGCACACGGCCTTACCCGCTGAGAGCTGCTGCCTTCCGACCCTGACTCGATTCACAGGAGGACGTTGCGCAGGACCCAGCCGTCGCACCCACCAACGGGGGTGGAATGCATCCTACCGCTCCCGGAGCAGGTCGCCATGTGCAGCGTGCCGTGGCGGTCTGGCGACCGGAGTAGCCTGACGGGGCTGTGGACACCCCGGGCGACCGGGGGCCTACGGACACGGAGGCGTGCGAGAGCGGCCGAATCGGCACGATTGGAAATCGTGTGTGGGGAAACTCACCGTGGGTTCAAATCCCACCGCCTCCGCTGTGGGGTCTTTACGTTTCAACCGCCACCAGCTTCACGTTTGGGTGTGACACTGACCGGGACGAGGTGGCGGTTGACGTGAATGACCTGCTGTCGGCGTCGAGGACCGGACGCTGCGTCCTCGGGGCGTGACCGGCCAGGGACCACCCGAAATACCGGGAGTTGCTGACTATCCCGGTGGTGCGTTGACGCCACCGGCCCCGACCAGATCACCGATGCCCATCCGGCGGCGGGTCCGTGGTGGCAACCCTTGGGCCTGACGCCGAGCGTCGTCCGCCTGTCTGGCTGCAAAGGCATCGAGGACACGCTCGGTGCGGGTCACGAAGGCCGTGGTCGCGAATAAGGATCTAGGGGCCCTGGTGGTTTTGCGGCAGTTCGTGACCGACCAGGACGGTTCTGGCAACAGTTGAGGGGTCGGCCTGCAGGCAGGTTCACGACAATGCCCTCCAGAGGACTTGCGGGGACTCGGCCTCATGCCGACAACCTCAGTCTCCATCGGTGATCTCGGCCGAGGCCGGCGGGCTGTACTGAGTCTCGAGAATCTTGATGGCATCCTCATTGACGACGTTATACTGTCGTTTAGATATCTACACGATAGAATAACTCTCCTAATGAGGAGTATCAGTGAAGAAGACCCACAGCTACCACCCCCAAGTCTACGAAGCAGCCAAGGTCCTCGGTCTCGAAGTAGCGCGAGCTCGCCGGGAGCGACGCCGGACCGCAGTCGACCTTGCCGAGCGTGCCGGGATCTCGCCGGTGACGCTACGGAAGATCGAGCGAGGTGACCCCAGCGTGGCTATGGGGACGGTTTTCGAGGTTGCCTCCTTGCTCGGCATCCCACTGCTCTCCCCTGACCGCACCAGCCTGGCTCAACTCGCCGATCAGACCAGTGCCCGTCTGACTCTCTTGCCAGCCCGAGTACGCGCTCGACGCCTAGAGGTGCACGATGACTTCTGATGGCGCGCCTACCAACGCGTATGTATGGGTGTGGTTGCCTGGCGCAGTCGATCCCGTGGTTGCCGGCGTACTTCAAGTGGAGGAGGGCATCAGCTACTTCAACTACGGAGCGAGCTACCTACGCCGACCTGAGGCCGTATCCCTCTACTTGCCAGAACTGCCGCTGCAGCCTGGCCCGATCCGTCCGCTCGGCGGGCTGGCCATTGCTGGGTGCATCGATGACGCGGCCCCTGACGGATGGGGGCAACGGGTCATCCTCCATCGGCTCCTCGCACGAAGCGCATCTGCCACTGACCCGTTGGGGCTGGATCACCTGACCATCCTCCTCGAGTCGGGTTCCGATCGCATCGGGGCGCTCGACTTTCAGATTTCCCCGGACGTCTACGAAGCTCGCGAGGCGACAGCCACCTTGGAGGAGATGCTGACTGCAGCTGAACTCCTCGAAGCAGGCGAACCGCTTTCGCCGACCCTCGAACTCGCGCTGCTCCGCGGCTCCTCCGTCGGTGGAGCCCGGCCGAAGGCCCTGCTTAATGATGGCACCCGCAGGCTCATCGCCAAGTTCTCGTCCACCGGCGACCCGTTCCCAGTCGTGCAGTCGGAAGCGGCATCGATGTCGCTGGCGAAGCGCGTCGGAATCCAAGCCGCCCTCACCGAAGTGACGGCCAGCATGGGTCGAAATGTGCTCCTCGTCGAGCGGTTCGATCGCACAGAGGTCGAAGGGGAGCGTCGGATGATCGTGTCGGCGCTCACCATTCTGGGGCTCGACGAGATGATGGCCCGCTACGCAACGTATCCTGACCTCGCCGACCAGATCCGAGCGCGCTTTACCACTCCGGACGCAACGCTGCGGGAGCTCTTCTCACGGATCGTGTTCAACATCTGCGTAGGAAACACCGATGATCACGCGCGAAATCACGCGGCGTTCTGGGACGGTTCGAATCTGTCACTTACGCCCGCCTATGACATCTGTCCCCAGGTTCGTTCCGGGGGTGAGGCCGTACAAGCGATGGCCATCGATCGCGAGGGCAACAGGTTCGCCAAGTTGGCCACGTGTGTGGACGCCGCATCCATCTACCACCTGTCCGAGGCTGACAGCCGTCAAATCATCGACGGTCAACTCGACGTCATCCATACACAGTGGCCGGCCGCAGCTGATGAAGCAGGGCTCAGCAAAGAACAGCGGACGCAACTTTGGGGACGACAGATCCTCAACCCGTATGCCCTCGAGGGGTATTGAGGGCCATCTGGCGCTGGTCAGCCAGCCACCTTCCACAGTCGGCCGTCGATGAGCTCGCGAGCGGAGTCGAGATGGCCGGCGTGACAGGCCGTTTCCGTCATCACGTGGAGCAGCACGTCTTGGAGATCGGCAAATCCCTGGAAGCCGAGCTCCTCTGGCCAGAATGCAGGAGGACGATCGAGTGGGGTAGCGGCAAGGTACTCATCGGTCCGAACGATCGAAGTGCGGTAGTCGTCCAAGATGGACTCAGCCGATCGGCCGTCGGGCACGACCCACGGCGACTCGTCTCCGGCGGCCGGGTCCCGCGGGAGGCCTGACATCACCTCGTTAAACCAGAACTGCTCGACGTCCCAGGTGAGGTGACGGATCAACCCCAAACTCGACCAACCGCTCGGGAGGACGGAGACGCGTAGTTCCTCGTCATCGAGGCCTTCCACGATGTCGAGCACGTGCTTGCGCTGCGCGTCGAGAAAGGTCTGGAGTGCCTGCGGTTCCGTACTCATACCTCATGCTTGCACATGACGCATGCGTAGTGCTGGCCACCAGCACGCGGCTTGCCGGGGCCGGACCTGGTGGTCCTGGCGATCAGCTCTCGAGACTCCAATTGTGAGTCATATCGACCCGCCGGTCCGGCTCAGTTGTCGGGAATGATGTCGCGCAGATTCGGCTCACGGCGATCTGGTGGCGGCGACGTCAGGATCTTGCGCTTGGCGGCCACACGCTCATCGTCGAGGCCGAGATAGCGCCCCAGGACCCCAAGCACGGCGTCGCCGTCGAACCCTTCCCACACCACGACTTCCACGATGTCCACCCAGTCCTTGGGCCGGTTGAACAACGCCTTGAACACCACCAGGTCGGCGGCACAGAGGGGCCTCCGTCATGGCCTTCACCGGGCGAACACTGTGGCGAGGATCGGATACTCGAGCGGCCCGGAGGGATTGCGCGGAAAGGCGTCGACGAGCTCGAGCACCGACTCCAAGACCTCGGCGTGGCGCCGCTCTTCTCCGGAACGATCAGCCCGCAGTGACAGATGCAGGCTAAAGCCACTGGCGAGCAGGATCCTCTCCAGCGTGGCGACCACGGCACCCCCGCCGGCCACTTGGCCGGGGGGGGTGCCCCAGCTGGTTACTTGTCTTCGGCCTTGGCGTCGGCTTCGATGGCCTTCTGGTCGGCCTTGAGCTGCTTGGCCTGGATCTTGTCGGCCCGCTTCATGGCGCCTTCGATCTTGGCCTCCATGTCGGACACTGCCACCACGACCAGACCGGCCTGGCCAGCATCAAGGGCTTCGCCGAGCTCCTTCAGATCGCTGCGGCTCATGCCGGCAGCGGCGTGGCCAGCCAGCGCGCCGAGGGCCGCTCCGCCACCACCGAAGGCCAGGAGAAGGCCGCCACCGATGGCGGCAGCCGGGAACAGGGCGATGACCAGTCCTGTGGCCAGTCCGACACCGGCACCGGCCACTCCGCCGACCCGGGTCGGGGTCTCGTGCTTCTTGACGATCTTGACCTTGCCGTCATCCTTGCGCTCGACGACGGCGGCGTCGTAGGCATCAATGAGTCCGAGCTCGGTGTGCAGCACATGGACGGCCTCGTAGTCGGCCAGCGCGTCCTCGACGTTCGAGTAGGTGCCTGAGTAGGCGAAGAAGGTGTCGATGGCCATGATGGAATCTCCTTGATCTATGTCCGTACAACCCCGGACGGGTGGTCTGTGCTTGTCCAATAGTACACGCATCGGCCATATCTCATCTTGGAGATGCGCCGATGTCCAATGGTGTGTCCTGTCCCGAAACGCTCTCGTTCCGGTCAGGAGAAGTCTTCGGCCTCGCTGGTCACCCCCCCTCTGTCCCGGGCGAACGTCACTGCCCCGAAGTAGATGAGTGGAACGGAAAACAGGAGCAGGGCGCTGGCCGAGGTCGAGACTGAGGCCACCCCGATGGCCACCAGATACAGGACGATCGGGACACCGGCCAGGATGAACCCCTGCCTCGTCTGGTGGCCGGGCTCCTGAGCCACCATGAGATCGGGATGCTTCACCACGTAGGCATACAGGGCGAGCCGCATGAGCGATGCCAACGTCACCACTAACCCGTACAACTGCACGGCGATGCGGGCGTCGGGGTATTCGCCGAAGACCGAAGCCGCAAACGGGATCACTGCGGTGGTCAACAAGAACAGGAGGTTCAACCACACCAGGTCACGGTTGACGGCGCGTACCCGAGCGAAGATGTCGCGGTGGGCCACCCAGTACATGCCGATGATCAGGAAACTGATGACCCAGGCCACGAAGGTGGGACGGAGCTCGTGGAACGCCCCCTGTAGCGACCGCGTCGGCAGGTGACTCGGTACCTTGATCTCGAGGACCAAGATGGTGAGGACGATGGCAAAGACCCCATCGGTCAGCGAAATGACCCGGTCAGGACTGCGCAACTGCTCGGCCACCAGGTCGACCGGCACGCTCGTCACGCTCGTCACGCTCGTCACCGGAGTATCCGGTTGGTCGCTCATAGCGCAGCCTCCTCTAGCTCTGGATCGGACTCCTGCTGGCGACGTGGCTTGTCGCTGGGCAGCTCCCGGGTGAACGCCAGTGACAACAACGCCAGCAGCGCGGCGGCCAAGAGGCCTGCCTTGAGCGACCGCAGCTGTGCCATCTCGTAGTCCTCTACCAGCGCAGCCGAGGTAGCCGGGTCGAGTCCGGCCTTGGCCGCCGCCGCCTCGACTTCCTTGGACGCCACGAAGTTGGTGTTGGAGCCGACGGCTGTGCCTACCTGCGCCGAGATCTCGGCACTTATCCGGGGGTCGTTCTGCACATTGGTGACGAAGGTACCTGCCAGACCGATGAGCACGATGGCGCCGATCAGGGCCACACCAAGGGACGAACCGAGCTGCTGGCCGGTGTACTGGAGCCCTCCGGCCTCGCTCCGCCCTGAGTCCTCCACCGATGACTGGACCACGTTGCCGAGCTGAGAGACGATCAGGCCCATTCCGATCCCTAGCACCGCCATGCCCGTGGCGAACCCGGCGTTGGCCAGGGTCGGCTTGATGGTCGCCAGCAAGATCAGCATGCCGCTGATGGTGATGCCGAGGCCCGAGCGCACGATGGAGCGCACCGGGAACCGATTGGACAGGCGTGAGCCGGCGGCCGAGGCCAAGAACATGGTGATGGAAACGGGCAACATCTTGATGCCGGTCTGGAGGGCGTCGAGACCGAGTACCAGCTGCAGGTAGAGCGGTATGACGAAGAAGACGCCCATGAGGATCAGGTTCTGGGTGAACAGCCCGATCAGGCCGGAGCGGACCGAGGGGACCCGGGCGATCGACAGGTGGACCAGCGGATCTTGGCCGGCGTCCTCGCGGTGGCGCTGCCAGGTCACGAAGCCCCAGATCAGCACGGCACCGGCGGCAATGACGAAGAGTGTCAACGACAGGCCGAACGGGGAGATGGGCGAGTCCTTGGGCTTGATCCACCCCCAGGTGCTCGACTCCAGGACGCCGAGGACCAGCAGTCCGAGGCCAGTGGCCGACAGCAACGAACCAAGTCCGTCGAACTTCGGGGCCGGACCCGGACGGGGGGCATCGGCCACCTTGCGGGTCATGATGAGGATGAAGCCGCAGAGGATGACCTCGCCGATGAAGACGATCCGCCACGTGTACTCGGTGGTGGCCCACCCACCGAGGATCGGTCCGATGGCGATGCCAGCACCAGCCACCCCGCCGATGACGGCGTAGGCCACCTTGCGCCGGGATCCCTCGAAGTTTCCGGCGATCAGTGCGGCCAGAGCCGGCAGCACCAGAGCCGCCCCGATCCCTTCGAGTACCGACCAGCCAAGGGTAAGGATCAAGACGGTGGGGGCGAAGGCGGTCACCGCTGACCCACAGGCGTAGATGATCAGGCCGATGACGAAGGCTCGGCGGCGGCCCACGATGTCGCCGATCTTGGCGCCCGAGAGCATGAGCATGGCCATCACCAGGCAGTAGAAGGTGATGACCGCCTGGATGGTGGGGACGGTGGTGTTGAAGTCTTTTACCAGCGCGCTGATCGAGACGTTCATTACCGACTGGTCCAGCACCATGACGAACTGGGCGGTGGCCAGAGCTACCAGCGCAATCCAGCTCAACGATGCTTTTGTTTCGCTATTCATCCCGCGCCTCCGCCGTATCTCGACCTATGCCAATGCACGAACCACACCGCCGACTCCGGGTCCGCCAGGACCGTGCCTACACCAGGGCCGGTGATTATTGACCACCGTAAACGGTAGACCACGAACGTCGTCCGGGTCTGGACTCGACCGGAACGATGGGCCAGTTCCGCTTTGTCTCCCGGCTCGTCGCAATGGTCGCCGTGTCGACGGATGTGGGTCGGAGCCAGGCGAGCCCCCTGCCGGTCAGCCGCCGGTCAGCCGCCGGTCAGCGAATGGAAGGCGACGGCCGCCGTCGTGGCCACGTTCAACGAGTCGACCCTCGGTGCCATCGGGATCGATACCACCAGGTCGGCCGCCGACAGCGCTGCCTCCGACAGTCCTGGACCTTCGGCCCCGAATATCAGCGCCACTCCATTCGGGTCACCCCCCGAGGCATCGCCGGCGCTGTCGTTGCCGCTGCCCGCCTCCACCAACCGACTCCTCAATTGGGCCAGCGAGCTCCTGGGCACACCCCGGCCATCCGCACCGCCGTCACCACTGCCATGTCCTGACTGCGGGTCCGGCGACAGGGCGGCAACCACGAATCCCGCCGCTCGTACCTGATCGAGCGCATCCGGCCACGGCGAAAGCCGCGCGAAGGGAACGTGGAGGACGTAGCCCATCGATACGCGGACCGATCGGCGGTAGAGCGGATCGGCACAGGTCGGGTCGAGCAAGACGGCCCCGACCCCGAATGCGGCTGCATTCCGGAAGAGGGCCCCGATATTTTCGTGGTCGTTGAGACCCTCCAACACGGCCACGATGGGCAGACCACCTTCGGTAGGCGGTCGGCCAGCAACTTGAGCCACCAGTTGGAGAGCATCAGAGGGCTGTGGCCGGTCGGCTACGGCCACCACACCCCGGTGGATCGGGAATCCCACGGTCGCCTCCACCACGCCACGTGCTCCGACATATACCGGTGCGCCCTGCGCTCTCACTGATTCGACCAGTTCGCCAGCCAAAGTGACTTGGTGGTCGTCGACCAGCAGCGAGCGCACCCGGTACTCGGACTCGACCAAGCGGGCGACGGCGATCTTCCCTTCCACCACGAAGATCGACTCGTCCGCCTCGTAGCGTCGTCGGCCAGCAGGGTCGTTGAGGTTGCGGTACTGCTGGAGTCGAGTGTCGTCCGGGTCATCCACCATGACCAGAGCACCGGGCCCGTCGACCGAGCGGTGGTGGCGGGGGGTCGACATGGCACCAGTGTCGCGTACCCGTATCCGGTGGCGGCCATCTGGTCGATCCACCAGTCAGCCGATCAACCGGGGCGCATCACTACCGGTGGGGTTCGTTAGCATCCGGCCATGGGCACCACACCGGTTGAACAACAGGTCATCGTCACACCGGCCGCCATGTCGGACTCGGACGCCATGGGTCTGGCCCTCGCCGAGGCCGCATCGGCTGTCGCCCACGGAGATGTTCCGGTCGGTGCTGTCGCCCTCGTTGACGGAATGGTGATCGCCTCACGACACAACGAGCGCGAGCTGACCGGTGACCCGACGGCACACGCCGAGATCCTCGCCTTGGCCGATGCCGCGGCTTCGATCGGTTCTTGGCGACTGTCGGAAGTCACCTTGGTGGTCACCCTGGAGCCATGCCCGATGTGCGCCGGCGCCCTTGTGGCATCGCGACTGGGCCGGCTGGTCTACGGGGCGTCCGACCCCAAAGCCGGGGCCTGCGGCTCTCTCTACAACTTGTGCACCGACCCCCGCCTCAACCACGAGATTCCGGTGACGGCTGGCGTTCGCGCCCCTGAGGCAGCGGCACTGCTCACCGAGTTCTTCGGGGCCCGCCGCCAGCAACGCTGACCCCCGATCCGTTGCCCGGCTGGCTGCCTCACCTACCGACTGGCTTCCTCACCTACCGACAGAATGACCGAAGGGGATCACCATGACCGAGATGCAGGCGCTGCAGGTGACGAAGAACGGGCCACCGGGAGAGGTACTGGCCGTACGCACCATCGACCGTCCGGTGCCCGGTCCTCGTCAGGTCCTGGTAGAGGTGCACGCTGCTTCGCTCAACTTCAACGACATCGACCGGTGCCTGGGCAAGCTGGTCTCGGTGCCGACCCCGCCGCCCTACACGCTCGGAATGGACGTCTGCGGCGTGGTCGCCGAGGCCGGGCCGGGCGCCGAAGCATGGATGGGTCGACGGGTGGTGGCCATCACTACCACCGCCCTGGGCGGTATCGCCGAGTACGCACTGGCCGATGCCGTATCCGTCTTCGATGCACCACCAGAGTTCGACGATGTCGAGGCCACCGCCTTCATCATGACGTTCCACACCTCGCACCTGGCCCTGTTGCGACGGGGACGCTTGGTCGCCGGCGAAACGGTGGTCATCCACTCGGCTGCCAGTGGGCTCGGTACGGCCGGCATCCAACTGGCCAAAGCCGTCGGCGCTCGGGTCATCGCCGTGGCCGGTGGTGCCGAAAAGGGCGCCCTGTGCACGGCTCTTGGCGCCGACCTGGTCATCGACCACACGGTTGAGGATTTCGTAGAAGCGGTGCTCGAGGCCACCGGTGACGTGGGTGCCGACGTGGTCTACGACCTGGCCGGGGGTGACTTCGTCGAGCGTTCGTGGCGGTGCACGGCCCGGGGCGGTCGGTATCTGGCCGTCGGGTTTGCCGACGATGACGACAACGGCATGACGGGTCGCCCGCTACGGATGGCGTGCATCGGCAACATCGACCTGGTCGGGGTGATGGTGGCCTGGGTGGACTCGGTCGACCCGGGGATGCGCCGCTTCGGCTTCAACCCGTATGGGCGTGACGTGGCCGAAGAGGTCCACAACGACCTCCTGGCTCTGGCCGCAGCCGGGTCCATTCGGCCCTATGTGGGCCGGCGAGTGGCCATGGAGGATGCCGGCGTGGCCCTCGATGACCACCGGGCCCGCCGCACCATGGGTCGGACCGTGGTCGAGGTGCGAGGCACTAGCGGCTCCTAGCCGACCACCGGGTGGCGGTGACCTGTTGGTGGGTCACCGCCACTGCACCACATGTCCGAATGCCTGAAGGCCCGAAGGCCCGATCAGCTGGCGGGCGGAGTCACATACGAGTAGTCGCAGCGGAACCCGTGGGTGCTTCCGCTTGTCGGCGGATCGTCAAGACGTTGGAAGTCTCCGTTGACTACCTGGCCGATGAGGTAGCAGTTGCCCACCTTCTTGTCGGCCGGGTTGTTCGGCCCGATGAGGTGATCACCGTCGAACGAAGTGATCTTCCCCAACTCGGTCAGCAGCGATCCGCGGCTGGGGTTTGAACCGGCGGTCTTGAGCGCCTGAGAGAAGAGTTGGGCCGACAACCATCCATACAAGGTGAAGAGATCGGGCGTGAACCCGGGTGAGGCCACCTGCACCCACTTGAGGAAAGTGGCCACCGCCGGGATGTCCGCCTTGTCCTGGCCCAGATAGAGCGACGTGCTCTGGTCCAAGAAAGCACCATTCACGGCGGCTGGGCCCCCAGAGTCGGGAACCAGTTTGTTCGTGTAGGTGGCGGCGCCTAGCACGATGATCGGATGAAAGTTCTGCTGGACCAGATCCTTCAACAGAGAGGAGGCGTAGGTTTCGGCCATCGAGTCGACGTAGAGGATCTTGACCCCGGCGTTCTTCATGGCGATCACGTTCGGGGTGAAGTCGGTCTGGGCCACGCCGTAGGTCGCCGTGTAGGCGATCTTGTAGCCGACCTTCTCCATCACGTACTTTTCGCCCTGCCACGCCGTCTGTGCCGACGGGAGCTCCGCGATCATGCTGCCGACGGCCTTGACCTCGGCTGGGAACTTCTTCTTGAAGTACTGGAGCCCACCCTCTTGCCAGCCGCCGTTCAACGGCACAGCGCTGTAGACGTTGGGCAGCTGTCCGGTGGTCGTGTCCAGCACGTTGGCCACCTCGGGCATGCCGGGGTTGGCCGCCAGTGCGGCCCCGCCATAGTTGTCCTCGAGAGAGAAGCTGCCTACCAGGGCGAAGTCGTTGTTGATGGCGTTCTGGGTGGCCTGCTTGTTGGTGGCCCCCGAGAAACCGTCATCGGCGCCGTCGACCTTGATCTTGCGGCCGTTCACGCCCCCGGTCGAGTTGACGTAGGCGGCGTAGGCCTCGGCGCCGACTGCGGCACCCTTGAACAGGCCACCCAACGACAGGGTGGAGACGTTGCCCACGGTGACCGAGGTCGAGGTGATGCCGGTGTGGTCGCTGAACGCGCTGGACGGAATCTTGGAGGCGGTCGACGAACCACCAGCTGCCGTAGTGGTGGTCGATGTCGAGTTCGTGGAACCGCAGGCCATCGCGGTGGTGGCCAGCAGGAGCACGAGGCCCGCTGCAGCCAGCCGAGTCTTCCCGGACGTACGTGTCATGTCTCCCCTTGGAGGTTGCGCCTGCTCCGGTGCTTCGATCCCCCACCGGTTCTGGCGTACTGCCTGAAATGCTGACGCTACCTTGTGCCA
>CAIVIS010000373.1 GCA_903906055.1 uncultured Acidimicrobiaceae bacterium
AGCCACCGTGGCCCCCCTGTCCATCCTCGACCCCGAGAAGCGCCGGCCCCGGGCCAAGGCCTGAGCACAGGCCTGAGCAAATAGGCCTGAGCAAATAGGCCTGGCCAAATAGGCCTATTTGGCCAGGATCCTCTGGCGCCGCGGGTCGTAGAAGGGCGGGACCGACAGACTGACTGGGTGCCGTCCCGCCGGCGTGCGCACCTCGAACTCGTTGCTGTCCAGCCACTCCTGAGTCACGGCGTCAGGACTGTCCACCTGGGCCAGACCCACAGCGCCACCCAACGTGTGCCCGTAGGCCGCAGCCCGGACGTAGCCGATCCACGTACCGTCCAACAGCACGGGCTCGTTGCCGAACAGCCGCACCGACGGGTCACCCACCAGCAGGCTCACCATCAGCGACCGATACGGGGCGCCCTCGCGGATCTCGAGCAGCGCCTCGCGCCCGATGAAGCCGCCTTCTTTGTCGAAGGCGACAGCGAAACCCAGACCGGCCTCGAGCGGATTGTCGGTGTTGTCGATATCGACGCCCAAGTCGCGGTAGCCCTTCTCCAGCCGGAGCGAGCCCATGGCGGCCAAGCCGATCGGTCGCACACCTAGATCGGCCCCGGCCTCCATCAATGTGTCGTAGGCCAGCAGCCCGTACTCAGTCGGCACATGGAGCTCGTAGCCCAGCTCGCCGACGTAGGTGATGCGTACCGCCCGGGCCGGGGCCATGCCCACGTCGAGCATCTTGTGGGTCAGGTAAGGGAAGGACTCGTTGGACAAGTCGGCCGAGGAGACCCGCTCGAGCAGCTGGCGTGATCGCGGCCCCTGTAGGGACAACAAGGTCGTGCCCGATGTCACATCAGCCACCGTCACGAACTCCCCGGCGGCCGTGGCCCTACGGATCATGGGCTCGACCCGGCGAGCGATCACATCGGACGCCACCACCAAGAACTCCTCGTCGGCGATACGGGCCACCGTCAGGTCGGCAGCGATCCCGCCCTTGGGCGTGCACCACTGGGTGTAGACGACCCGGCCCGATTCGCGGGCTATGTGGTTGGCGCTGAGCCGCGACAGCACGGTGGCAGCATCGGGCCCTTGCACCAGGAACTTGGCCATGAGGGTCATGTCGAGGATTCCCACGCCCTCGCGCACAGCACGGTGCTCGGCAGCGATCTTGTCGAACGACGCCTGAGGGGCATAACCATCGGCCACCGGCAGCGGAAAGTCATCACCCTCGAACCACTCGGGATACTCCCAACCCACCGACGAGTTGAAGTGGGCGCCCAGTGCCACGAACCGCTCGTGCAGCACGGTGCGGCGCAAGTTGCGGGCCGACCGCGGCCGCCACGTCGGGTAGGCGGCGTCGCCGAAGAGCACGCCCAGCTGTTCGTTGGTCCGTTCCTGGCGAAATGCCCGGGTCGACTCGTGGGGGGCGGTGCGGTCGATGGCGTACCCGGTCACATCGACCGGCGGCTCGCCGTCGATGATCCAGTGCGCAAGGGTGGTCCCGACCCCGCCGCCCATCAGGATCCCGAGCGAGTTGAGCCCAGCGGCCACGAAGACGTTGTCCATCTCGGGGGCTGGGCCGAGGAGAGGGTGGACGTCGGAGGTGAACGACTCGGGCCCGCAGAAGAACTTACGGATGCCAGTGTCAGCCAAGGCGGGGACCCGCTCCATGGCTCGATCCAGGAACGGCGCCACCCGGTCGTAGTCGGGCTCGATCTCGCCGAAGGAGAAGTCCGCCGGAATGCCGTCGAGCTTCCAAGCAGCAGCATCGGGCTCGAACAGGCCCACCAGCAGGCCGTCACCCTCGGGCCGGATGTAGCCGTAGCTGTCGGGGTCCTCGATGACCGGCAGGTCCCGGGTCACCCCGTCCATGGCCTCGGTGATCACGTAGTAGTGCTCGGCGGCCTGCAGCGGCACGTCCACGCCGGCCAGGGCGCCGACCTGGCGGGCCCACATGCCGGCACAGTTGACGACGATCTCGCACTCGATGGTGCCGTGCTCCGTGATCACGGCGGTCACCCGACGACCCTCGACGACCAGGTCGGTGACCGGGCAGTCCTCGACGATGGTGGCCCCGCCCATGCGAGCGCCCTTGGCCAGCGACATAGCCACCCCCACCGGGTCGGCCCGGCCCTCGTCAGCCACCAAGAGGCCGCCGACCAGGTCGTCGGTGCGGAGCAGGGGGAACAGCTCGGCGATCTCGGCCGGTGACACCTCTCGATCGTCGACGCCGAAGGCACCGACGAACATCGCCTCGCGGCGCAGTGACTCCATGCGATCAGCGTTGGTGGCGATCGAGAGGTGGCCGACCGCCATGAACCCCGTGGAGTGGCCTGTCTCCTCCTCCAACCGGGCGTACAGGTCCCGGGAGTACCGGCTCATGAACAGTGAGGTCTCGTCGACTGCCCCGGCCGAGGTGATCAGTCCCGCCGCATGCCAGGTCGTGCCGGAGGTCAGCTTGTGGCGCTCGATGAGCACCACATCGGCCTCACCGAGTTTGGTGAGGTGGTAGGCGACCGAAGCACCTATGACCCCGCCGCCGATGATGACGATGCGAGCTCGGGACGGGAGGGCACTCATGGGATGGCGGCCTCCCACTCGGCCAGGCTCGGGGCCTCATCACCGATGGTGGTCTCGTCGCCGTGGCCGGTCAGCACCCGGGTGTCGGCGGGCAGATCGAGCAGCCGGTCACGGATCGAAGCCACGATGGTCGGGTAGTCCGAATAGCTCCGACCGGTCGCACCGGGCCCGCCACGGAACAGGGTGTCGCCGCTGAAGACGACACCGGCAGCCGCATCGTAGAGACAGCACCCGCCGGGGCTGTGGCCAGGGGTGTGCAGCACCTGGAGCGACTGTCCGCCCATGGTGATGACCATGCCGTCGGCCAGGTCGCCGTCGGGTGGACGATCGGGGTAGACCTCCTGCCACAGCATGGCGTCGGCCGGGTGCACGAAGATCGGGGCACCCACCGCATCGGCCAGGGCGGCGGCGGCGTTGATGTGGTCGTTGTGGCCGTGGGTAGAGATCACTGCGGTGACCCGGCGTCCCCCGATGGCCTCGATGATGGGCGCCGCCTCATGGGCGGCATCGATGACCGCCACTTCGGCGTCGTCACCGACCAACCACACGTTGTTCTCCACGGCGAAGTCCTGGCCGTCGAGGGAGAAGGTGCCGGAGGTGACGACTCGCTCGATGGTCACAGGACCACGACGGAACGGAGGACGTCGCCGCCGTGCATGCGCTCGAAGGCGGCCTCCACGGCATCGAGGTCGATGGTCTCGGTGACGAAGCGGTCGAGATCGAGCCGGCCCTGCAGGTACAGGTCGACCAGGTCGGGGAAGTCACGCGACGGAAGGCAGTCGCCATACCAGCTGGGCTTGATCCGACCACCACGGCCGAACAGCTCGATCATGGGGAGCTCCAGGACCATGTCCGGGGTGGGCACGCCGACCAGCACCACGGTGCCAGCTAGGTCCCGGGCATAAAACGCCTGCAGGAACACGGCCGGGTTGCCCACCGCCTCGATACAGACATCGGCGCCGTTGCCCCCGGTAAGGGCGCGCACGGCCTCGACGACGTCGCCCTCAGAGGCGTTGATGGTGTGGGTAGCGCCGAACTGGCGGGCCAGCTCCAACTTGCGGTCGTCGAGGTCGATGGCGATGATCGTGCCTGCTCCGGCCAGGACGGAACCGGCCACCGCCGCGCAGCCCACGCCGCCGCAGCCGAACACGGCCACTGAGTCGCCCATGCCGACTTCGCCGGTGTGCATGGCCGCACCCAGCCCAGCCATGACACCGCATCCGAGCAACCCCACTGCCTCAGGGCGGGCCGACGGATCGACCTTGGTGCACTGACCGGCAGCCACCAATGTCTTTTCGGCGAACGCCCCGATCCCGAGGGCCGGTGACAGCTCGGTCCCATCCACCAGGGTCATCTTCTGGGTGGCGTTGAAGGTACTGAAGCAGTACTGCGGTGTGCCGTTCAGGCACGACCGGCACTCGCCGCACACGGCCCGCCAGTTGAGGACGACGAAGTCGCCAGGAGCGACCGAGGTGACGTCAGGCCCGACCGCCTCGACGATGCCGGCGGCCTCATGGCCGAGAAGGAAGGGGAAGTCGTCGTTGATGCCGCCCTCTCGGTAGTGGAGGTCGGTATGGCATACACCGCACGACTGGATGGCCACCACGGCCTCACCCGGGCCCGGGTCGGGCACGATGATATCGACCGTCTGGACCGGCTCGCCCTTGGCCATGGCCACTACACCTCGTACCGTCGACGACACCGTGTTCTCCGTTCTGGCCCCGGACAATCCGGCAACCGCTGGACTCATCATCGCCCGAATCATAGGATTGGCTGTATGGCCGTTCAATCGACACCGAGCATCGCCCCATTGGACCCTGGCGAACTCGAGCGTTCGCTGGCAACGTTCGGGCACAGCCGGATGCTGCCGGTGGCTGCCTACATCGACCCAGATGTCTTCGACTGGGAGAAGCGCAACTTCTTGGAGCGGGGCTGGATGTGCATCGGGTTCTCGGCCGATATCGCCCAGCCGGGCGATCAGCGGGCCGAGTCCACCGGCATCGGTGGCGTGCTGCTGATGCGAGCCCAGGACGGCGTCCTGCGGGCATTCGCCAACGTGTGCAGTCACCGGGGCCACGAGCTGCTCCCATGTGGGGAGACCGCCCACCACGGGCGGGTCATCTGCCCGTACCACTCGTGGGCCTACGACCTCGAAGGCAAGTTGGCCACCGCACCGAGCTTCAGCGGGGTGGAGGGGTTCGTCAAGTCAGAGCACGGCCTGATCCAACTACCGTGCGTCGAGTGGCACGGACTGATCTTCCTGGACGCCTCGGGTGAGGCACCGCCGCTGGCCGAGCAGCTGGCCGACCTGAGTGAGATCGTCGCCCCCTACGAGCCCGAGCGGTTGATCATCGCCGATCGGCACGACTACGTAGTGGCCGCCAACTGGAAGACCCTCACCGAGAACTACCACGAGTGCTACCACTGCACCAAGATCCACCCTCAGCTGTGTGAGGTGAGCGACCCAGAAAGCGGGATGATCTACTCCACCGACGGTCCATGGGCCGGCGGAACCATGGACATCAGAGAGGGCATGGAAACCATGTCGATGGACGGTCGCTCGAGCGGAGTGATGCTCCGTGGTCTGTCCGAAGAGCAGAAGCGGATCGTCATCTACATCAACGTCTTCCCCGACGTCCTGATCAGCCTCCATCCCGACTACGTGATGATGCACCGGCTGACCCCCCTGGCTGCCGATGCCACCCGGATCGAGTGCATCTGGGCCTTCGCCCCCGAGTCGTTCGAGAAGGAGGGATTCGATCCCTCGTATGGCGTCAACTTCTGGGACCTGACCAACCAGCAGGATTGGGAGGCATGCTCCTCGGTGCACCGGGGGCTGTCGTCGCCCCATGCCGTGCCCGGAATGCTGTCCACCGAAGAAGAGGCCGTCTACGACTTCGTGACCATGGTCGCCCGCGGCTACAAGGGCGAGCCTGTCCGCAACGTCAAGGTGCCGGCACGCCTCTCCTGAGGACGGCCCAGCGGGCCGCCCGCTAGGCCCTGCCCGCTAGGCCCTGCCCGCTAGGCCCTGCCCGCTAGGCCCTGCCCGCTAGGCCAGCACCGTGGGATCACACGAACGTCGACGGGCCTCGCTTGACCATCTGGTCGGCGATGATCGCTTGTTGGACCTCGCTGGTCCCCTCCCATATCCGCTCCACCCGCAGCTCGCGGAAGAGCCGCTCAGCCACGTTTTCGCGCATGTAGCCCCGGCCGGCGTAGATCTGGACACACCGGTCAGCCACTCGGCCCGCCATCTCTGAGGCGAACAGCTTGGCCATCGAGCACTGGGTGTGCTGGATCTTGATATCGGCCCCAGCATCGATGTTCTTGGCCGTCTCGTAGACCATGGAGCGGGCGGCAAACAGCTCAGTGAGCGAGTTGGCCAGCATCATCGACACCGCACCGAACTCGGTGATCGGCCGGCCGTTGACGATCCGCTCCTTGGCGAAGGCGGTGGTCTCGTCGATCAGGCGCTGGGCACCGCCGAGGCAGCGGGCCGACACCATCATGCGTTCGAAGCGGAACCACTCGTAGGCGAAGCCCATGCCGTCGCCCTCGTTGCCGACCATGGCGCCAGCCGGCACCCGGACATCGTTGAACGAGACGATCGGATGGTGATGGTTGATGGTGTGGGTATAGGCGGGCGTGCGGTCCACCACCACGCCGGGGTGAGGGAGGTCGATGATGAACATGGCGTGCTCGCCCGCATGGGCGCCCTCGGTCAGTTTGCCCTGGAAGAACACGAACGAGGCCGAGTTGAAGGAGGTGACGTGCCACTTCACCCCGTTCAGGACGTACTCGTCTCCCTCTCGTCGAGCGGTCGAGGTGATGGCGTCGACGTCTGAGCCGGCGAACTCTTCGGTGATGGCGTACGCCTCCTCTTTCTCTCCTCGGATGGCCGGCTTGATGTAGCGCTCGATCTGCTCGTCAGTGGCCACCTCGGGCAGCCAGGCCGGTGGGGTGGCCATGATCCAGGCCAGGGCGTTGGTGACCCGACCGGTCTGCTCTTGGACCAGCACCTGCTGCAGCATGGTGCACCCCTGGCCACCCAGATCCACTGGCATGTTGGTCGAGTGCAGGCCCAGTTCATGCACTCGGGCCCGCATGGTGGCGTCGACACCATCGGGCAGTTCGCCGTCGTGGAACTCGGCGAACTCCTCGTAGGGGATCAGCTCATCGGCGAAGGAGATGGCCCGGGCCTGGATCTCGAGGTCGGCGGGCGACAGGCTGTACATGGCAGGACACTCCTCGTTGGTGCAGGTCTGTGGGTGCTCGTTGGCTCACGATCGGACGGGCGCGCCCGAGCATTGACTGGTCATTCAGTGTATGCAAACGTCTGCAGTCAGCGATACTCGCGAGGAGGCCTTGGGAGTGACACCATCCGCAGCGAGCCGCCTGAGTCGCCTGAGCAACCCGGGGCACCGATGAAGGTGGTCGTGGTGGGGGCTGGCTTTTCCGGCCTGATGGCGGCCTTCGATGCTGGTGGCCTGGGCCATGAGGTCATCGTCCTCGAGGCCGGCGAGCGGGTGGGTGGACGGGTATGGTCCCAAGCGCTGGTGCCCGGGGACGATCGGACCATCGTCGAGCGAGGTGCCGAGTTCGTCCTCGACGGCTATCGCGAACTGCACGCCGTGGTCGACCGGCTCGGACTCACCTTGGCCAGTGCTGGCATGTCGTACTACGTGCGCGAGCCCCGGGGCGGTGCCCCGACCGATCTGGGGTCGATGGCGGCCATCGCCCGTCTCCTGGGCCAAGCCGCCGAGCGGGTGGGCCCGGACACGTCGCTGGCCGAGGTGGCCGCCTCGTTCGACCAGGACCCGGCGGCTCTCGAAGCCTGTCTCTCCCGATTGGAACTGACCAACGGTGAGCAAGCCGACGTGCTCTCCTCGGCCGTGACCCTCGGAGCGATGAGCGGCTTCTTGCCCATCCCCTCGCAGCGGGTGGCCGGAGGGAACCAGGGCATTGCCCTGGCGCTGGCCGCCCGCCTCGGCAGTGCCGTCCACCTCGACACCGCCGTCACCGGGGTGGAGCACGGCCCCGACGGGGTCCGGGTGCGCACCGCTACTGGCACGGTGGAGGCCGATGCCGTCATCCTCACCATCCCCATGGCCGTGCTCCGCCACCTCCCCATCAACCCAGCCCCTCCCCCGCGGATCACCGCGGCGTGGGGACGGGCCACGCTCGGCCACAACGCCAAACTGCACATTCCGCTGCGGGCGCCCACGGTGCCATCGGCCGTGCTGTCGGTGCCGCACCGGTTCTGGACGTGGACGGCGACCGATGCCAGCGGCCAGGTGCAGCCGGTGCTCCACGCCTTTGGCGGATCGCCTCAGGCCCTCGAGCGCCTCGAGGTTGACCAGGGCCCGGCCACCTGGGCACGACGAGTGGCTGAGCTGCGGCCCGAGCTCGACCTGGAATTGGATGCCGCCGAACTCACCACCTGGGTCGACAATCCCCTGGCCGGTGAGTCCTACTCGGTGACCAGCACCAGTGTGCTGGCCGAAGACAACGAGCTCCTGGTCCAACCGTTCGGTCGGGTGCTCATCGCCGGGGAGCACACCGGCGCGGAGTGGTCAGGGCTGATGGAAGGTGCACTGCGGTCGGGTCGGCGGGCAGCCTCCCAACTGCAGGGCCTAGCGACCCAGTAGGAGCGAGCAACCGGCGCCAGCTCAGGTCCAGCAGCCACCGGTGCATGCGCCCTCGTCGGGGCCACTGCGCACCGGCAGTACCGTGTGTCCGGTGAGCGTGCTCGTCGATCTGCAGGGCGTGGGCGTGACCATGGGCGACCGTGCCCTCTTCACCAACCTCTCGGCCACCGTCAGCACCGGCGACCGGATCGGCGTGGTCGGCATCAACGGGACCGGAAAGTCGACTCTGCTCCGCGTGATGGCTGGCCAGCTCGAGCCCGATGCCGGCGTCGTCCGACGGGGACGGGGCACCCGTACCGTCTTCCTCGATCAGACCCCCGACCTTCCGGCCGGAACCGTGCGCGCAGCCGTCGGGGACGGTTGGGAGGCTGCCGCGGCCCTCGACCGGCTGGGAATGGCCGAGTTCGTCGATGCCGAGGTCACCACCCTGTCCGGTGGCCAGGCCAAACGAGTCGCCCTGGCTCGCGTGCTGGCTGCACCTAGTGAACTGCTCATCTTGGATGAGCCGACCAACCACCTCGACCTGTCGGCTGTGGCCTGGTTGGAGGAATGGATGATCAACTACCCGGGCGGCCTGGTCGTCGTCTCCCACGACCGGTACCTGCTCGACCGGGTCACCACCCGGATGTTGGAACTCGACCGCGGGGCCAGCTATCTCCACGATGGCGGCTACGCCTCCTACCTCGAGGGCAAGGCTGAGCGCGAGGAGCACGCCGCCTCGGCCGAGTCCACTCGTCGCAACCTGGCCCGCACCGAGCTGGCCTGGCTGCGCAGAGGGGCCAAGGCCCGCAGCCGCAAGCCTCAGGCCCGGGTCACCGCAGCCAAGGCCCTGATTGGCCAGAAAGCAGCTGACGCCGCCCGGCCCGACGACCTCGAACTTGAGGTCCGCATGGCCAGGCTCGGCGACAAGGTCATCGAGTGCACCGGGGTCGGTTTCTCCTACGACCCGGCGACCCCTATTTTCCGCAACGTCGACCTACTGATCGGCCCGGGCGACCGGCTCGGGGTGGTGGGAGCCAACGGCACCGGAAAGTCGACCTTCCTCGATCTGCTGGCCGGCCGCACGCTTCCCACCGCCGGCACCGTCGAGTTCGGCCCGACCGTGGTCGTCGGCTACTACGACCAGCACGGCCAGGAGCTCGACCCCGAAGCCCGGGTGCAAGAGGTGGTGGCTGGTCCCCATCGGACGCCGGGCTCGCTGAGCGACGTCGCCTTGATGAAGCGGTTCTGGTTCACCGGCACCCTCCCCTTCACCCGGGTCGGCAACCTGTCCGGTGGCGAACGCAGGCGGCTGCAACTGCTCGCCGTGCTGGCCCGCCAGCCCAACGTGCTCCTCCTCGACGAACCCACCAACGACCTCGACCTCGACACGCTGCGCATCCTCGAGGACTTCCTCGACGACTGGCCGGGCACCCTCATCGTGGTCAGCCACGACCGGGCCTTCTTGGACCGGACCATCGAGACCGTCGTGGTGGTCAGGCCCGACGGAGTGGCGCCAGTGGCCGGTGGGCTCGAGGCGTGGATGGCCGAACTGCTGGCCCCATCGACCCGAGGGTCGGGTGCCTCCAAGTCGGGTGCCTCCAATCAAGCCGCGCCCAAGCCGGCTGCATCCAAGCCGGTCGCATCCAAGCCGGCACGTGCCGCCGGAGGGCCGTCTGTCGGTCGACTCCTGCGCGACACCGAGAAGGAGATGGCCAAGTTGGCCCGACAGCGCGACAAGCTGCACGACACCTTGGTGACCACCACCGACCACGTCGAACTGACCCGGTTGGGTGCCGAGCTGCAGGCCGTCACCGACCAACTGGCCGTCGCAGAAGAGCAGTGGCTGGCCCTGGCCGAAGAAGCCGAGGGCTAGGAAGCCTCAGTCGAGGTGCGGGCCACACATGTCGTGCGGATCCGGCCCACGCCATCCACCCAGCTCTCGATCACGTCACCCGGCACCAAGAACCGCGGTGGCGTCCTCCCCTGTCCGACCCCCGACGGAGTTCCCGTGAAGATGACGTCGCCAGGCAGCAGTGGTAACACATCGGACATCTGGGCGATGAGAGACGAGACGTCGAAGATCAGATCCGAGGTGCGGCCGTCTTGGACGGTCTCGCCGTTGATGGTGCAGCCCAGGCCCAGGTCGTCGGGATCGTCCACCTCGTCGGGGGTGACCAGGTACGGCCCAAACGGCCCGAACCCCCGGTAGGACTTCCCCAGCGAAAACTGCATGCCCGCGGCGAACTGCACGGTCCGCTCCGATAGGTCCTGGCCGACGCACAACCCGGCCACGTGCGACCATGCCTGGTCCGCAGGTACTCGATCGGCACGGCGGCCGATGACCACCACCATCTCCACCTCCCAGTCGACGGTGTCCGCCGGCAGCTCCACCACCGAGTCCGGTCCGGCCAGGCTGGCCGGGAACTTGGTGAACACCGCCGGGATCGACGGGGGCTGCATCCCGGACTCGTCGGCGTGGGACTGATAGTTCAGTCCGATGGCGAACACCTGACGGGGCATTGGAGACGGACAGCCGAGGTCGGACAGCACGAACGGGACCCCACCGGTGACCTCTGCGTGGCTGGCGAACGTCACGAACTCCTCCCACTGGTCGTAGATCGCATCGAGCCCAGGGCCGAACCGGCCATCGGACAGCGCGGCCACGTCAACAGCGTTCGACCCTTCGATCAGGACGGCTCGCCCATCGATGTTCCCCAGCTTCATGTCTGACCTCCGAATTTGTACAGCACGTCTGTGAGCGCATCGCTCGGATCGACAACCGGTCCCGTCGACCGCCAGGCCACATGCTGGTCGGGCCGCACCAGGATGGCACCATCGGCTCCGATGCCCGACACATCGCTCCAACCACCGTCGAGGTCGAGGACGTCCCGGCCCACCAGCACCACCGACAGCGGGACCGGCACGCCCTCCAGGTCGGCTGCAGCATCCGCCCAAGAAGACGACGAGGTGAGCAAGAGGAACCGGCCGGGCAGCACCAGGTCGAGCGTCGAGACTCGTCGCCCGTCCCGGGTCACCCATGCGTGCGGCAGCCGGCCGCCG
>CAIVIS010000374.1 GCA_903906055.1 uncultured Acidimicrobiaceae bacterium
ACAGATGGAGGGCCGTGGGCCACCCGCAGAATCCGTCGCCTCCGAGGACAAGAACTTTCATTGCACCTTCTTGGTTCGATGCTGCGTGGACCGATGCTGATTCGTGTAGATCTGAGTCGCCGCCACGACCCAGCGAAGGATACCCGCGGTGGCGGACGGGCACCGTTCGTGGCTAACCCTACGGTTCGGGGCCGCTGGGCGGGTAGCGAGGGCGGGTAGCGAGGGGGGAGTCGCCCAGGTCGGCGGTGATTCCCTCTAGCGTGGGGGAGCCATGCTCACACTGCCCCGGTCCGTTCACGACCAGATGGTCGCCCACTGCCTGATCGGCCTGCCCGATGAGGCCTGCGGGCTGTTGGGGGGTGACCTGGCCTCCGGAGAGGCCGTCACCTGCTATCCGACCCGCAATCTGGCCGCCTCGGCCAAGCTCTACACGGTCGACCCTACGGAGCACCTGCGGGCAGACCGGGATGCGGAGGGAAACGGCCGGTCGATCATCGGGGTCTTCCACTCCCATACCCACACCGAGGCCTACCCGTCGCCCACCGACGTCGCTCAGGCGCCTGACCCGGCGTGGCACTACGTCTTGGTATCGCTGCGCGATACGTATCCGATGGTGCGCAGCTATCGGATCGTGGCTGGGGCGATCGAGGAAGAACCGGTGCGCCTGCTGGCCCGGTAGAATCCTCACCTGACAAGTCAAGATTCGAAGTCGGATCGGATCAGTCCTCTGTGGGGGAGTGGCCGACCCGAATCACCCTGCAGTAATCACCCGACCGCAACACACTGGCCGCAAGACCCGATCCCTTCTCGGGGGTCGAATGCAAAGGAGCACCCGTGCCCGTCAAAGTCAACCTTCCTACCGTGCTCCGGCCCCACGCGGGAGGCGAGCGCACGGTGGTCATGGACGGTGCCACGGTCGGCGAGGTGCTCACCGCACTGGTGGCGCAGTACCCGGGCATGGCTGGCCAGGTCATCGACGACTCGGGCACCCTGCACAAGTTCGTCAACGTCTACATCAACGACGACGACGTCCGCTATCTCTCTGGCATCGATACCCCGGTGTCCTCCTCTGACGAGCTGTCCATCCTTCCGGCCGTAGCCGGCGGAGCCGTCGATGCGGGGGGACTGCACCCGCGATGACCGTCTACGGGTCGATCCTCGACCTCATCGGCAACACGCCCCTGGTCGACATTTCGGCGTTGAGCCCGAACCCCGACGTCCGGATCCTCATGAAGCTCGAGGGCCAGAACCCGGGGGGCTCGGTGAAGGACCGGATCGCTCTGGCCATGATCGAACAGGCCGAGCGCGACGGGACCCTCACCCCGGGGGCCACCCTCATCGAGCCGTCATCGGGCAATACCGGCATCGGACTGGCTCTGGTGTGCCGGATCAAGGGCTACAAGTTGAAGGTCGTCCTGGCCACCAACGTCTCCATCGAGCGTCGCCAGTTGCTCGAGTCGTGGGGTGCCGAGATCATCGAGTCCCCTGGGTCCGAAGGATCCAACGGTGCCGTGCGCCGGGCCCAAGCCCTGGCCGCCGAGCATCCGGAGTGGACGTTCCTCTACCAGTACGCCAACCCGGCCAATCCCCGTGCCCACTACGAGGGCACCGGCCCCGAGATCTGGCGCGACTGCCCCGAGGTCACTCACTTCGTGGCTGGCCTGGGTACCTCGGGCACGCTGCTCGGTGTGGGTCGCTACCTCAAAGAGCAGAACCCGGCCATCAAGGTGCTCGCCATCGAGCCGCCAGCGGGGGAGATCGTCGACGGGCTGCGCAACCTCGACGACGGGTACATCCCGCCGATCTTCATCGACAACCATGGAGCCGAGCTGCTCGACGGCAAGCGCATCGTGCGGCCCCGGGAGTCGATCGAGTGGACCCGACGATTGACCGAAGTTGGCATCTTCGCCGGACTGTCGTCAGGAGCCATCCTGGCCGGGGCGGTCAAGACCGCCGCCACCCTGGAGTCAGGGGTAATCGTGACGATCTGCTGCGACGGAGGATGGAAGTACCTCTCTACTGGGGCGTGGACCGACGACCTTGACACGGTCGAGGCTCGGGCCAAGGAGATCACGTACTTCTAGGGCGTGCTTGGCGGCGACTCGTCCTGGCCAGGCAGACGGCCCACCGGTGCGCATAGCCTGTGGCGATGGCTCCCTCGCGGTCGACTTCGAATGGTGGCTCTGCGGCTCCGGATCCCGGTGACGCGTTCACGCTGACCGTGCTCGGATGTGACGGCAGCTATCCGGGTCCAGGCGGTGCCGGAAGCGGCTATCTGGTCCAAGTAGGAGAGACGTCTGTGGTCGTGGACGCGGGCCCCGGCACCTTCGCCGTGCTTCAGACCGTCATTGACCCAGCCGAGATCGATGCCGTGGTGATCACTCACCACCACCCGGACCACTGGACCGATCTGCTGGCCATCGAGACCCAGGCCCGGGTGGGCCGCAGGCGGCGTCCGATCCCGGTCTACGCCCCAGCCCAGGTGGCCGAGGTGGTTGCCGTCGACAAGACCCCGATGCTGGAGTGGCGGACGGTGACCGATGGTGACCGGGCTGGCATCGGTGAGGCCTCCTTCGCTTTCCACCGGACGGCCCATGCCCTCGAGACCCTGGCCGCCCGGATCGATGGTGCCGGTCGGGCCATGGGCTACTGTGCCGACTCCGGACCGGAGTGGTCGCCAGAGGTGCTCGGACACGGCCTCGACCTGTTGTTGTGCGAGGCGACCTATACCGTCGAGCACGAAGGCACGGCCCAGCACATGAGCGGCCGACAGGCGGGCATGGCGGCCCGGGAGGCCGGCGCCAAGCGGTTGGTCATCACCCACCGGTGGCCCACGGTCGACGCGGAGGCTGTGGCAACAGAGGCCGAGGCCGCTTTCGGCGGCCCGGTAGAGCAGGCATCGATCGGAAAGGAATACACGCTGTGAGCGACAAAGGCACAACGAAGCGGATCGACGGGAGGGGAATCGACGAGCTGCGGACGGCATCGTTCGAGCGGGACTTCACCGTCTTCGCTCCGGGATCGGTCCTGGTATCGATGGGCCGCACCCGAGTGCTGTGCACCGCGTCAGTCGAGGAGCGGGTACCGCCGTGGATGCGTGGATCGGGCAAGGGCTGGGTAACGGCTGAGTACTCACTGCTCCCTGGATCCACGGGGGAGCGGGTCACTCGCGAGGCGGCCAAGGGCAAGCAGTCTGGTCGCACCCAGGAGATTCAGCGGCTGATCGGTCGATCGCTGCGTTCGGTCTGCGACATGGTCGCCCTCGGTGAGATCCAGATCACCGTCGACTGCGATGTGCTCCAGGCCGACGGCGGCACCCGGACGGCATCGATCTGCGGGGCCTATGTGGCCCTGCACGACGCACTCACCCGGCTGGTCCAGAAGGGGACGCTGCGGGCCAACCCGCTGACCGAGGCGGTGGCGGCTATCTCGGTCGGCGTCGTCGACGGGGTGTGCATGCTGGATCTCCCTTACGAGGAAGACAGCCGGGCCGAGGTGGACATGAACGTGGTCATGACCTCGTCGGGCCGGTTCATCGAGGTCCAAGGGACAGCCGAAGGCATGCCCTTCTCCAAGGCCGAGCTCGATGAGATGCTCAGTCTGGCCGAGCACGGGATTGCCCAGCTCCTCGACCTGCAGACCGCCACGTTGGCCACCCCGCCGACCCCCCGCTGATCGGGCACGGGCCGGACATGGCGGACCATTCGCTGGTGATCGCCAGCGCCAACGTGGACAAGGCGGCCGAGATCGCCGCCATCCTCGGCGTCGTACCCGGGATCACTTTGGTGCCCCGACCCTCCGACGTGCCCGACGTCGAAGAGACCGGGGACACCTTGGAAGAGAACGCTCGCCTCAAGGCCCGCGCCCTGTGCGAAGCGACCGGGATGGCGGCGGTGGCCGATGACACCGGCCTCGAGGTCGATGCCCTCGACGGAGCGCCCGGGGTCTACTCGGCCCGGTTTGCCGGCGAGGGTGCCACCTACGCCGACAACGTGACCAAGATGCTGGTCGAACTCGAGCGCGTGGGAGCGGTGGACGGTGCCGCTCGTCGGGCTCGGTTCCGCAGCGTGGCCTTCATCGCTTATCCGGACGGGTCGGAGCTCTTCGTCGATGGCGAGGTGGCTGGCATCATCACCACCGAGGCTCGCGGAACGGGTGGGTTCGGATACGACCCGATCTTTGCCCCCGAGGGGTTCGACGGCCGCACCTTCGCCGAAATGTCGAGCGAAGAGAAGCACGCGGTGTCCCATCGAGGACGTGCCTTTCGGGCCTTGGCCGACCGGCTGGCCGCGGTGGGCCGATGACCTCGCCCCGGCTGCGCTCCACGGGCAACCGTGCCCGCCAGGCACTGATCGACCTAGCTGCTGGGCACGGTCGGGTGCGGGCAGTGTTGGCCCGTGGCGGCGCCGAGCTCACTGCCGCCGCCGAGCGGGCCACGGCCGTAGCCGAGGCCCGTGCTGCCGGTGTGCCGGATGCTTACGGCGGGGCGTACTTCGGTGAGGGCCGTGACGCCGATGGCGACCGCGAGGGCCGGTCGGGCTATGCCCGCTACGACCGGGTCGCCTCCAACGCCGACATCGCCGGATGGCTGCTGTGGCGGAACTTCCAGGTGGCGACCTCCCTCGACGTGGGGTGCGCTGTCGGTTACCTGGTAGAGGTGCTGCGCGAGCGAGGGATCGATGGCGAAGGGTGTGACCTCAGCCAGTTCGCCGTTGACCATGCCAGCCCTGGTGCGGTCGGCCATGTCCGGGTGGCCAACCTGTTTGCCGGGCTCCCGTGGGGAGACGGTGCGTTCGACCTGGTGACCACGTTGGAGATCCTGGAACACCTGCCCCCGGACCGGGTACCGGTGGCCCTGGCTGAGTTGGCCCGGGTGTGCGGTGGCTATCTCTATGCCACCATTCCGTCATTCGGCCCCAACCGGTCCGGTCCGGACGGTCACTTCGAGGGCAAGGTGCGGCCCGAGCGGGTCGAGCACTACTACGGACTCGGCCCTGACTACCGGGGTCCCGTTCCCCAGCCCGACTTGGCCGTCGACACCGATGGCGAACTGATCGAGGGCCACCTCTGCATCGCCTCGTTCGAGTGGTGGACCGAGCAGTTCGCCGATGCTGGGTTCACCCGGTGCATCGACGTGGAAGAGCGCCTGTACGCCGACATCGAACCGGCCGACCTCGCCCAGTACTGGAACCTTTACGTGTTCCGTATCGACGGGGCTGAACCTGCGATGATCGAGCCACGCGAGCCTGGTCGCACGCTGGGCGAACTAGGGCTCCGACACCCGCTGATCGGTACCTGAGGATCAGTCATTGGGACAGCGGGCTTAGCGCGAGTCGGGACCGTTAGTTACGAGACAGTGACGAGGGTGCCCACTGGCGTATAGGGAAACACGACGGCGGCGTTGGCCGGGGGAAGTTCCACGCACCCGACACTCTGGGGAGAGCCATAGCTCGACCGCACGAATCCGTGCAGCGCGTCGCCCCCGTTGAAGTAACTGACCCAGGGGATGTCCGGATCGTCGTACTTGGTCCCATCAGGGTTCGTGCCCCGCATCCTGGTCAACTTCAGGTGCTCGAACACCGGAAAGGTACCCGACGCCGTCTCGGCCCCAGTGATGCCGAGGTTGGCAGGCGTCGAGTAGACAGCGGCACCGTTGCTGTAGACGGTGGCCTTCTGGGGGAGGGTCTTGGAGACGTACACATAGTTGTAGTTGTCGGCATTGACCGTGCCGGCCGAGGCGTCGGCCAGCAGCTTGCCCCATACGCCGGGTCCTGGCGCCCCATCGGTCTCCATGTCGTGCTTGCTCTCGAAGGTCATCACGGCGGCCTTGGTGATCACGTTCGTGGTGCCCGTGGTCCACTGGGCCACCAGCGGGTCTGGCTCAGTGAACCGCCACGAGAAGGTGCCCTCTTGGGGCTGGGCCAGCTCTTGTGGCGCGGCCACCGGTCCGGCGGGGGCGAAGCTGAGTGGAAGGTATCCCTGCTGGGCCAGGAGCTGCTGGAGCCGCAAGGTGCTCCCGGTCGCCACTGTGAAGTGGGCCGTGGCTTGCTGGCCGAGGGTGATACCGCCGACGCTCTCCACCCCACCGAGGCCGGCTGGCACGGTGACGGTCTCGGTGGAGGACGGCACCAGGGGTGCGGTGGCGGCAAAAGCCAGTGTGGTGGGTGACAGCTGCTGCCAGGTACCTGCCACGGCCGGGGTGAGGGTCGGCATGGGAGTGTGGGCCGAGAGCGGCTCGGAGAACTGCACGGTGATGGTGGTGTTGGAGGCCACGCCACTCGCTCCGTCAGCTGGGGTCATCGACACCAGGTTCAGCGGGCGGGTGGAGGCCGTCTCGTGCGCTGGTACCGGGGGAGCGACGGATTCGGTCGTCCCCGTAGATTTGCCCTTCACCACGAATGTCACGCCAGCTCCCACGACGACGACGGCGAGCACGAGGCCGAGGATGCGCAGACCTTTGCGCTTGGCTGGCTTGGCTTTTGCGTGGGCTCCGGACATGAGGGATCGTCTCCAATCTAGCAGCGGCACCGGCGAACGGTGCAGCGCGAAGGCCTCGAAATGGTGCGCGATCAGCCCAGTGCCGTCAGCCCCCTGCGGACGAACCCAAGCCGGCGTGGATGGCACGCTCGACCGCGGCGATCTGTGCCTGCTCGGTCAACTTGCGACCGTCGGGTCCCCGGACGTAGAAGGCGTCGACCACAGCCGAGCCGAAGGTCGAGACCCGGGCCGAGGTGACGTCGAGGTGGCACTCGACCAGTGCCCGGGTGATGCGGTGGAGTTGACCGACGGCATCGTCGGCCCGTACCTCGACCACCGTGGCCGACGCCGAGGCGTTGTTATCGATCGTCACCTGGGTCGATACCGACTGGACCACCTTGGGTCGCGGGGCGTTGCGGTAGACGTGGGCCCGGGCGGCCAGCTCTTCTTCGATGGCCAGGGTGCCGGCCATCACCCGGGCCAGGTCGTTCGAGATCTCGGCAGTGGCGGGCCACCGCCCTCGGTCTGGCTCGGCCGTGAACACCTCGACGGCTACACCGTCCTCGCCAGCCAGCACCGCCGAGCGCACGTTGAGCCCATGGAGGGCCAGCACACCGGTCACCTCGGCCAGGAGGCCTGACCGGTCGGGGGCTACTACCGTCACCAGGGGCGGCTCGATGGACAGTGCAGGGACGCCGTGGCGTCGCACGGTGTCCATCACCATCTGGAGCTCCTCGGTGATCAGTGGCGCCGGTGGTGCCACCGGCTCGCCTGCCAGCAGCCGGCTGGTCCGTTCCACCAGATCGGCCACCAAGCCCGCCTTCCAGCCGCCCCAGGCCGAGGGGCCGGTAGCCAGGCTGTCGGCCTCCACCATGACAGCCAGCAGGTCGAGCGTCGGGCGGTCACCGACCTCGTCGGCCACCCGTCGAGCCGTGGCCGGGTCATCGAGGTCCCGACGTGTGGCGGTATCGGGCAGCAGCAGGTGCAGGCGGACCATGGTGACGATGGATGCCACGTCCTGCGCCTGTAGTCCCATCCGGCTGGCGATGTCGGCGGCCACCACCATGCCCACGTCGGTATGGTCGCCCGGGAAGCCCTTGCCGATGTCATGGAGGAGCGTCCCGATCAGCAGCAGGTCGACCCGGCTGACCCGGTGGGCCATGGTGGCCGAGTTGGCCGTGGCCTCCAAGAGGTGCCGATCGACGGTGAACCGGTGGTACGGATTCCGCTGGGGCTTGTTGCGCACTGTCGCCCACTCGGGCACGAACCGCTCGAGCAGGCGACGCTGATCGAGCGCTTCGAGGGCAGCGATGGCGCTGGGCCCGGTGGCCAGTAGCCGCACCAGCGTGGCCCGCAGTGAGTCGTGCCACGGGACCGAAGGAGCTGGCGCCTCTCGGCCCAGCAGGTTGAGCGCATCGCGGGAGATGGGGAGGTCGCGCTCGGCGGCCACGGCAGCCAATCGGAGGCTGAGCGACGCATCGCCAGTGACGTCGGCTCCCTCCGACAAGACGACCTCGTCGTCGGTCACACCGATGCCGGGCTCCACGATCACGGGGGTGTGTGTGGGTGCTGAGCGACGGTCGCGTCGTCGACCGGACCGGGTGTCCTGGGCACGGGACCATGCCGTCCGCCGCCGCCAAGCGTCGTCGCCCTCCCAAGCCACGGTGCGGCCAGCAGTGGCCACAGCCAGCATCAGCGCATCGGAGTCAGCCAGGTCCATGGCCGCGGCCACTTGCTCTTGTTCTTGGAGCAAGAGGGTGTTCAGATCCCGTCCGGCCCGGCGGTGCAGCGCCACCCGGGCGGCGGTCAGGACGGCACGGGCGTCTGCCACGGCGACGGTGTCGATGCGGTCGGCCAAGACTGGCACCGCAGCCATCAGGGCGACCAGGGCGCCGATGTCGCGCAGGCCGCCGTGGGACTCCTTGAGGTCGGGTTCAAGGAGGAATCCCACGTCGCCGTTGGCCGCGTGCCGCTCGGCCACCAGGTCCGACAACATGCCCAGCCACGGCGGCTTCTGGCTGACCCAGCGGTCACGAGCGCCCTCGATGACTGATTCGGCCACCGACGACTGCCCGCAGATGACCCGGGCATCGAGGAGGCCGAGGGCCACCTTCAAGTCTTCGCCCGCCATGTCCAGGGCTTCGCTCGGACGCCGCACGCTGTGGTCGAGGGCGATGCCCTCATCCCATACCGGGTACCAGATCCGGTCGGCCACCGTCGAGACATCCTTGCGACCCTTGTGGATCAGCACCACATCGAGGTCGCTGAAGGGACAGAGCTCGCGCCGTCCGTAACCGCCCACCGCCACCAGGGCCAGGCCTCCCTCATCGCCCCCGGTGGCCTCGTCGAACAGCCCGCGCAGCCAGTGGTCGGCGGCGGCTGCGTAGGCCTGGCAGAACGCGTCGCCCTGCAGGTGGGGCTGGTCGATCAGCTCCTGACGACGGAGGCGGAGGGACATCGGCCGACCGTACCACTGCAGTGCTGGAGCCAGCCCGGACCGATACGCTGGGGCCATGTCCGGTGACTCACAGGGAAGTGGTTCCAACGGGTCGGGGCTGTCCACCACCGGGGTCGTCCTGGTCGTAGTGGGAGTCCTGGTGGCGGCCTGGTTCCTTCTGGGCCTTGTCCATCTGGTGGTCGGTCTGGTGTGGACCCTGGCCAAGATCGCCTTGGTGGTGGTCGTGGCGGTCGTGGTGGTGAAGTTCGTCTTCGGGCGGTCCAAGTCTTCGTAGTCAGTACTTCACCCGGGGGTCCAGCCCACAGCCCGATTCAGCTGGCCGTGGCCCCAGACAGCATCGATTCGAAGAGTTCGATGTGGTCGGCCACCATGCGACGAGTCGAGAAGTAGCCCTCGACGGCCATGCGGCAGTCCTGGCGATTCAACTCGCCCAGGCGTCCGATGGCCTCGACCATGGCTTCCTCGTCTTCGCACAGGAATCCGGTGGTGCCGTCGGTGACGACCTCTGGGGCGGCACCCTCGGGGAAGGCGAGTACCGGGGTGCCGCAAGCCATGGCTTCGATCATGACCATGCCGAACGGCTCGTTCCACCGGATGGGGAACAAGAGTGCGGAGGCACCAGCCAATAGCTCGAGCTTGCGTTCATGGGACACCTCTCCGAGGTAGACGGCGTCGGGGCCGAGCAGCGGCTCCACCTTTTCGGCGAAGTACTGCATCTCCCACGGCTCGCGCATCTTGGCCGCCATGAGTATCCGCACCCCGGCTCGCCGGGCCACCTCGATGGCCCGATGACATCCCTTGTCGTCGGCCATACGGCCGAGGAAGAGAACGTAGGGGCCGTCGGCATCGCCGGAACCGTCACCCATCGGGAACTGCGAGGCCTCCACGCCGTGGTGGATGACTCGGGCCACTGGGATCTGCGGGGCGGCCCGATGCTGGGCATGGGAGATGGCGATGAGCGGGACCCGGTCGGCGGTCACCCGGTAGAGGTCGGTGAGCTCGTCGTTGAACGGGCCGTGGATGGTGGTGGCTACCGGTAGGCCCGGGTAGTGCTCGGCGTGGAACGGGCCCATGATGGTGTGGTCGTGGACGACGTCGCACTCCTTCACTGCCTCGTAGGCGTGGATGACGTGGCGCAGCTCGGGCACGGCCATGCCGATGCGTTGGCCCTCGGCCTCAGGCAGCACCCACTTGGTCGGCACCGGACAGGTGGAGTCACCGGTGGCGTAGAGGAGTACCTCGTGGCCTGCCTCCTGCATCCCTCGGGCGAGTTGGTCCACGACCAGTTCGATTCCGCCGTAGAGCACGGGGGGGATGGGTGTCCAAGGTGGGGCGATCAGTCCTATCCGCATGCATAGATCTAAGCATCCCCGCCGGTAGGGGTAGGATCATCCAACGCCTTGGCGGCGTGGCCGAGTGGTTTAGGCAGGGGCCTGCAAAGCCCCGTACAGCGGTTCGATTCCGCTCGCCGCCTCCAAGACATGCCCTGACGTTGTGGGCGCAACCTTCTAGCCGACGAGAGCACCAACGGCTTGGTGCCGCGGGTATGCCGTTTCGGGACGCTGAGCGGGTCACCGGTGGGGACGGATTGGCCAGACCGCGGCCCCCTCGAGGGTGTCGCCCCAGTGGGCCAGGTTGCCGCTCTTGGCCATGGCGGCACGTTCGATGCCTGTGTCGCTGCCTGGATAGGCCCCGTCGATAGCGAAGCCGAACTCCCCGAACTCGATCTTGGTGCCGTCGCTCATCACATGCTTTACGGAAAACTCGGGCGACCAGGGTTGCCTGGGATGCCCAAGTCAGAAAACCATCCAGAGCCCAATCGGTCTGCCTTGGCTGAGGCGAGCGACCTGACCCGAACCTGACGCCGGCCGATGCCTCGCGAGGACATGACCGAGAAGAACCTCTCCGCAAAGGCCGTAGGAGTGACGCGCCGGGATCTCGAGGACAACCCGATGCCGTCGATGAGGCAGTCCACGAAGATCTGAGCCCTATGTTCGTCCGTCACCCCTGGGCGCCGCAGGACGTACTGGTGGAAGAACGGCAGGAAGAACGGCAGGAAGAACGGCAGAGTGCCGGGAACGTCCTTCTTGGTGACGTCGGCCACGCTGGCGCAAGGCTGGACCACATAGAGGTTGTCTCCACGATGGAATCCACCATGTTGTAAGTGGGGAATCCACCATGTTGTAAATGTGGTCGCAGGATACGATTCAAGCGGCGGGAAGCGAAACGGGATCCCGACGAGACGTCTGATCGGGTGAAGGGCCCTCATCGTCAGCCCCTGTGCTGAGGATGTCAGGTCCAAGCCGACTCGACGAGGGCGCCTCAGAGGGCGGGAGTGTCGGAGGCGGCCGTCATGGCCATGAACCACACGTCCTGGGCCGTCTCGGTGAGATCCCCGACGACCGTCTTGAGTTTCGCGCCCAGGGCCGGCTCCACGTCGAACAGGCCGACTGCGCTCCCCAGCAGCTCGCCGGAGGAGAACACTTGGCGGATGAGGCCCATCAGTTCTTCCCGGGCGGGGGGAGTGACCTTGGGGGTTTCGCACGCGCTCTCCGACGGCGCCACATCGGTCAAGTAGCCCACGGCGGCACCCAACTCGGTCGCCACCCGCTTGAGCATGTCGGCCGCTTCTGACCCCATCGGTTCACGACGGACAACGGTTGCCAGGATCAACTCGCAGATGGCCAGGCTGGAGCGGAGCTCCTTGAGCGAATGCATCCGATCCGCCCCGTCGTCGGATCCGGTCCAGTCGAGGGGCGCAGTCTGCTCGATGGAGAACGCGCTGTCGCTGGTGCCACGCGTCAGCCCATCACCATAGTGACCAGGGGAGAACGTGCCATCGAGGTCGGACCGCAGTGCCTCGTCAGTCCTCAGAAACTCGGACGGCTGGCTAACCGACCGGTGTAACCCGGAACCGGCCATCGGGTAGGAGGGATTGTTCCTCAACTGTCCGTCGCCAGTACTGCGGTACTCAACCATGATGCCTTTCGGGTGCCCCTTGACACCGGATTGTCGTAACGGACCAGCACTCGTCCCATCTGGCCCTCTGACATCCACGCCTGGCGAATGGCCCAAACACCCGCACCATTCGGGCCATTCGCCAGGCGTGTGCGTCTGACGTTCATAATATTGCCTGAGATCGAACGGAGTATGTAGGGCCTAAAGTCGTTAGAGTACAAACCTCAAATAGACGAGCCCATGAACTGGGATTCTATGACCGATGTGGGGAGAACCCGATCCGATGAATAGGACAAGCCCTACCAGTCCATCGATTCGTTCGTCGGTGGGGACTGGGAACGAATCGGCACAATGCAGCGGCATGTCGCCCCTGTGCCATCAGTCGGATTCCATCGGTGGCTGACATGGAAACATGGCCAACCCCGGCCAGTTCTACGACCTAG
>CAIVIS010000375.1 GCA_903906055.1 uncultured Acidimicrobiaceae bacterium
CGGCCCAGGCGGCCGAGGCGCTGAAGCCGCTGGCTGGGGAGTTCGCCTCGGTGCTCTTCGGGATCGGGCTGCTGGGCGCATCGGCCCTGGCCGCCGCCGTCGTTCCGCTCTCGACCTCCTATGCGGTGGCCGAAGCGGTCGGCGTGGAGCGTTCCGTGTCGAAGAGCTTCCGCGAGGCGCCGCTCTTCCTCGGTCTGTTCACGGCCCAGATCGTGATCGGCTCCACGGTGGTGCTGATCCCGGGGAACCTGTTCCGACTCATCATCAACACCCAGGTCCTGGAGGGTGTCGTCACCCCCATCACGCTGGTCTTCGTCCTGATCCTGGCCAACCGCCGGAGCCTGCTCGGGGACGCCGCCAACGGTCGACTGGCCCGCACGGTAGGGCTGATCACGGTGATCGTGGTGGGCACCTTCGCCACCTTCTTGGTGCTGCTCACGCTGGGTGGATGGTTCGGGCTCAGCGTGTAGCGCCGAAGTGCCGCTTGCGCATCTGCCCTGCTCGCGAGAGTATCTGTCTTCTATGTGTTCCTCCCCGACGGTCCTCCATGCCTAGTCTCTGGTTCGGCCGCGGCAAGGTGAAGGGCCCGAAGAGGCCCCCACCGGTCCCTGAGCGCATCCCGCCCCGCCCGCCGGAACCCGGTGGCCTGCGCATCGCCTTCCTGGTCTACCGAGGGAATCCGCGCTGCGGCGGCCAGGGTGTCTACACCCGCCATCTCACCCGTGAGCTGGTCGCACTCGGCCACTCCGTCGAGGTATTCGCCGGCCAGCCGTGGCCCGAGGTCGACGAGGGTGTCGGCTTCACCCCGGTCCCCAGCCTCGACCTCTACCGCGATCCGGACCCCTTCCGGGTCCCTCATCTGCCCGAGTTCTTGAACTCGTACCCGACGTCGGTGGCCGCCCTCGAGTTCGGCGTCATGTGCACGGCCGGATTCCCTGAGCCGTTGACATTCAGCCTCCGGGTCCGCCGGCTGCTAGGGGCTCGCCGGGACGAGTTCGATCTCATCCACGACAACCAATGCCTGGGATACGGCATCAAGGGACTGATGGACGACGGGTGGCCGGTCCTGGAGACCCTCCACCACCCGATCACGGTCGATCGCCAGTTGGCCCTCAGCCACACCACCAACGTGTGGCAGCAGTTCAGCCAGCGCCGCTGGTTCGGGTTCCTGCGCATGCAGGTGAAGGTGGCCCGCTCGCTGCCCCGCATCGTCACCGTGTCCCAGTCGTCCAAGACCGATATTGCCGCCCAGATGGGCGTGGATCCCGACCGGATGACCGTCGTTCCCGTCGGCGTGGACCCTGCCATGTTCCGCCCTCGCGAGGACGTAGAGCCGGTCAAGGGCCGGATCATGGTGACCTCGTCCTCGGATGTGCCCATGAAGGGCCTGGTCCCTCTCCTCGAGGCAGTGGCCAAGCTCCGCACCGAACGCGACATCGAGCTGGTAGTCATCGGCAACCCGCGACCCGACGGCCGGGTGGCCAAGGCCATCGAGCGGCTCGACCTCGCCCCGATCGTGCGGTGCGTGACCGGGATCAGCGATGACGAGCTGGCCCGCAACTACGGCCAGGCTCAGGTGGCTGTCGTTCCCTCGCTCTACGAGGGGTTTTCGTTGCCAGCCATCGAAGCTATGGCGTGTGGGGTGGCCCTGGTGGCCACCACCGGCGGTGCCCTTCCCGAAGTCGTGGGCATCGACGGTGAGACCGGCCTGCTGGTCCCGCCCGATGACCCTGGTGCCCTGGCTGAGGCCATCGGCCGTCTGCTTGATGACGATGCGCTGCGAGCCCGAATCGGGGCCGCAGGGCGCGAACGGGTGCTGGGCCGATTTACCTGGCAGGTCACCGCTGAGGGGACCGCGAACCAATACCGAGCACTGCTCGACGATGTGGAGGCTGGACGATGCTGACCGTGGACTACGAACGACTGGGTGTGCACCCTGGTGACAAGGTGCTGGACCTCGGCTGCGGCTTCGGCCGGCACGCCTATCAGGCGGCCAGGCTGGATGCTCAGGTGGTGGCGTTCGACTTCGGCGCCGACGAGGTCCGCAGCGTCCGGGACACCTTCGGGGCCATGGCTGATGCTGGCGAGCTGGACCCGGTCGAGTCCCGTGTCGGCTCCGTCCAAGGCGACGCCCTCGCCCTTCCGTTCAGCGACGGCGCCTTCGACCGGGTCATCGCCTCGGAGATCCTCGAGCACATCCCTGACGACGAGCAGGCCATGTCCGAGCTGGCCCGGGTGCTTCGCCCGGGCGGCACCATGGCCATCACCGTGCCCCGTGCCGGGCCCGAGTTCGTCAACTGGTCGCTGTCCAACGACTACCACAACGTCCCCGGCGGCCACGTCCGCATCTACCGCCAGAGCCAACTCGTCGAGCGCTTGGAGGGTACGGGCATGGAGGCCACCGGCCACCACCACGCCCACGGTCTGCACGCCCCCTACTGGTGGCTCAAGTGCCTGGTCGGGACCAAGAACGACAAGCACCCGGCCGTCGCTGCCTACCATCGTCTGCTGGTCTGGGACATCGAGAAGGCCCCCAAGGTGACCCGGCTGACCGAGCGACTGCTCAACCCGCTGGTAGGCAAGAGCCTGGTCGTCTACCTGGTCAAGCCGGCCGACGTCCCTCTCGACACACTGGCTGACGCCCCGGTCGGAGCCGTCGCATGAGGAGCATTCCCGAGGTCCCCGGTGTGATGAGTGCCGAACAGGTGCTCGCCACCGCCCAGTCGATCGTGGCGCTGCAGCGGCCCGACGGCATGATCCCGTGGTTCCCCGGTGGTCACTGTGATCCGTGGAACCACATCGAGGCCGCCATGGCACTGACTGCTGTCGGCCTGGATGCTGAGGCCGACTTGGCCTATCAGTGGCTGGTGGACACGCAACTCCCAGACGGCAGCTGGTTCAACTACTACCTCGCCACCGGGGTGAAGGATGCCCGGTTGGACACCAACGTGTGCGCCTACCTGGCCACCGGCGCCTGGCACCGCTACATCTCCACCGACGACCTCGAGGGCCTCGAGCACCTGTGGCCGACGGTAGAAGCCGGCGTGGACTTCGTCCTGCGCTACCAGCGGTCCGATGGCTCCATCCGTTGGTCGCTCGACTCCTCGGGCATGGTGGAGGAGTACGCACTCCTCACCGGCTCGTCATCGATCTACCACAGCCTCCGGTGCGCCATTGCCTGTGCCGAGCGGCTGGGACATGAGCGCCCCGACTGGGAGCTGGCCGCAGGGCGTCTGGCCCATGCACTGGCCTACGACCCGAGCGCCTTCGCCCCCAAGGTCGAGTTCGCCATGGACTGGTACTACCCGATCCTGTCGGGAGCAGTCAGTGGTGACGCTGCACACGCCCGGATCGATGGCGCATGGTCGACATTCGTGCTGGACGGCCGCGGTGTGCGCTGCGTGTCGACCGGCGAGTGGGTGACGGCCGCCGAGACGGCGGAGTGCGTGCTCGCCCTCGACTGCATGGGCCGTGACGACCAGGCCATGGCCCTGTTCACCTGGGTCCAGGACCTACGGACCGAGGACGGCTCCTACTGGACCGGCATGGTCTACCCCGAGGAGGCCACCTATCCGCCCCTCGAGCGTTCGACCTATACCGCCGGTGCCATGGTCTTGGCCGCCGATGCGCTGGGACGCTGCACTCCGGCCTCTGGCCTGTTTCGCGGCGAGGGGCTTCCGAGCCACCTTGACCTCACCGAGCCCGCACCGGAAGCACCGGTCGAGCCCGCAGTTGGTGCTCCAGGCCCGATCTGACCGAACAGGCTGGTCTGACCGGTCTGACGGGTCTGACCGGTCTGACGGGTCTGACCGGTCCGACTGGTCTGGCTTGCGGTGGCGCTCAGGGGGTCTGCCCCTGACCGCAATCAGATCCGCTTGAGTTCGCCAACTCGGTGAGATGGCATGTACCCAACATCGTGCCCGGGTACACCCGTGAGGCACGACCCGTCGGATTCCCCCGGTTCAAGTCGAGAGACCGGTCCAAGCCGTCGGTCGCCATCGCGCATGTCGGTAGGCGCTGTCAGGAATCGGTGCTGATTCGGTATCTGATCCAATACCACATAGGCCAGTGTTTCCCTAAGTGGTTCAGCCAGTGGTGTTTCCTGCAGCACCAGGCCAGGCCAGGCCAGGCCAGGCCAGGCCAGGCCAGGCCAGCCCGCAAGCCGTCCAGCCCATACCGCCAACCCAAGACGTCGCCGGGCTACGACCGGAGACGAAAAACGCTGACCCGAGGACAGAGAAGACCGGGATGCGGTCGCTCAGCCGAGAGGCGAGTGATTGCATCCGGTTCGGAGGTCAGGTGTAGATGTGTCGTTCTAGGTACATCTAACTCACCAAGCTGGCGAACCTAGACCCGCTTGAGGATGCGCAGGGACCCGCACTCGCCGTCTTCGACGAACGTGCCGGAGTCGAGCGCGCCGCGCCACAAGTCATACGGCGGCCGTCCGCCATCGGCCGGGTCGGGGAAGACGTCGTGGATGGCCAGCCACCCCCCGACGATGACGTGAGGGGACCAGCCCCGGTAGTCGGCCCATGCCGGCTCCTCGCCGTGGCCGCCGTCGATGAAGCAGAAGGCCAGCGGCGTGGTCCAACGTGAGCTGACGGTCGGGGAGTCGCCCACCAGGCCGACTACCGAAGCCTCGAGGTTCGAGGTGATCATGGCCCGGCGCCAATGGGGGAGGGTGTCGATCCGACCGGTCGAGGGATCCACCAGCGAGCTGTCGTGGTGCTCCCATCCGGCCTGGTTCTCCTCGGAACCGTGATGGTGGTCGAGGCTGAACAGCACCGCACCGGTCTCCTCGGCGGCCGCACCCAGATAGGTGGTGGACTTGCCGCACCAGGCACCGACCTCGACGAATGTGGCCCCCGGGTGAGTGCTGCCGGCCCGCAGGGCGGCAGCAAAGAGCGCCTCGCCCTCGTCGTCGGGCATGAATCCGGTGGTGGTCCGGGCCATGGCGAATAGCTGCTGGCGCCGGGAGTCGGTCTGGTCGTCAAGGGTGCTGGAGGGGGTGCTGGAGGGGGCGCTGGTCGAATCCATCCGCCTACCTTCCCACGCTAGGGAGTGAGGGTCACATTCCAGCCGCTGGAGCGACACATGACCCGACGGCGCCGCTTGGTTGCGGCGTCAAGATTCGACGCCGCTGGACCGTGTGAACGCCTTCAGTCGGGTGAGAGCCCGTACACGAGGGTTCCGTCGCCCTCGACGTCATAGATCTCGATGCCGTCCTCCACGTGGGCGGCATCGGCTCCTAGGGCGACCGCCACCTTGTTGAGGGCGTTGCGGGTGACGTCGAGCACCAGCTCTACTTGCTGGGCCTCGGTGGCCGCCAACTGCAGCTCGCCAACAACCGCGGCGTCGATCCGTCCAGGAGTCCAGATCATCGCATCGGTGAAGGCTAAGGCCGTCCGCTGCATCGAGGTGAGCGGAGCACTCCGGTAGTCGTCTACTGCGGCAAAGGTGGCGTCGTCGGCTCCGGCTCGTAGCGCCGATCGACTCCGCAGGGACATGCAAAGACGGCAGGCGTGCTGGCGCGCCCCGCGCAGCCGGACGAGCTCGGAGGTGACCGGATCGAGGCTGTCGAGGGCGGGAACCACTCGGATCATCTGATCGAGCGCACCCCACAGGTCGCCCCCGCGGTCAGTCGGGGGCTCCGGCCACGAACTGACTCCGAACAGCGCATCGAGCGCTGCTCTGGTGCGAGGGAGCATGTCCACCACCCATAGGGCGGCGGCCAGGTCGCCTGCGGCCGAGCCAGCGGCAGCCAAGAACCGGGCTCGC
>CAIVIS010000376.1 GCA_903906055.1 uncultured Acidimicrobiaceae bacterium
CATCCGATGGCTCCCAAGGCATCGATGGCGGCGTGAAGGGCGATGGCGCCGACCACATTGGGGGAGCCGGCCTCTTCGCGGTCGGGGGGTGCGGTCCAGATCACTTCGTCCAGGCCGACCAGGTCGACCGCCCCGCCACCGGCCAGGAAGGGATCCCCGGTCTCGAACAGGGCCCGGGGACCGATGAGAGCACCGCTGCCGTAGGGGGCGTAGAGCTTGTGGCCGGACAGGGCCAGGAAATCAGCCTCGGCCGGTAGGGGACGGTGCGGGGCCAACTGGGCGGCGTCCACCAGTACCGGCACCCCTCGCTCGTGGGCGGCAGCGATGATGGCGTCGATAGGCGGCAGCCAGCCCGACACGTTGGATGCACCGGTGACAGCCAGCAGCGCCGGCTTGGTCCGACCGGCATCAAGCGCGGCGATCACGTCATCGGTCGTGAAGGTGCCGTCGGTGTCGCACTCCACATAGCGGCGCTCGGCCACCCGCCCCCACGGCAGCAGGTTGGCGTGGTGCTCGACCACGGTGGTGACCACCACGTCGGTCGGCTCCAGGCGGAGGCGGTAGGCGAGGTGGTTGATGGCCTCGGTCGTATTGCGGCACAAGATGGCCACGTCGGGGCCGTCCTCGTCACGGCCGGCGAAGGCCAGCACGGCCCGGCGGGCGTCTTCGTAGGCGACCGTGGCGCGGCGCGAGCGGAAGCCCGCACCTCGGTGCACGCTCGAGTACCAGGGAAGGAAGTCGGTGACCCGTTCAGCTACGGCCGGATGCGCCTGGGTCGAGGCCGCCTGGTCGAGCTCGACGGCGACCCGTTCGATGCCTCCCAGGCAGGGGACGAGCTGGCCGGTGCCGACCAGTTGAGCCAGGGCGGCCGAGGGGTCGTGGCCGGTCTTGGCTGGCGAGCGCTGAAGGTGTCCGGACTCCACGTGAACACCCTACGAGATGGTCCGATCACCGGGGGTACGCTCAGGCGTATGCAGACGGAGTGGTCTCGAGGGAGCAACGACGATGGTCGCACGGACGGCGGACGTGACGACGCTGGTCCCAGTTCAGGGCAGGGGGGCGACGACGTCAGCCCGGTCGCCGCAGGCCCAGTAGGTGCGGTCACAGTAGGGACGGCCCCGGGCATTCAGGACGACGTGATCGTGGACGAGGCGCTGGTCGGCGCGGTGTCCGATGATCTGGTGGTCGAAGATGTCACCGAGGAGTTGGCCGATGAGTTGGAGTACGACGAAGCCGATCTCGATGATGCGCTCGAGGTGGAGTTCGAGGCCGATCTTCACGTAGACGCGCAGGACAGCGCAGACGAAGACGGCGAGCAGGAAGCACATCGCTCGGCGGTGGACGCAGTGGACGGACTCCTCGACGAGGTCGAACTGGCCCTGACCCGCCTCGACGACGGCACCTACGGCCGGTGCGAGGAGTGCGGGGACCCGATCGACGACGACCGGCTGGCCGATTCCCCGATCATCCGCTCCTGCGGTCGGTGCAGCGCATCCGAGGGGACCGAGCCGCTGGAGGCAGCGGGCTCCTCATCGGTGACATCGACCTCTACCTGGTCCTGAACCTTCCGGTGGTGAGGGCCAGACAGGGACCCCCATGACGATGCCAGGTGGGACGACGCCAGGTGCACCTCATACCGCCGCTATCGGCAGGTGGCTACGCGAACTGTAGCGATTTCTCGAAATTTCTTGGATTTCTGTTGAATTCGCTCCTGAACTGGGGATATATCACTGGCGACCGACGGATCCTGGGGCCCCTGCACCCGCTGGACGGGTCAATTCTCCGTTGACCTGATCCCGAACTTCAGCGGTCCGGCTTGAGAGGCGAGCACGGCCACCCGGGGGCGGGGTAGCTCGGGGTGGAGTTCGGCTCCCACGACCATGGCGTCCTCGGGGTCCCATGCCTCGACCACTTCGGCCATGAAGTCGTGGCGGCCCATCCGGCCCCAGGTGACGATGAAGCGATGGGGTCCGGCCATGAGCCGAGCGTACCGGTGTACCCGTCCGGGGCGCTCGGGACCGATCGACTTGCGATCGGGAACGCGGCCAGGAGCCATGCCGGACAAGTCATTACACCTCGAGGTAGTTGCTAGCCGGCGATGGTCCAGTGCAGCGTCGCCGGCGCCGAAGCATTGTTCGCCTGGTCGGCGGCATAGGTCACCACATCATGGGCCCCAGGGGTCAGTCCGGTGAAGGTGACGCCCGATACGCAGTGCGAAGGAACTGCGCCGTCGAGGGCGCAGTAGTAGGTGAAGTGCTTGCTGTTGGGATCTGTGGCCTTGAAGGTCACCTTGAACGTGGTGGTCTTCTTGGGCTTCTTCGGTGCCTTGGTCTTGATGGTGATCGTCGGAGCCGAGGTGTCGGCATTGGGGCCTCCGGGAAGGTTGAGGGCCACCATCTGGTTGCCGGTCAGGTTCCCGACGTCACTGGCCACCGGGTTCGAATCATTGATCGGAAGCGCTTCGTGGTTCTCCGGGTCGTAGGCCCCGGTGTACTGGTAGTACTCGTAGCGCTGGACGACCGAGTTGTCGTTGGCGTTCACCTGGAACTCGTTGGACAGCTGCTGGGCGAGGGATCCCCCGGCTCCTGGCTGGAGGATGGCCCACTCGGTCTCCACCGTGGTGGGCACTTGGGGGTCGTCGGTGACCAGGTGCCCCAGATCAGCCTTGGATGGCGACTGCGACATGTAGACCTTGGCCCAGAAGGCATCGCCGAGCTGAGCGTCTGCCGGGTTGTCCGAGGCGTTCACCACCGCTTGGACCACCGGCTGCTGATTGACGGCATCGACGGGTGCAGGGGTCACATTGAATGCTGGAGCAGGAACAGCCACGCTGCCAGTGGATGCGTGGACCAGCTGGCCAGCCTGGTTGGGGTCAGCGGTGAGCCAGTTGTAGACGATGTTGGTCGGCGTAGCGCTCAGGCCCAGGCCGAAGTGGTCACAGCCGTCGGTCAGATAGGTGGAAGATCCACCCGTCCAGCACTGGTGTCCCATAGTCGCCGTGATGACCGCTGGCGCCAACGGGGTGCCGACCTGCCAGGTCTGGCTGGCTGCGTCGTACGGGCTGGCATAGGTGACCATCGTGCCGCCGGAGAACGCGGTCACCGTCGGATCCCCGTAGCGCTCGTAAGGGGCGCCGAACACGCTGATCACGTCAGTAGGGGCGATGCCATCGAGTTCGACCTCGAACCCGTGGGTCTCTTGGCCGGTGTCGTTGAACACGTCGAAGTTCGAGAGTGTTCCGAACTGCGTAGGGGTCGTCGATGCACCCGCCCGTGAAGTGCCGGGAAGGCCTCCTGCGGTGATGACCGCCCCCGTCACCATCATTGCGGCAGCACCCAATGCTGCCACTCGATGCATCCGTCGCATGTCCCCTACCCTTCGTTGCCTTGGCACAAACGTTCGCGCAACCTGGTCTACCGGAGCAACCTTGACGGGCCGATTATCCGAGGGCGAACTCTCGGTGAACCTTTTCGAACCCGATCGGCGGCATCGACCCACGGACGCAACAGTGCCCACCCCAACGGGTGGGCACTGTCATGAGAGCGGCACTGCTACCCGTCGGCATGGACGGGGTCCATGGACGGGGTCGATTGACGGGGAACTACTTCTTTGACTCCCAGAACATGGCGTCGATGGCGGCGATCTCGGCCAGGAGACGATCGGCCACGGCCACATCGTTCGTCTTCTTGCACTCGCCAGCAGTCTTGGTGGCCTTCCAGAACTTGTCGTGGAGGTCGGGGAAGCGCTCGAGGTGCTCGGGCTTGAAGTAGTCGGTCCACAGCACCCACAGATGCTGCTTCACCATGTCGGAGCGCTCTTCTTTGATGAGGACGGCCCGGATCCGGAACGTCTCGTCCTCGGAAGCATTGGCCTTCTCCATGGTGGCCTTGACCGACTCGGCCTCGATACGGGCCTGGGCCGGGTCGTAGACGCCACATGGCAGGTCGCAGTGGGCATGGACGGCCATGGGGGACGACACGCGGTCGGCCAGTGCGAGCAGGTGGTCTGCGATGCGCATAGGTGATCCTCTTTCCTGTGGTGAGTGGTGGTGCTACTTGCTGCTGATCGATGGTGCCGACGATCCGGGATCCCGATGCCGGCCACCCCACAGGCGCCCGCTCGAGATCGGCACGCGCCGACCCTTCTGGTACAGAGTGAGGCATGGGCCCCGACGACGCCACCTTACCCAGGATGGGCCGAGCTCTGCCCCGATGCCGGCCGACTGTCCGGGTCGCGCTCGCGGCTCTTGTCGCTGTTGGTGGGGTTGCCTTCGTCTGCCTGGTCGGTCGGGCCGTCCGCCGAGTGGAGGTGGTGGGGGACTCAATGGCCCCAACACTGATGGCCGGCGACCGGCTGGCGGTACTGGCCCAACGCTTCGGCCGATTCAAGTGGCCGGAGGTGGGGGCAGTGGTAGCCGTGGCCGATCCGAGGGATCCGAGCCGCATCCTGGTCAAGAGGGTGGCCTCGGTCGATCGTGCCGCCGGCACCCTCGAGGTGCTCGGCGACAACCCTGCCGCCAGCACCGATAGTCGTACCTTCGGGCCGGTCCCGGTGGCCTCGGTGGTGGGCCGCGCCATCTACCGCTACGCCCCGACGGGACGAACCGGGCCCAGCCCCTGGCCTAGGGAGTACGATCGCGGGTGATGCCGAGCACCCCGGATGAACTCAGCCGCCTCCTCGCCCCGACCTACCTCGACGATGTCGAAGGCTTGTCGTTGGACGACATCCGCCGCATGCGCACCGAGTGCCAGGAAGCGGAGGGCGCTCTCTCCTACTTGAGGCGCCTCATCCAGGGCCGTATGGACATCGTCCACGCCTACATGGAGCGCCCCGAAGGTTCGGACGCCCCCGACCTGTCGAGTGTGGTCGACAACCTGGCTGGCATCATGGCCGGCCCTGGCCGCCCCGCCGGACCTGGGCGGAACCCCATATTCCACAGCCCCGACACCGACGACATGGAGGCGATGACCACCGAACTCGACGCCATCTTGGGCGCTGGCGACATCGGCCGCCTGGCCACCATGGACTCCGAACAGCTGAACGATCTGGCTGGCCGGCTCCGCCAGTTGGAGAACCGGGTGTCGGGGGAGCGCCGCGGTCTGCACGAGCGGATCGACACCCTCCAGGCCGAGCTGGTCGAGCGCCACAAGTCCGGGCGCGCCTCGGTGGACGGCCTCCTGTCGTGAAAGAGCCGGTCGGCCACGACGGCGACCGCTTCGTCAAGGAGCTGCCTGAGCGGTTCAACGAGCTCGGGTCGTTCATCCGCGAGCAGCGCAGTTCGGCCCGGCTGTCGTTGCGACGACTCTCCGAGTTGGCCGGGATCTCCAACCCCTATCTCAGCCAGATCGAGCGCGGCCTGCGCCGCCCATCGGCCGAGATCCTCCAGCAGATCGCCAAGGCGCTGCGCATCTCGGCCGAAACCTTGTACGTCCAGGCTGGGATCCTCGAGCGCCCGACAGGGGACACCGACCTGTCCCGGCACATCTTCGCCGACCAGCACCTCACCGAGGAGC
>CAIVIS010000377.1 GCA_903906055.1 uncultured Acidimicrobiaceae bacterium
CGGGCAGCAGCCCGCTCACCGTCAGCAATGAGAACCTCACGTTGACTGATACATCAGTTAGCGACACGAGGTCTGGCGTCAAGTCCGTGTCCTACTACTACTGCGCGGGCGCATCGGGTGCCTGCTCGACCACATTGATCGGGACTTCGACGACGGCCACCGGCAACTACTCGGTCACCTGGGTCGCTCCTCTTCCGGCTGATGGTGCCTACCGGATCCAGGCCGTCGCCTCTGACAACGTCACCAACACCACGACCTCCTCCTCGACACCGATCAACGTGGACAGTGGTGCTCCGACCGTCTCCAAGCCGATCGTGAACGGATTCCAGTGATGCGAACTCCCCGGGACTCAGTTGCGACGAGCGAAGCAGTAGCACCCCACAAGGGATGGTCGCGTCGCGTGCTGGTTGCACTGGCGGCCACACTGGCAGCGATCACCGGCGTGACGATCATCGGCGTCACGGCGGCATCGGCCTCGAGTGTGTCCAGCGTGGGGTTCTCCGGTTCGTCGCTGGTGGCCGGGGCGAGTTCCAACTGGACGGTCTCCTTCACTCCGGCGACCAGCGGGAGTTCATACAGCAACAGAACCGTCACGGTGGTGTTCCCCTCCACATTCACCGTCCCAGCTACTCCGACGGTTGGTACGTTCAGCGGCCTCGGCAGTGGATGTACTACCAGTGCATCGGCCACCGGAACGACGGTGACCATCACGGAGAATCCAAGCAACAGCCGGTGTTACACGGCAGCGACCGCGCAGTCATTTGTAGTCAATGGCATCACCAACTCCAGCACCCCGGGTGCGATTGCCGCCTCATCGTTCAGCGTGGCCACTCAGGACGACACAACCGCAGTCAACCCTTCCTCGGGGCAAACCCTGACCGCCACGGCCGCCTCGAGTGGCCAGGGCACCATGACGGCCACGACGGCGTCCGTGGTGGCAGGTTCGACCACCAACATCCTCCAGTACACCTTCACCGCACCCGCGGCCAACACCTTCGCCTCGGGCTCGTCGATCACCCTGACGATTCCCACCGGATGGACAGCGCCCACGACGACCAATACGACGACGACCACAGGAACCTGCACGCCCAGCACATTGTCAACCACCGGTCAGGTCATCACCGTTCTTCAAGCGTGTGCCTACGGCACCAGCTTCACCATCAACTACGGCAAGACCGGTAGTACGGTCACCGCCCCAACCACCGCTGGCTCGGCCACGTTTACGACTCAGTCCAAGAACGGATCAGGTGGGACGCTCACCAGTTTGACCGCGGGCAGCCCGACCGAGACCATCACTGCTGGTACCACCACCAAGGTCGCCTACACATCCTCGCCTCCGTCCACCATCGTCGCCGGCTCTACCTTCACCGCCACGGCGGCACTACAGGACACCAACTCCAATACGCTGACTTCCGACTCGACGAGCACGGTGAGTCTGACCTCGAGCGGTGGGTTCTCCTGCACGACCGCGCCCACCACATTTACCAGCGGTGTAGCTACCTACTCGGGCTGTTCTTTCACCACGGCCAGTGCCAGCCCGTATGCAGTGACGGCAGCCTCCGCTGGAAAAGCCTCGGCGGCAGTCGCCACCACGGTGACGGCTGCTTCCGTCAACAAGCTGGTCATCACCTCGACTGCGGTCACGGGCGTCGCTGGCACCACGGCCAACATCGGGCCCGTCACCGTCCAAGAGCAGGACGTCTACGGCAATCCGACCACCGCGGCCGAAACGGTCACCCTGACCTCCAACTCGACGGGCACCACCAAGTTTGCCGCCACATCGGGTGGCACGGCCATCACCACGGTGTCTATCCCGGCGAGCTCGTCGTCGGCGCAGTTCTTCTACGGCGACACCAAGTCGGGCAGCCCGACAATCACGGCGGCAGCCACCGGACTGACGTCAGGGACCCAGGCCGAGACGATCACCTCTGGCACGGCTTCCAAGCTCATCGTTACCACCCAGCCGGTCGGCGGGGTCGCCGAAGGCACCGCCTTCGCCACCCAGCCGTCGGTTTCAGTGGTAGACGCCAACGGCAACGTCATCACCTCCGATACCTCCAACGTCGTCCTGGCCGTCTCGGGCTACTCGGCGGCCAACGGCGGCACCACCCAGGGCACGGTGGCCTGTACCAACACCGGCGGCCTGACCAAAGCTGCCGTGGCCGGTGTGGCCACCTTTACCGGCTGCAACATCAGCGGTACGGCTGGTGCTGGCTCCTACGTGCTGTCTGCCACTGATGGCATCCTCACCTCGACCACCACCTCCGCCGTGTCGGTCATCGCCGGTTCGGCCACCAAGCTCGTCGTCACCACCCAGCCCGTCGGCGGGGTCGCCGAAGGCACCGCCTTCGCCACCCAGCCGTCCGTGTCGGTCGAAGATGCCAACGGTAACGTCGTCACTTCGGATGCCTCCAACGTGGTCCTGGCCATCTCGAGCTACTCGGCGGCCGCCGGCGGCACCACCCAGGGAACCCTCGCGTGTACCAATACCGGAGGCCTCACCAAGGCCGCCGGGTCCGGTGTGGCCACGTTTGCCGGCTGCAACATCACTGGAACGGCCGGTGCTGGCTCCTACGTGCTGTCTGCCACCGATGGCATCCTCACCTCGACCACCACCAGCGCTGTGTCGATCACGGCGGGTACGGCCACCAAGATCGTCTACACCACGTCGCCCCAGGCCTCCATCGCCGCCGGCGCTACCTTCACCGTGGTGGCGGCCGAACAGGACACGAACTCCAACACACGGACCACCGACTCGACGACCACGGTAAGTCTGACTTCGAGTGGCGGGTTCTCCTGCACCACATCGCCTACCGCGTTCACCAGCGGCGTAGCCACGTACTCGGGCTGCTCCTTCACCACGGCCAGCGGCACGGCCTACACGGTGACGGCGGCGTCGGGCTTGCTCACCTCGGCGCAGGCCAACACCACGGTGTCGGCGTCCACGGTCAACAAGCTGGTCATCACCTCGACTGCGACCTCGGGTACCGCCGGTTCGTCGGCCAACATCGGTCCCATGACCGTCCAAGAGCAGGACGTCTACGGCAATCCGACCACCGCGGCCGAAACGGTCACCCTGACCTCCAACTCGGCGGGCACCACCAAATTTGCCGCCACATCGGGTGGCACGGCCATCACCACGGTGTCTATCCCGGCGAGCTCCTCGTCGGCGCAGTTCTTCTACGGCGACACCAAGTCGGGCACGCCCACCATCACGGCGGCAGCCACCGGACTGATCTCAGGGAGCCAGGCCGAGACCGTTACCGCTAGCACGGCCACCCAGCTCGTCGTCACCACCCAGCCCGTCGGAGGGGTCATCGAGGGCACCGCCTTCGCCACTCAACCGTCCGTGTTAGTGGAGGACGTCTACGGCAACGTGGTGACGTCTGACACCTCGACCGTCACACTGGCCGTCTCCAGTTACTCGCCGGCCAACGGCGGAACCACCCAGGGCACGCTGGCCTGCACCAACACCGGCGGCTTGGCCAAGGCAGCAGTGTCCGGTGCCGCCACCTTTACCGGCTGCAACATCAGCGGCACAGCCGGTGCCGGTTCCTATGTGCTGTCCGCCACCGACGGCATCCTCACCTCGACCACCACCTCCGCCTTGTCGGTCATCGCCGGTTCGGCCTCCAAGGTGATCGTCACCACCCAACCGGTGGGCGGGGTCATCGAGGGCACCGCCTTCGCCACCCAACCGTCTGTGTCGGTGGAAGACACCAACGGCAACGTGGTGACCGGAAACACCTCGATCGTCACCCTGGCCATCTCGAGCTACGCCCCGGGTAATGGCGGCACCGCACAGGGCACACTGGC
>CAIVIS010000378.1 GCA_903906055.1 uncultured Acidimicrobiaceae bacterium
GGCTCAGATCTACACGAATCAGCATCGGTCCACGCAGCATCGAACCAAGAAGGTGCAATGAAAGTTCTTGTCCTCGGAGGCGACGGATTCTGCGGGTGGCCCACGGCCCTCCATCTGTCCCAAGCCGGCCACGACATCACGATCGTGGACAACCTCAGCCGGCGCTTCATCGACGTGGAGCTCGAGGTGGAGTCGCTCACCCCGATCCAGCCCATCCACGAGCGGATCACCGTGTGGAAGGAGAAGACGGGCAAGCAGATCGGGTTCGTCAATCTCGACATCGCCAAGGAGTACACCCGCCTCGTCGACCTGTTCTTGGACGTGCAGCCCGATGCCGTCGTGCACTTCGCCGAGCAGCGGGCCGCTCCCTATTCGATGCGCGACTCGGCGGCCAAGCGCTACACCGTCGACAACAACGTCTCGGGCACTCACAACGTCCTGTGCGCCATCGTCGAGTCGGGTCTCGACATCGCCGTGGTCCACCTCGGCACCATGGGCGTCTACGGCTACGGCTGGTCCGGCACCGCGCCCATCCCTGAGGGCTACCTGACCGTCAGTGTCCCCACACCCGACGGCGACCTCGAACGCGAGATCCTGCACCCGGCCAACCCTGGCTCGGTGTACCACATGACCAAGACGCTCGATCAGCTCCTGTTCGCCTTCTACGCCAAGAACGACCTGGTGCGGATCACCGACCTCCACCAGGGGATCGTGTGGGGCACCCAGACTCCCGAGACCGCTCTCGACGACCGACTGATCAACCGGTTCGACTACGACGGTGACTACGGCACGGTGCTCAACCGGTTCATCATGCAGGCAGCCATCGGGCATCCGTTGACCGTCCATGGCACCGGCGGCCAGACCCGGGCCTTCATCCACATCCGCGACACGGTGCGATGCATCCAGATCGCATTGGAGAATCCGCCGGCCAAGGGCGACCAGGTGTCGGTCTTCAACCAGGTGACCGAGACCCACCGCCTGAAGGATCTGGCCGAAATGGTGTCCAAACTGACCGGTGCCGAGATCGCCTACCTGCCCAACCCTCGCAAGGAGGCGGCCGAGAACGATCTCAACGTCACCCGAGAGCGTTTCCTGGCCCTGGGGTTGAACCCGACGACGCTGTCGGAGGGGCTGGTCGAGGAGACCCGCGACATCGGTGCCAAGTACGCCGATCGGGTGGATCTGTCCAAGATCATCGCCAAGACGGTGTGGAACGCAGGGATGGAGACGTCACCCGATCTGATGTCGTGATCTGCACGTCTTGACCTGACGTCGTGACGGCCTGGGCTGTCCCGGTCATGGGCAGCGGGTCGGGCGACTACCGTCCATAGCCATGGCCGCGGCAAAAAAGAAGAGCGGGGGTAGCCAGGGCTCGGGCAACTCCGGGGTCAAGGGTGCGCCCAAAGAGATGAACCGGCTGGTGGCCTCCAACCGGCGGGCCCGCCACGACTACGAGATCATCGACACCTTGGAGTGCGGCCTGGTCCTCCAGGGCTCCGAAGTGAAGTCGCTGCGCGAGGGCAGGATCGCCCTGGCCGACTCCTACGCTCGGATCGACGACGGAGAGCTGTGGCTGTTCGGGGTCCACGTGCCCCCTTACGCCCAGGCCAACGGGTTCGGCGCCCATAACCCGGACCGTCGTCGCAAGCTGTTGTTGCACCGGCGCCAGATGGAGGCGTGGATCGGAAAGTCCAAGCAGGACTCGCTGACCATGGTCCCCTTGTCGATCTACTTCAAGGACGGACGGGCCAAGGTGGAGTTGGCCCTGGCCAAGGGCCGGCGCCAATACGACAAGCGTCACGCCATCGCCGCTCGAGATGCCGGACGCGATGCCGCCCGTGAAGCCCGTTCCGCCGCCAAGAACCGCGCGTAGCCACTGTCGCACCGGGGCGGTACGATGGTGGTCCGGTCGCACGCTGTGTGCAGTCGGTGGAGGCACCCAAGGGGGTGAAGGGCTTCGACTCTGGTCGTCGATGTAGGAGAAGCGAGCCGTGGTCTCCGGAGCCACGTTAAAGAGCCGGAAACAAAAATAAATGCCGAGCCTAAGCTCGCGCTCGCAGCCTAGAAACTGCGACGTCCGACCGGCCTAAGTTCCACGGGTCGGAACCGGACGCCATCTAGTGGGACTTACCTGAACGACTGCGCCGACGGGCCGTCAGGGACAACTCAGTCGGATACGGAACGAACCTGCCGCCGGTAGCGGAATCGATCCCGACAATTTACCGCCGGCTGCGCTCGGAGAAGACCTATTGAGAAGCCGGAGGACGCGGGTTCGATTCCCGCCACCTCCACAAGGCCCTGGCCTGCATTCGTGCAGGTCAGGGCAGTTTTATTTGTAGTGCGAACCCGAGGGATCGGCCAAAGGGCACGAAAAGGGCACAAGAAGTCCGGGTAAAACGTCCCCTACTCCCCCGCCATCAGCGTCGACCTCGAGGAGCTCAGGTCGGCGGTGAGGATTCCTCAGGGTGCCAGTCCCGCCACTCGGGGCCACCTGCATGCTGATCGATCCGGTCGACCACTGCGGCGATCTCCTCGACCTCGAGCACCAGGGCGACCGATGCGCCCCAAAGTGGCACGTCGGCCAGCTGGTCGATGTGGTCACTTAAACGCCCCTGGTGAAATCGGTTGCGTCATGAACACATTGGCCCTTAGCCTCTAACTACTTCGCTTGCTTCACAGGGTTCGCTCAGCGACCCGCTCGTTAGGAGCCGAGTACCGGGCCACATCGCCCCGGACGTTCCTTGGGAGTAGAGCAATGCGAGTACCGAAGCATCTCGTCACGTTGGCGGTCGGCGTTCTAGTTGGGGGCATCGTGGCCGTGGGCGCCACTGCCGCGGTCAACGCATCGGCCACCGCGTCGAGTGTGACCTACCAGGCATGTCTGTCGTCCAAGGGTGCGTTGTCGAAGGTGGGCACTGTTACGCCCGTCTGCCCGAAGACCTCGACGGTCATCTCGTGGAACTCACAGGGTCCAGCGGGTACGCCTGGCACTGATGGCACCCCCGGATTGAACGGGTCGAATGGGGGTGCCGGATCGACGGGAGTTGCCGGCACCAACGGCACCAACGGCACCGACGGTCAGAGCGTGACCCTGACTCCTCTCGCCCTGTTCGACGGAAACTGCCCGGGGATGGGGACTGAGTTCACAGTCGGAGGCGTATCCACCTACGCCTGCAGCGGGCGCAATGGAATCGAGGGTCCCATCGGGCCGGACGGGGCGCATGGCGCTACTGGAGCCGCAGGTGCAGACGGCACCAACGGCACCAACGGGAACGACGGACGCCCTGGGATCAACGGCACCAACGGGATTGACGGCTACAACGGGTCGAATGGCACCAATGTCGTTACCAGTAGCGGGGTTCCTTCGGGGTCCTGTGCCACTGGCGACACGGACCTCGACCTCGCCACGGGTGAAGTCTTCAGCTGTACGACGAACGGTTGGCAGGACAGCGGGTCGACGTTCCGAGGCGCGGATGGTCGGAGCGTGACTCTGACGACTCTCGAATCCGGGAACACAAACTGCCCTAGTGGTGGGACAGCCTTCACGGTGGGAGTCCTGTCTACCTATGCATGCAATGGTGCACCTGGGTCGACCGGCGCAACGGGGTTGGCTGGCACCACGGGTTCCCAGGGGTCTGCTGGCACCAACGGCACCAACGGCACAAACGGCACAAACGGCACAAACGGCACAAACGGCACAAACGGGGTCGCATACGACTGCGGAGCCACGCCGTATCCAGGGATCGACCTTGCGGGCTGCAACCTGACCGGCGCCATCCTGACCAACGCCAACCTGACCGGCGCCAACTTGACCGGCGCCAACCTGACCGGCGCCAACTTGACTGGCGTCACCCTGACCGGCGCCACCCTGACCGGAGTCGTGTCTGGTGGTATTACGAGTACTCCTGCGACCCTGCCCAGCGGGTGGTATCTGGTGAATGGCTACCTAGTAGGTCCAGGCGCCATTCTGACCAACGCCAACCTGACCAACGCCAACCTGACCGGCGCCAACTTGACCGGCGCCAACCTGACCGGCGCCAACTTGACTGGCGTCACCCTGACCGGCGCCACCCTGACCGGCGCGAGTCTGACCAACGTCACCCTGACCGGCGCCAACCTGACCGGCGCCAACCTGACCAACGTCACCCTGACCGGCGCCAAGTTGACCAAGGCCGTCCTAACCGGCGCCATCCTGACCGGAGTGATTTCCAACAACACTACGGACAGCTACGGGTGCTTCACATCTACTGTTCAGTTGCCGGCCGGATGGATCCTTTACGATTGCTTCCTCCTTGGCCCCGGCGCCAACCTTTCCCATGTCGGAATGAACATGGAAGGCGCAAACATCACCGGCGTTGACCTGACCGGGGCCAACCTGGCCAACATCAACCTGTCTGGTGGAGCGCACAACAGTTTCGGTGGAGATGCCACAACAAACTTCAGCAATGTGAACCTGACCAATGCCATCCTGACCGGTGCCACATTGAGCAACGCCACCGCCACCGGCGTGACGTGGTCCAACACCACCTGCCCCGGTGGCACCAACTCCAGCGCCTACTCCCCGCAGACCTGCATCGGTCACTGACGCAACCTGACGTGCGAGAACCCCCAGCTCCGGCTGGGGGTTCTTTGCTTACGGGGCCTAGTCCATCGGGGGCGCGTCCTCGAGCGCCTGGCGGGTCCTCGGACACTTGTTCATCGAGGCGATCTTGCGACGGGTTCGACCACTGGTGCCGCCCCAGATCCCCAGCTGTAGCGAGTTGGCGAGTCCATACCGCAGACACTCCGGGCGCACAGGACATAGAACACAGATCGCCATCGCCGGGTTCACCGACTCCCCGAGGGCGGGGTAGAAGATCTCCGGACCCATGCCTCGACATGCGGCTCGAGCGTGCCATGCGGGCCGACCGGTCAGGGCTTGGACGAGCTCGTCGGCCTGGGCGACACCGAGGGCCATGAGTAACTCAACCGGGAGCCAGTGCGGATCGGTGGCGTCGTTCATCGACCACCGAGAGGTCGGGACCGAGGTCGTGTCCAGACGCCCTCGGTCCCTGGGTGCGGCGTCCTGCGGCCGAGATCGGCAGGAAGAGACCGATCCCATCGGCGGCGCTGCACGATCAATCGTCCACCAGGGCGAGCTGGGACTCGAGCTCCTCGAGCCATCGACCACCGACCACCGACCACCGACCCGTAGCCCGAGGCGGGATACTGCACGTTGGTTCACATCGGTGGCCAGGTCGAGCCGGACTCCAATGGAGTCCAACTCGGCCCGGACCTCAGTGATCTCGGCCCGCAGCTCGTCGGCGGTGGGCAACCTAGAAGCCCATGTTGGCGGCGTTGAGCACAGGCCCGGTCACGCAGTTGATCGAGTACGGCGAGCGGTCGACCAAGAACGGCGAGTATCCGAAGAGCTGGAACCTCACACCGAGCGGACTCGACGACACTTCACCGACCGCCCAGAGAACCGGTGCGGACTCGTGATCGGGTCGGCCCCCGCTGGCAAGGGCATGTTACGGACCCGGTTGGCGATCACGCGGCCGGGACGGCAGGCAGCGACCACCCGGTCGACGAGATAGAGGGGCCGTACAAAAATGCCGCCGCATGCCTGAGACCATGCAATATCCGACCGATGAAAGCTGGCCCGCTAGATAGGAACTGCCCGACCGCTCCCCTGCCACCCACTCAAGTGCCTGCCCCATGCGCCGATATACAACCATGGCCTGGGACACAGCAGAAGTTGCAGCAGCAACACCCCCATACCCCCTGCCTGCGTCCGTCCTGCCCGAATCCGCACCACCCGCATTGGTCTTACCCGAAACCCTTACCGACGCTGGAAACCACGACTCCAGCACGCAGCCGGCAGCACAAAGATCCCCAGATCCGGCCGAGCCCGTCTTCTACAACCGACCGCCGCGTTGGCACTTTGTCCGGGCCATTCGCGAGCAGTTCGAGGTGCCCGCACCGCACGTCTTGGAGATCGATGGCGCTCAAATCTCGGTACGCGACGGCGGCGGGCCTGGCCAGCCCCTTCTGCTCATCCACGGTTGGAGCGCCGACGGACTGTTGAACTGGGGCTCGACGTACGCCCCGCTCTATCGCGACGGGTGGCGACCGATCTCCTTCGACCTACCCGGACACGGGTCGAGCCGCGATCCGCAGCAGGTGAGTATCGAGCGCTGCGCCGAATTGGCCAGCGGCGTCTTGGACCAGCTCCACGCCTCACCAGCAGTGGTAATCGGCTACTCCCTCGGCGGCCCCGTCAGCCAGACCCTGGCCCGCAACCACCCTCACCAAGTAGCCGGACTCGTCCAGGTGGCCACCGGTGCCCGCAACCTCCCGAACGACCTACTGCGTCCAGGAGCCAGAATCGGGTCCGTACTGGCAGCCCAGGGCATCCGCATCGGACATCGGGCCCTCCATCACGGCATGGCTCCCGCCATCGGCGACGGCGACCACCACTCCATGCTGGCCCACACTGCCTGGTTGGCCCGCACCATGGGCTACAGCGATCTGGCCGCGCTCGGACTAGAGCTGGCCGCCTACGACAGCCGCAGTTGGATCCACGACCTCACCGCACCAGCCCACTGCGTCATCACCGACGGGGACCGCCTGGTGCGCGACCACGTCCAAGACGAGCTGGCCGAGCTGCTCAACGCATCAGTGACCCATGCGACAGGCGGGCACATGGCCTGCATCACCAGGCCCTTCCCCAACGACATCGTCATCGGGGCCCGGTCTGTCCGAGGCCACATGGGCGCACTGTCCGCCAGCCAAACTGCCCCCTAGGGCGATCAGCCTTCAGCTGCTGCGATCGCCTCTTGGATGGCTAGCACCCGTCTGGCTTCGTCGACGTGGAGGTTCTCGATCATCCGGCCATCGACCGTGACCACGCCGCGGCCCTCACGCTCGGCCTCCTCGAAGGCGGCGATGATGCGCACGGCCAGCTCGACCTCGTCGGCCTCGGGTGAGAAGGCCAAGTTGCACGGCTCCACCTGGCTCGGATGGACCAGTGTCTTTCCGTCGAATCCCATCTGTCGCCCTTGACTGCACTCGGCAGCAAATGAGACTTCATCCTTGATGTCGTTGAACACGCCGTCCAGGATCACCTTGTCGGCCGCCCGCGCCGCCAGCAGTGCCAGGTAGAGACCGCCCATCAGGGGCTGGCGGCTCGGGACGCGCTGGGCGTGGAGCTCCTTGGCCAGGTCGTTGGTGCCCATGACCAGTACGTTGAGACGCTCAGAGGCGCCGCAGATCTCTTCGGCATGAAGCATGGCCACCGGGGTCTCGAGCATCGCCCAGATCCGGGTGCGATCCGGCGCTCCGTGGCGCTCGAGGGCTGCCTCGATGGCGTGCACGTCAGCCGCCGAGTTCACCTTCGGCACCACCACGCCATCGGGCCCGGCCTTGGCAATGGCGGCCAGGTCGTCGTCGTGCCACTGGGTGCCGATGCCGTTGGCCCGGATGGTGATCTCCCGGTTGCCGTAGCCGCCGGCGACGAACATCGCACATGCCCGTTCCCGTGCCTCTGCCTTGGCATCAGGGGCCACTGCATCTTCGAGGTCGAAGATGAGGGCGTCAGCCGGGATGGCCTTGGCCTTCTCGAGGGCTCGCTCGTTGGCGGCCGGCATGTACAGCACGCTGCGGCGCGGACGAAGGTCGTTGGTTGCCATGTCAGTCCTCCAAGGAGATGGTTGCGTAGAGCTCGGCGAGTTCAGGGTCACGAGCGGCGAGGTCGTCGGCGAGCTCCACCATGACGCGGCACTGCTTGACCGAGGCGTCGTCTTCCATCTTGCCATCGAGCATTACCGCTCCTGTCCCGTCGCCCATAGCGGCGATGACCCGGCGGGCGTGGCGGATGTCGGCCACGTTCGGCGAAAATACCTTGCGGGCAATGTCGATCTGGACCGGGTGCAACGACCAGGCGCCGACACATCCCAGCAGGTAGGCGTTGCGGAACTGGTCCTCGCATGCCACCACATCGGCGATGTCACCGAATGGTCCGTAATAGGCGGAGATCCCATTGGACTGGCAGGCATCGACCATGCGGGCGATCGTGTAGTGCCACAAATCCTGCTGGAAGATGGTGCGGGGTCCGTGAATGTCTCCATCGACAGGGTCTTGACGCACCAAGTAGTCCGGGTGGCCTCCACCGACACGGGTGGTCTTCATCCGGCGATTGGCGGCCAGGTCGGCCGGGCCGAGGGACAGCCCCTGCATACGCGGGGATGCCGCACAGATCTCCTCGACGTTGGACACCCCTCGTGCGGTCTCCAAGATGGCGTGGACCTGGATGGGCCGGGTCAGCCCGGCCCGGGCCTCGAGTTGAGCCAGCAGACGGTCCACGTAGTGGATGTCTTCGGCCCCTTCGACCTTGGGGATCATGATGACATCGAGGACGTGGCCCACTTCGGTGACCGCAGCGATCAGGTCATCGAGGACCCACGGCGAGTCGAGGGAGTTGACCCGGGTCCAGAACTGAGCAGAGCCGAAATCGACGGACTTGCCGACATCGACCATTCCTTGGCGGGCGGCCTCTTTGTCGCTGGCGGGGACACCGTCTTCCAAGTTGGCCAGCAGCACGTCGACCTTGGTGGCCAGATCAGGCAGCTTGGCCACCATCTTCGGGTTCGAGGCCGGAAAGAAGTGGATCATCCGCGACGGCTTGAAGGGAATCTCGCGGAGCGGCTCCGGGGCACCTACGGCCAGGGGGCGGAAGAAGTCTTTAGGAGAGCGCACGGAACCTCCGAGGTTGATGGGCGTTCCACAATCTAGGGGATGGGCGGACGGGCCCTGAGCGGTGTGGTCTCGCGACGTGAGCCATCATTGGCTGTCATCAGGCGTCACGGTCGCTGGCCAGAGACGGACCTATAGGGCGGTCACCACGGACCAGGGGCGCTAGGCCTTCTTCATGATCGAGGACTTGAGGTACAAGGCACCGAAGCCCTCGACCTTGGCCTCGATGTCGTGGTCGCCCGGTCCAGACACGATGCGGATGTTGCTGACCCGCGTCCCGACCTTGAGGGTCTTCGAGCTCCCCTTGACCTTCATGTCCTTGACGATCATGACCGTGTCGCCGTCGATCAGGACGTTGCCCACCGCATCGCGCACCTCGTCGTCACCCTCTGCATCGTCGCTTCCCTCTCCTGGGACCCATTCGCTGGCACACTCTGGGCAGACGATGAGCGCCCCCATGGGATAGGTGTTCACGCAGCCGCAGCTCGGGCAGGGGTCGAGTTCGTCCATGTCAGGACTGTAGTGAAGCCACGGTGGGTGGCCGGATTGTGGGTCAGCAGCCGTTGCTCATGGGTTACGATCACCGCCAGGTGTCCTGACCTGTTTTCCCGCAGGTCAGGGCATCCCTATCTTCCTCGGTGACCCGCTTATCTTCCCCGGCGCCTCCCGTGACCCCTCTCCGTCGGCGACCATGACCGTAGAAATCGACGAACTGAGATACGGCACCCAAAAATGCGGCCTGGCGGCCAGGGGACAGCGAATCGAAGTCGGCTGCAAACCGAGCCCGCCGGGCGTGCGTCGGCACTGATCCGATCAGTTCGAAGGCTGCTTGGAATCGTGTGCCCGAGCACGGAGCGCATCGATGAACTCGTCGCCAGACTCGAGGTGAGCAGCCTTGCGGATGTCGTCAGGCAAGGTGAACTGGCCCTTGGCCCGAAGAGTCGCGCGCATCATGAGGATCATCGCATTTCCCGACGATCTGGTGGTCCACCTTCTGACCATTTACTCCAGCATGACTCCCTCGGAGCCGGCCAAGACCGGCTGTCGATGGTCTTCTTTTTCGGCGTCCCCTTCGGCGTCCTCTTGGTTGTCCCCTTCGGCGTCCCGTTCGCTGGCCTCGACCAGGTCCCCAGCGGTCGCCGCCCCGACACCCGCCTTCCAAGGCCGCAGGTAGGCCAGCCAGAAGACTCCGGCACCGAGCAGGGTGGCGCACAGAATCCACCCGAGAGCCGTGGTGCCCACTCCGAGGTACTTGAGCCCCGAGGCAAAGATCACCAGGGTGATCGCTGGACGGATGTACTTGTCGGGGGCACGAGACGAAAAGAACGCACCGATCAGGACGGCTGGCACGCTGCCGATGATCATCGACGTGGTCACCGAGAACTCCACATGACCGAACGTGAGTGCCCCGATGGCCGCGGCCATCGTCAGCGGCACGGCCTGGGCAAGGTCGGTACCGACCAGCTGGTTGGCGCCCAGCATCGGATAGAGGAAGAGCAGGAACACGATCATCAGCGATCCTGATCCCACCGACGTGAGCCCGACGATGAGGCCGCCGACCATGCCAATGACAAGCGTAGGAATGGGGCGGACAGTGAGGTCGTGGACCACAGCGGTGCGCTTGTGTCCGCCACGCCGGTCGAGGAAGTAGCGCAGCACCATCGAGGCGGCTCCGATCAGCAGTGCTGCCCCGAGCAGCTTCTCGATATTGGTCTGGGATGTCTTGGTGTGGCTCATCAGATGCAGGACGTACGAGCCGAGGAAGGCCATGGGGACCGAGCCCAGCACCATCCAGCCCACCATTCGGAAGTTCACCGTCTTCTTGGCGACGTGGACGGCCGCACCGAACGGACGCATGAAGAACGCCGCCACCAGGTCACTCGAGATAGCCGTCGACGGCTTGATGCCGAACAGCAAGATCAGCATGGGCGTCATCAGCGCTCCTCCGCCGGCCCCGGTCAGTCCGACCATGAACCCGACCACTGCGCTGCCCAACACGATGTACGGATCTATCTGCATCTGCTACCCCTACCCTCTGCCCTGGCCGGCCTATTCCCTAGTGAAACCATAGGATTACTCCTGACATCATCGGCATCACTGCCCGCCAACACGAGCAATTTCTTGATCTGAATCGAAACTCGGAGTTCGCAGGCCCGACCTGGAGTGGCCCCGGTAGGGTTTGGAGCCAAGGTGAGGCAGTTCGGAGCCAATGTTCGGCCGAGGAACCTCCGGGCGGGCACCAAACGGAGATCAGGACCGAGATGACCATGAGCCCAGCAGACCAGGTGTTGGCCCTGTTCTCCTCCCGAGGTCACGAGCACCACGGCGAAGTCATCGACCAGCAGAGCCATGCCCTCCAGTCGGCTGTCCTGGCGCAAGCAGTCGGTGCCGACGATGCCTTGGTAGTCGCCGCCCTCCTGCACGACATCGGCCACCTGGTGGCCGCCGCCGACCACGGGCCACGATCAGATCGGTCGATCGATGACGACCACCACGAAGCTGTCGGCGCACGTTGGGTCGCCCCCCGATTCGGTCCCATCGTTGCCCGGCCCATCGCCCTGCACGTAGTAGCCAAGCGCTACCGGTGCACGGTGGACCCTGCCTATTTCGACACGCTCTCCCCCACCTCGATCGAGACACTCCAGGCCCAAGGTGGACTGCTCGACACTGAGGCCGTGGCCCGCTTCGAAGCCCATCGGGGGCATGCGGATGCACTGGCGCTGCGTGGGTGGGACGAGGCGGCCAAGGACCCGCACGTGACCACGGTCGGGCTCGACGAGTTCCGTGCACTGCTCCAGCGAGTGGCCATCACTGAAGGGTGACCCTGTCGATACCCGATCGCCGGATCGTCCGGCCATCGCCAAGCCAGAACGTCAGCGCGACTGCCATGCCTCGGGGTCATCAGTCAGGCGGGTCACCGACTCTGGCAGCTCACCCGACACGATTCCGGCGATCGTCACGTCGTCGAGGACCGACCGCAGGCTGGCCCGCACCGCCACCCACACCGCTTGAAGGTGCTCCGCCGCCCCCTCGTAGTTGGCTGCTTCCGGGCGAAGTCCCCGGATCTCGGCCAGTGGCCCATCGAGCGGCCGCATGACATCGGCCACCGTGATCTCCGATGCCGGCATGGCGAGTCGGTAGCCACCGTCAGGGCCTCGCTGACTGGTCAGCAGTCCAGCCCGACGCATGTCGTTCAGGATGCTCTCGAGGAACTTGGCCGGCAGCCCCTGGGACTGAGCCAAGGTCTCCGAGGTCAGTGCCGTATCGGCCGCCGCCAACGTGCACAGCGCTCGCACCGCGTAGTCGACCTTGGCGGAGATGTACATGGCGCAGAGTCTCGCAGATCCAATCGGCCTGGATCACGGTTCCGCACTACTCTTCTGCCAGTCCGGATCCCCTCAGCGGATCCCCTCCACCAAGGAGCAGCCCATGGCCACCACAAAGTCGAACGGTATCGAACTCACCTACGCCACCTTCGGCGATCCCTCGGCTCCGCCGCTGCTGGTCATCCACGGCCTCGGTGCCCAGATGACCGACTGGCCTTCGGGCGCAGTGGAAGGTCTGGCCGACCAGGGGTACCACGTGATCACCTTCGACAATCGCGACCAGGGCGAGTCGACCTGGTTCGACGACTCCGGCGAGCCCGACGTCGCCGCCCTCCTCTTCGACCCGACCATCCCGGTTCCTTACCAACTGTCCGACATGGCCGCTGATGCCGCTGGACTGCTCGACGCCCTCGGCCTCGACTCGGCCCACATCTTGGGTGTGTCCATGGGCGGGATGATCGCCCAACAGTTCGCCATCGACCACCCGACCAGGGCGCGGACCCTGACCTCGATCATGTCGACCCCCAGCCACGCCATCGGCCCACCCACCCCCGAGGCGCTGACCTCGTTGCTCGTGCCCGTGCCCGAAGGCCGTGACGCGGTGATCGAGCAGTCCGTGGCTGGTTCCCGGGTCATCTCCTCTCCCGGCTTTCCGTTCGACGAGGCTGGTGTGCGCCAACGGGCTGCCGTCCACTACGACCGCGGCCACCATCCAGTCGGCACCTTGCGGCAGCTGGCCGCCATCATGGCCTCGCCCGATCGGACCTCCGGCCTGGCTGGACTCGATCTGCCGGCCCTGGTCATTCACGGGGCCGACGACCCGCTCGTCACACTGCCCGGTGGTGAGGCCACCGCAGCCGCCATCTCCGGTTCTGAGCTTTGGATCATCGAGGGAATGGGCCACGACCTGCCTGCCGCCCGACTCCCCGACATCTGCGTACGCCAGGGCGCACTGCTCGCCCGCGTCTAACTCCGGCACCGCCTGAGCCCCGTCCACTGGGTGCCACGACGGTGGATACCCGTGTTGTCCGCGCTAACGTCGCTGCGACACTACGAGGGAGCATTGATGACACATCTGCCACATCGACGATCCAGAACCATCGAGCGGGCCGCATCGGTTGCCTGCGGGATCCTCTTGGCCGCTGGTGGCCTGACCGCCTGCTCGTCATCGAACGCCTCTGCGCCGGCGTCGTCCACCTCGCCCTCGATCTCCGCCTCGGCGACGACCGGCTCGGCCTTCTACACGCCCCCGAAGCCGCTGCCCGCGGCGGCCCCGGGCACCCTCATCCGTTCAGTCCGCGTCACCGGTGTACCCGGTGTGCCCGCCGGGGCCACGGTTTGGCGGATCCTCTTCCACTCGACCACCATCTACGGAGCTGACACCGCTGAGTCGGGCTACGTCATCGCCCCGTCTGCGGCTGCCCCTGCTGGCGGCTACCCGGTGATCGCCTGGGCCCACGGCACGTCCGGGTTTTCCGCTCCGTGTGCACCGTCGCTGTTCACCAACTCTGGCGGAGGATCCGGCCCCTATCTCCTCCCCAGTCTCGACCGTTACCTGAAGGCCGGGTACGTAGTGTCGGCTGCCGACTACCAGGGCCTCGGTGTGGCCGACGGGGTCCACCCCTACCTTCTGGGCAGCAGCGAAGGCCGAGCCGTCCTTGATGCCACTCGGGCCGCCGGACACCTCCAGGGCCTCCACACCGCAGACTCGGTGATCATCTACGGGCACTCCCAAGGCGGGCACGCGGCCCTGTTCGCGGCAGAAATGGCGCCGACATACGCTCCCGACCTGCACGTCCTCGGTGTCGTGGCCGCCGCCCCGGCCACTGGCCTCAGCACGCTGATCTCCATCATCGGAACCCCTGCCGGCAGCCAGTTCATGCCCTTCAGCGTTCCGACCGCATATTCGTGGACGCAGACCTATACCGACCTGCCCGTAACCGAAGTGTTCACCCCCACGGGCGAACAGTTCGCCGCGGCCCAGGTGGCCAACGGGTGTGGCGAACAGCTGTCCAAGCAGATCGCCGACCAGCACCTCACACCGGCCCAGACCTTTCCGGTCAGTGCTGAGTCCGATCCGAACGTGCTCGCCCACGCCCGCTCCAACGATCCCGGCGGCGTCCTCACCTCCATGCCGATGCTGGTGGTGCAGGGCACCTCGGATGGGACCGTGCCACCGCCACTGACCGACGTCTATGTGACCACCAAGGCGTGCCCGATCCACGACAAGATCGAGTACCTGCACGTGACGGGCGCCACCCACGGCACTGTCGTCTTTGTGGCCGCCCCCGCCATCGTCAGCTGGATGAACGCCCGGTTGGCCAACAAGAAGGCGCCGACCACCTGCGGACAGCCCGGCGATGTGGCAACCCTGACTCCCTAGGTCGGGCCGGTATCGCTGGGCTGGTATGACCGATGCCGCAGTGTCGGCCCGCAGTGTCAGCCCGCACTTGCGATTGTCGAAGCAGGGATCAGCCCCCTTCGAAGATCCGCCGTGGATTGTCTTCGAGCATGGCCGTGATCTGCTCCTCGGCCACACCGTGCTGGCGCAAGTAAGGCAGCACTTCGGTCTCGATGTGCAGATAGTTCCACTGCGTCATGAGCGGCAGCACCGCCGGCTCGATCCAGTCGATGTAGCAGGCGGCATCATGAGCCAGCACCATTTGGCCAGCAAACCCTCGGCGGCACAGTTCGACAACGGTGTCGGCTCGGGACTCGAACGTCGTCTCGATGTTGATGCCGAACCGGTCCATACCCAACCAGAACCCGGACTCGGCCAGGTCAGAGAGGTGGTCCACGTCGGTGGAGTCTCCACTGTGTCCAAGGATCACCGCCGAGGGGTCGACACCCTCCTCGGCCATCACTCGGCGCACTTCCAGGCCTTGGCGTGTGTCCGGGTGGGTGTGGACGGTAATAGGGCAACCGGTGACCAGATGGGTCTTGGCCACGGCCCGCATCACCCGTTCCACTCCGGACGTCAGTCCGGGCTCGTCGATGGCGCACTTGAGCATGCCGGCCCGCACGCCGGTGCCGGCGATCCCGTCGGTGATGTCCGAGACGAACAGGGCCACCATCGGCTCGGGCTCGTCCATGCCCAGCATGCTGCGAACAGCCGGGCTCCGGTGGTGAAAGTAGAACGGAACGTCCTGGTACGTGTAGCAACCGGTGGCCACCACGATGTTGAGGTCGGGCACCTGGGCTGCCACCTGCTGGATGCGGGGGATGTACCGCCCGAGCCCGATCACCGTCGGGTCGACGATGGTGCGGACTCCGGAGGTGGCCAGCGCAGTGAGCTTGGCCACGGCATCGGCCTGGCGCTCAGCCTCGTCGCCCCACTCGGCGGGGTAGTTCTGCTGGACATCAGGGGTGAGCACGAAGATGTGCTCGTGCATGTACGTCCGCCCCAGGTCAGCAGTGTCGACCGCGCCACGGACGGTTTCGATGGTGGGCATGTTGGCCTCCCTGATGCCTGAGGGATGTCCCATACATGCACATCCGTTGATCGGATCGTAGTGGCGGACGTCCTTGGCGTTCAGAGTCGTGCCAGGATGACCGCACATGGACGTTACCGCTGACCTTGCCGTGCTCCTCGGCGAAATCCGAGCGTGCACCCGGTGCGAGCCCGAACTCGAGTTGGGTGCCCGACCGATCCTCCAGGCTGGCACCGGCGCTTCAGTGGTCATCATCGGCCAGGCTCCCGGCCGCAAGGTGCACGCATCCGGTGTTCCTTGGGACGACCCGAGCGGTCAGCGGCTCCGCCAGTGGCTGGGCCTGACCAGCGACGAGTTCTACGACCCGACCCAGGTGGCGCTCATCCCCATGGGCTTCTGCTTTCCTGGGTCGACCGATGCTGGCGACAAGCCGCCACGCCCCGAATGCGCCCCGCTGTGGCACCCCCGGTTGCTCGACCTGCTGCCCGAGCGGTCCATGACCATCGTCATCGGCGCTTACGCCATGAAGCGCTACGTGCCCGAGGCTGGGGGGACGTTGACCGAGACGGTGAGCCGGTGGCGCGAGTTCCTTCCTGGGCGGGCCGTCCTACCGCATCCGTCACCCAGAAACCGCCGCTGGCTGTCCACTAATCCTTGGTTCGAAGAAGACGTGGTTCCCGCGCTGAGAGAGCTCGTCCGCTCTGCGCTGCATCCAGCCTGACCACCGAACGCCAGTCGCCTCCCGCTCCGCAACCAGGGGAAGCAATCGAGTTCGCCGCTCTGCGAACCAGATGCTCAGGCCGGGTTGGCCTGGATGAAGGCGTCGATGATCTCGACCAACTCGTCGGGTGCATCCTCTTGGAGGAAGTGACCGGGTCCCTCGAGTACGACGTGCGGCTGGCCGTGGGCCCCGGGGATCCGCTCCTGCATCGGAACATGCGCACGGGCGGCGAACGAGATCGTGTCCTTGTCGCTGAACACGGTCAGGAACGGCTTCTTCCACGTCGTCAAGTACTCCCAGGTGGCCTTGGCCTGGGGCACGCCCGGATTGTCCTCTTGAAGCGGAATCAGCAGCGGAAACCGCTTGGGTGAGGCCTGATAGGTCCCGTCGGGGAACGGTGCCATATAGGCCTGCTGCTCATCGGCCGTGAGCTCTCGGGTAGTAGCCGAGTTCAACAGGAATCCGATAGGGAGAACATCGACCGACTGGCTGAAGGCCAGCCAGTCGGCGATCATCTTGGTGGCACCCTGACCGGTCGGCAGACCCGTGTTGGAGGCGATCACCCGGGCGAACCGGTCGCCTTGGACGGGCAAGAGGTTCAGCCCGGCCGTCCCTCCCCAGTCCTGGCAGAACAACGTCACCCGGTTCAGGTCCTCGGCCACCAGCCACTGCTCCATCCATCCCACGTGACCGGCCAGCGAGTAGACGTCGGGGTCGACCGGCTTGTCGGATCGACCCATGCCCATCAGATCGAGTGCCACCACCCGGTGTCCCCGGGCCACAAGTCCGGGGATCATGGCCCGGTAGAGGTAGCACCACGACGGATTCCCGTGCAGCAGCAGGATCGGGTCGGCATCCCGCGGTCCCTCGTCGATGAAGTGATACCGCAGGGCGGTGCCGTCCTCGGCTGTGACTTCGCGGTAGTGCGGCGCGAAGTCGTAGTCGGGCAGTCCGTCGAAGCAGTCGTCGGGGGTGCGCAGGACCTCCATGGCCCGATCAGGCCTCGGCAGTCTGGACCGAGCCGATGAGGTCTTCGAGGAACGGGTTGATTACCACGATCACCTGTTCGGCCACGCCTTCGGTGTTGGCCAGCGCTGCAGTGGTCGCCTCATCGGCACGATCGAATCGCACGTCGTGCCATACCCGACCATCACCGATGATCACTCCATCGACGGCGAAGTGAGCGATCGGCACCACACCGGATGGGTCGGTGCCAGGGGTCGCACCGTCATGGAACCGGCGCACCCGCATGACGATCGGCCCGGTGCCAGCCTCGGCTGGGTCGCCCACGGTCAATGGGGTGCACCCCATCACGATGGTCGTCTCCATGCCGGCCTCTTTGTGCACGTACTGCTTCTGGAAGTCCTCTCGGTTCTGCATGGCGAAGAACGACGCCCGGGTCGGGTAGCGGACGATTCCGATCCGCTCCCATGCCACAACATCGGCCACTTCGCCGGTTACGTCTCCGAAGAGCGGCACCGTGGCGCCCAGGTCGTCGAGTACCGCCGTCGGCGCGTAGATGTCGTCCGCCTCCTTGCCGGTGATGGTCGATGTCGTCCCATCGCCGTAGTCGGCCACTGGCCTGTACTTCATCAGGTTGAGCATCCAGACGTGGCCATCCTCGTCGGGCGCCATGGTGATCCAGCGTGCAGCGGTCTGGGCATTGACTGTTCCGAACGGGTACTCGAGTTGCTCGGCCATCAGGGTGTTTCCTTTCATCGGGCCCCTCGGGGCCGGTCAGTGATTGCGTGGGTCAGAGGTTGTGTTGGTCAGGAGTTGTGTTGGTCAGGAGTTGTGTTGGTCAGGGGCGCAGTAGCGCATGGAGCGCATCGACCAGCAGCGGCACTACTGCGGCAAGTTCGGTGCGATGCAGTACATAGTGATCGAGAGACTCGAAGGCGAACAGGGCATCGACTGCGGCCAACCGAGCCAGCATGCGCTCCGGTGGGAATGCAGCGAACTCACGGGCGAATTGGCGCTCGATCTGCTCGCGCAGCAAGGTGCGCGATGTTTCGAACTCGTCCCTCACGACATCATCGAACCTGGCCCGCATCCGAGTAGCCCGGGCGCTGGGCGCCACCGCCGCGTGTAACCGGAGCCGGGCCCGTACGAACTTTTCGACCCGCACATCTAGGTCGCCTTCGCCGATGGCCGGGATCAGGAACAGCGGCGTCACCATCTCGATGTGGCGCTCGACAGCGGCCCGCGACAGGCTGTCGTGGTCGTCGAAGTACCGGTAGACGGAGCGCACGGACAGTCCGGCCCGCAGGGCAACCTCTTCGGGGCCGGGGCTGAGGTTGTCCTCCGAAAAGAGGGCGATCACGGCATCGAGTACGGCGGTGCGGTTGCGGTCTCGGATGGCGGAGCGTCCGTCGGGGACGGATCCGTCCTCGGTTGCATCCCCGTCCTTCTTGGCATCCGTATCCGCCTTGGCGACCGCCATCGCTACTACGCCCCTGGTCCGAACTTCGGGTTACGACCCTGCTCGAGCCGGCGGTTGCGGGCCACGACCTTGACAATGGTGGACTGGTGGGTGATGACCCAGAACTGATCGGCCCGCACGGCGTAGACGACATCGGCGGCCAAGTCCGCTGGCGGCATGGCCACGGTGTCCATCATCAGTGCGATCTGATCGATGGGGATGGCCGGAGGCGGGGGGAACCCGAGCTCGGACGGCGCGTTACGCGACGCTTCGAAGATCTTGGTGTCCACCAGTTCAGGACACAGACACGACACGCCGACAGGGGTGCCATCGAGCTCCATGGCCAGCGACTCCGACAGACCGACTACTGCGTACTTGGTGGCGTGATACGACCCCAACATGGGAGACGAGGTGAGCCCGGCCTCGGATGCGGTGTTCACCACGTGGCCTTCCCCCTGCTCCAGCATGAGCGGCACGAAGGCGCTGATCCCGTACGCAGGGCCCAGCAGGTTCACCCCGACCACCCAGTCCCACACCTCGGGCCGGGTCTTGTGGTTGGGCCGACCCGATGCCACCCCAGCGTTGTTGCACAGGAGGTGGACGGATCCGTATGCGGCCAGTGCCGCGTCACGCAGTCCAGCCACCTGGTCAGAATCGGACACGTCACACACCACTGGGGTCACCGAACCACCGGCGGCGATGATCCGAGCTGACTCTGCTTCCAGGCGAGGCTGCTCGATATCGGCCATGACCACGTGCATGCCCTCGGTCAGGAACCGCTCAGTAAGTGCCAGGCCGATGCCCGAGGCTGCCCCGGTCACTACTGCGGTACGTCCGTCCAACTCCATCGGTGCTCTGCTTTCTCTCGACTGCCTGCTGGCTGTGATGCTCTACTGGCTGTGATTCTCTAGTGCCCATGGCCCTGCATTCTGGGCTCGTATCGTCTCAACTATGTCGCCGGTCAGACCCGGGCGATGACCTCTTCGCCGTAGCGGGCCAGGGCGTCAGCTGTGTCGTTCCAGAACAAGAAGGCGGGGACCACGATCCGCTCGACCCCCATCTCGGCCAGAGCAGCGGCCTCGTCGAGTGCCCCGGGCCCGAAGACGCCGTTGCCGCCACAGGTGATCTCGATAGCGTCGGCGTCGCGGCCAGCCTCGCTAGCCGACTCGCGCACCTGGGCGAACAGCGCAGCCAATGTCCGGTGACTGCCGGATGCCGGAAAGAACCCGTCTCCGATGCGACCGGCCCGTCGGGCCGCGATCGCCGAGTGGCCGCCGATGTGGATCGGCACCGACCCGCCGACCGGCTGAGGCCGGCAGATGCAGTTGTCGAACTTGGTGAACTCCCCGTGGTAAGTGGCCTGCTCTTGGCTCCACAGAGCCCGCATGGCCGCTATTCCGTCATCGGTCCGCAGTCCCCGCTCGGCGAAGGGGATACCGATGGCGTCGAACTCTTCTTCGAGCCAACCGACCCCGACACCGAGATGCATGCGGCCGCCAGAGAGGTGATCCAGAGTGGCCACTTCCTTGGCCAGCACTACCGGATTGCGCTGGGGCATGATCAAAATGCCGGTGGCCAGATTGATGGTCGTCGTGGCCGCAGCCAGGTACGCCAGCCATACCAGGGGGTCCGGGATAGGGGCGTCGTCGGAGCCGGGCATCTTCCCCGACTTGTCGTAGGGGTAGGTCGACTCGTAGCCGGCCGGCACCACGGTGTGCTCGACCGTCCACAGCGATTCAAACCCCGCTGCCTCGGCGGCCTGGGCCATCTCGACGGCGGCCAGCGGGTCGACGAAGGGCCCGGTGTTGGCGAATACGATTCCGAACTTCATGCAGGGACTCCTTCAGTCTGGACTGGGCTGTGCATGGTGCAGACCGTGCCTACCGTCGGGTCGACCCGTCCGGCCAGGTAGGTCCGGAAGACCTCGATGACGGCCTCGGGGCCGGCGACTCGATCGAGGGTGATCCAGCCTTGCGTCCACGCCGAATACTCGTTCCACGCCTCGGCCATCCTGGCCGCCAGCACATCGGCTCCCCACTCGCGGCTGCGCTTTGTCACTTGGCTTGGAGCGAACAGGAACTCCTGGGCTGGGCCGGGCAGTGGCCCCTCGTCAACCAGAGGAGCGCTGTCCCAGTGGGTATCGCCCACGATCATCGAGTGGCGCAGCTGGTCGCCGAGGCGACGATGCACCGAGGCGACCACCGCCTGGTCGCCGGAGACGTCCACGAAGGCTGTCGGCACCTGGGCGATGGACTCCGCCTCCCCGTAGATCAGCACCTCGTCATATACGCCGAGTGAACGGCAGAACGCCGCGTTGGCCGCAGACGTGAGTCCGATCGTCTTCACTCCGCGAGCATGGAGTCGGTGGGCGGCCCCCAATGCGGTCTTGGCCGATGCGCTCGAGATGACTACCTGCTCAGCACCGAAGTCGTCCTTGTCGGACAGGAAGTCGTCGATGACGAAAGACGTGAAGAACAGCGGGTAGAGGAGCATCATCACCTCTTCGCCGTCGGCTCGGTACGCCACATCGACTGCGCACCTGCGGTACGAGTTGTAGGGCCCGGCCAGCCCAGCCCGATGGGCGGCTACGTCGAACACATTGGACGCATCGGCGTTCCCGACCTCGATGACGAGCTCGGTGGCCATCGGGAAGAACCCGAAGATCCGCTCACCGACCGTCACATCCGGTGACCGGGTCTCGACCACTTCGGCGAAGCCCCATACCGGTACCAATCCCCAGCGGGTGGCGTCACCTGCATCGGTCGGTCCCGGCGGAAAGAAGTCCCAGTAGCGCAGCATGTCGCCGATTGCGGCGTAGGAGATGTTGTTGGAGGAGAAGCCGAACCGGTCGATCCGGAGGCGAGCCTCGCCGTCGGCCAGTGCCCGAGGGGCAGCGTCGGACACACGCCACCTGGTGTATTCGTCCCGATCAACCTCGATATCCATCTGCTGCTGCCTCCATGTCGGTTCCTCTAGTGGGGCGGACACCGGCTCATCGTCCGCATGGCTCGACTCTTCGAAAAGCACGTGCCCTCGCACACTCCCGATCCCGTGATCAGGTCGGGCCAAGTCGTGTCAGGTACTCTGACATCTGTCAAAGTACCTGACAGAAGATACGCTGGCAAACACCCAGGACGCCTAGCCGAGCGGGCCGTGCTGGTGAAGCCCGGCACCCGACTCGCCCTGACACGACTCGCCCTGACACGACTCAACCCGACGACGACCAAGGAGCTGACGATCCCCAACCTGCCCGCAGCCCCTGCTCATAGTGCGCGCTTCGGGATCGCCCGCGCCTGGAATGCACGCGCCAGGCGGGGACCGGCGCTATGACCACGTCTACGCAGTCGATGACCGTGACCGATGCTGTCGAGCAGATCACCGCCGGAGTGCGGCCGACAGATTCCGGCCGGGGGACGGTGGGACTCGAGATCGAGTGGATCGTGGTCGATCCAGTGCATCCCACCAGACCGGTGGGCGTCGATGAGGTGCTGGCCGCAGCGGACGGACCGCTCCCCAGCGATGGAGTGATCACCGTTGAGCCCGGCGGACAGCTCGAACTGAGCACGGCCAGACAGCCGGACGCGTGGAGCGCACTCGATGCCGCAGCCGCTGACGAGGCTGTCCTGCAGCGCCGGGTGACCCGTGCCGGGCTGCGGCTGCTCGCCACCGGACTCGATCCGTTTCGCCCGCCCATGCGTTCGCTCGATCTCCCTCGGTACCGAGCCATGGCGGCAGCCTTCGAGGGACGCTGGCCGGCTGGAGCAGTCATGATGTGCTCCACAGCGTCGCTCCAGGTCAACGTGGACTTCGGGGCCGTGCCCGCTGACACCTGGCAGCGGGCCGCATGGGTGGCTCCAGTGCTAGCCGCCGCCTTCGCCAACTCACCGGGGCCAGCCCTGGACGGCACGCCTGCGGCATCGGCCCGGGCCGCCGTTTGGGCGACCCTCGATACGAGCCGGACCGCTCCGGTGTCCGGGTCGACGCCGACGGCGAACAGCGCCGACCACGGTTGGGAGCACGAGTGGGCCGAGTATGCCCTCGATGCCAACGTGTGCTTCATCCGGACCGGTGACGACGTGGATGCGGTGACCACGCCCTTCACCCTGCGCCAATGGATCACCCAGGGCCATCGGATCGGCTTCCCCGGCTCGAGCGATGTCGCCGAGCACCTGACGACGCTGTGGCCACCGGTCCGGCCCCGCCAGTGGCTCGAATGCCGCTTCTTCGATGCTCTCCCCCCGGTCGACCGCACGGTCGCCGTCCTGGCCTTGGTGGCGCTGGTCAGCGATGGTGCGCCTGTCGACGAGATCCGCCGGGCCTGCAGCGGCATCGATGACCCGTGGTCGCTGGTCGCCTCGGGCACCGCCGCACCGCAAATGGCTCACGCCGCAGAGCGTTGCTTGGAACTCGCTTGTGATCTGCTGGACGCCGAGCGCCCCGGGTCATCGATCCCCATTCGCTCCTGGACCAGTCGACGAGCGTCGACTGGCTGGGTGCCCAACACCACCGCCCCCGACCTACAGTCCCTAGACCGAATCGAACAGGAGATCACCTGATGGACCCCGTCACCCTCTACGCCATGCCCGGCTCGCTCTACTCGGCCAAAGCCCGCTCCTATCTGCGCAAGAACCGGATCGAGTACATCGAGCAAGCCCCGGGTGACCCCCACTTTGCCGATGCCGTAGTCCCGGTCCTCGGGCGTTGGATCATCCCGGTCCTCGAGACATCGGATGGCACGGTGATCCAGGACACGGTGGACATCATCGACTACCTGGATGCCGACGCGCCGCCCGCTCGTTCCGTCTATCCGGCCACCCCCGTGCACCGGGCTGTGGCCCACCTGCTCGACCTCTTCGGTGGCGAGGGTCTGCTGCGGCCAGCCATGCACTACCGGTGGGACTTCGACGATTCCAATCTGCCCTTCCTCATCAAGGACTTCACGTCCACGATGGCCATCGGTGCCGACGACGAAACCCGTGAGGGCCTGTTCAAGTTCGCCAGCGAGCGCATGCGGTCCGCCACCCTCGCCTTCGGAGTGCGTGAGGACCTCGTCGAGCAGATCGAAGCCTCCTACCTCGAGTTCCTCGACCTGTTCGACGCCCACCTGGCCAACTCGCCCTACCTACTCGGCGGCCGTCCCACCATCGCCGACTACGCCTTCATGGGTCCGCTCTACGCCCACCTGGCCCGCGACCCGTACCCGTCGGTGCTGATGAAGCAACGAGCACACCGGGTGTGGCGATGGGTGGAGCGGATGAACTCCCCGATTGCGGATACCGGCGAGTACGGCACCATCTCCGATGAGCTCTTCGCCGACGACGCCATCCCCGACACCTTGCAGGCGCTGTTGGCCTACATCGGTGAGGAATACCTCGAAGATGCCGTGGCCCAGATGGTGTCCGTCGACGCCTGGCTGGCCGACCACCCCGACGTGGTCGACGGAGAGGTCGTCCTCGGCAAGCCGAACCGGCGGTTCAGTGGGACCACCACCTTCACCTGGCGGGGCCAGCCCATGACGGTGTCCGTGGTGCCCTACCGGATGTACCTGATGAAGCGGCTCCAGGATGCGGTCGCCACCGGCTCCTCCGACGACCAGGCCGCGGTGCGGGCCGTGTTTGCCGAGGCTGGCCTCGACCCGCTGCTCGATGTGCGTCCCCGCCGCTGGGTCGTCCGCAAGGACAACTTCGAAGTGTGGGCCCCAGCCCAAGAGCCGCACATTCCCGCCTAGGTTCGCCAGCTTGGTGAGACCGAGGTATTGAAAGACACATCCGCACCTGACTTCGGAACCGGATGCAACCACTCACCCCTCGACTGAGCGACCGCACCCCGGTCTTCTCTGTCCTGGGGTCAGCGTTTTCGTCTCCGGTCGTGGCCCGGCGACGTCTTGGGTTGGCGGCATGGGCTGGCGATATGGGCTGGCGGTATGGGCTGGCGGTATGGGCTGGACGGCTTGCGGCCTGGCCTGGCCTGGCCTGGTGCTGTAGGAAACACCACTGGCTGAACCACTTAGGGAAACACTGGCCTATGTGGTATCGGATCAGATAACGCTCCAGCGCCGATTCCTGCCAACGCCCACCGACATGGGAGATGGCGACCTACTGGATGGGGGCTTCGCCGGCGGCCCCCTTCTTGGACGGGCGGCGGGTGGACTCGACGAACGTCACCGACGGCTTGGACCGGTCCCTCGACCGAGCTTCGGCCGTCCTGGCTCTCGTCACCGCTCACCCCCTCAAGGGCGTCCGACTCGCTCCTCCAACCACTCCACCACGGCGAGGTCGGGTCGGGTCCCCGACAGGTGGGCCAACTGGCGGAGTCCAGTCGGGCTGGTCACGTTGACCTCGGACAGGCGGCCGTCGATGACGTCTATGCCGACGAAGAACAGCCCATCAGCGCGCAACGCCGGCGCCAGGGTGTCCACGATCCGGCGGTCCCGATCATCGAGGTCGACCACGTCCACCTGGCCGCCGAGCCCGATGTTGGCCCGGAACTCTCCTTCGGATGGTCGGCGCCGCAGTGCGCCGAGCGGTTCGCCGTCGAGCAGCAGTATCCGGCGGTCGCCGTCGTAGACGCCGGGTAAGAACTCCTGGGCCATGACCTGGTGGCGACCATCAGCGGTCCGGGCCGCCATCAGTTCCGATGCACCGGCATCCCCGGCTCGCAACAGACATACCCCTCGGCCGCCGTGGCCGTCGAGAGGCTTGAGCACGACAGTCCCGTGCTCCTCGGCAAAGTCCGCCAGCACGGCGGCATCGGCAGTGACCACTGTGGCTGGCATCAACTCCGGAAAACGACAGGCATACAGCTTCTCGTTGGCATCGCGCAGCCCTCTCGGGTCGTTGACGATCAGGGTCTCCCCCCGGGCATGTTCGAGCAGCAGGGTCATGGCTAAGTAGGCGCTGTCCACCGGTGGATCGGACCGCACCAGGACTGCGTCCACTGCGGCCAGGTCGACCGTCTGGGCCTGCCGGTCCGAGACACCCGTACCCCCAGTGCCACTACCGCCTGCGCCACTAGCGCCAACACCAGGACCAGCACCGCTCAGGTCACCCCGGTCGATGGTGGTCGCCCGGGCCACCACCCGGCCCCCGATGAGTGACAGGTCGCCCGCCGTGCAGTGGAACACCCGGTGCTCGCGTTCGAGGGACGCTGCCATCAGACCGATGGTGGTGTCTGACAACGGGTCGCACTCCAAGAGAGGATCCATGACCACCAGCAGGTCCACTGGCCCTACCCCTGCGACTGTGCGCGGCGAGCGGCCCGATACCGCTCGAACCGGCCGAC
>CAIVIS010000379.1 GCA_903906055.1 uncultured Acidimicrobiaceae bacterium
CAGGCTGTTGTCGAGCCAGACCTCGTCAGTGCCGGTCGCCCCGGCCGCCGTGTCCATCTTCAGGTGCAGCTCGAGCGCGTGCCACCCCGGGTTGACGATCGTCTTGCTCAGCGTGGTCACGCCGGTGGTGTCGTCGTGGAAGGCCAACTGGCCCGTCGCCTCCTCGAATACGTAGCCCAGTGAGTTTCCAGCCGCATCGCGCATCCGCAGTAGTCCGATGGTGTCGTTGGCACCCATGGCGTTGAACCACACCCGGCCGTACCCGTCGGCATAGGTCGCCGGCAGGGTCTTCTTGGCGAAGGTGGCCCCATTGGTGGTGTTCCCCTCGGCTGCGAAACTGCCCCCGTGCTTGGTAGTTGTCTCACCGACGAGTCCGGCACTTGCCGTCCACGAGGACAGGTCACCGGATTCGAAGCCATCAGAAAATACCGCCGGCGATGGTGCCGGTGTGGTGATGACCACTGCGTTGGACACGGCCGACACGTTCCCGGCCACGTCTACCGCCTGGACCGCGTACTGATGGGTCGAGGACAGGAAGACCGTGCCGTCGGTGTAGGTGACCGCTGCCGGACTGTTGGCCAGCAAAGCACCGTCTCGATACACGTTGTAGCTCACTACCCCGAGGTTGTCGGTGGCTGCCGTCCACTTGAGCTGAATCCCGAACGCCGAAGTCGGGGCGGCGGTCAGGCCGCTCGGGGCGGTGGGCGCGGTCGAGTCGACGGTCCAGGCCACGATGGCCGGCGCCGGGTCGGCAATCTTGTTGACCGTGGCCGTCACCTTGAACGTGTGGGCCTTCTGGGCCAGGCCGGAATAGGTGACCGGACTCGTGCATGTGGTTGCCGTGGCTCCGTCGAGGCTGCAGGTGAACGTGGCCGACGTGGCGCTGGCATGGAAGGCGAAGCTGGCGCTCGAACTGGTGGTACCCGCTGGCGGTGAGCTGTCGATGTAGGTGTCGGGCTTGGGAGCGAACGTGAAGCTCTGTACGTCGAAAGTGGCACCGGTGGAACTGGTCGGCGTCACCGTGACCGTGTTGCCGGCGATGGTGACCTTGAGGAAGTGGTAGATCTGAGACGGCGACGTCGGAGCCTTGGCAGCACCACAGGCCGACCCGAGGCCCGTCGTCGAACTCCATCCGACGGCGTACTTGTCGGTCGAAGAGCAGGTAGCGGACAGCGACTGGGCCAACGCCCCGCCGCCTCCCGTTGTGTATTCCGGCATACCGGCGAGTCCGGTGCTCCGCTGGTAGATGTGGGCGTGTCCACTGAACGTCATGTTGACGCCGTTCTGGCTGAGTAGCCCCTCGAGGCTGGATGCACCCTGTAGCGACGTGTCCGAACTTTCGGTCACCGAACTGGCATCCGAGTAGGTCGGGTAGTGGAACATGGCGAACTTGAGTCCGGATGGATGGGCGGCCAGGTCGGCCTTCAACCAGATGTACTCGGGCGACGTGGTCTTCCAATGTGAGGCGGCCTCATTGGCGTACGTCGATGCCGTGCCGATGTTGGTGTCGTTCCATGCCGCGTCGAGCACGTAGAACCGAGCAGTTCCGGCGTTGAAGGCGTACCAGGGGGAGGGGTAGGTCTCCACTGCGCTGCCGTTGACGCTGGCATAGGCGTCGCTCTGATAGCGGCCTCCTGAGGTGGCCACGGCTTGATCCTCGGGCCAGTTGGTGAACTGGGGATGCACCGCATCCGCTCTGGCGATGCCGTGGTTGCCGAGGGCCGGGAACACGGCCAGCTGCTGACCCACGGATGGCCAGAAGGACCGACCGAACACGCCGCTGGTATTGGCCGCCACCGTCTGGAGGTCGCCGTAGTTCTGCTGGCTCCCCGCCGGGTATCCATTGTCCCCGGTGGTGACGGCGAAGCGGGCGCCGCTGTTGGCCATCTGCTTCATCACGTTGGCCTGATCAGGGTTGACCCCGTTGGCGTCGACCTGTCCCCAGTCACCGAACACGTCGAAGGAGTAGGTCTCCGTCGAGCCCACGGTTACCTGAGTGGTGAACTTCGGAGTTGCGTTGGTGCCCAGCAGATCGACCCCGTTCAGGTAGACCCGGTAGCAGTACTGCCCGGCGGCCGCCAAGGTGAGACTGGCCTTCCACTGGTAGTCGATGGTCCCGTTCATCGACAGCGACAGACGGGTCGGGACCACGGTGGTGGTGAGGGTGCACGTACCCCCGGTGCCGACCGGGCCGAACACAACGGTGGCGTTGGTGGCCGAGCGGTCCGTGCCGAAGTTGACGATGGCGTGCACGCCGACCAAGTCGGTCAGGTACGGGGCGCGGGTCAGGTGCGCGTTGAACGCCAGCGCCGCCGTAACCGACACCGTGGCGGTCAGCGCCGACACGTTGCCCGCCGCGTCCCGAGCCCGCACGGCATAGGTGTGCGTGCTCCCTCCCGTCACCGTGGAGTCGCTGTAGGTAAGGACGTTGCCGGGGCTCACCAGAAGCACTCCGTCCCGGTACACGTCGTACCCGGTCACGGCGGTGTTATCGGTAGACGCGTTCCACTCGAGGATCGTCGACGTGGGACTGGCGGAACTGGCCACTAGACCGGTCGGCGTGGTCGGCACGGCTGTGTCGATCGTCCATGTGGCCGTGGCCGGGGTGGTGTCGACTGCTCCGCCACTGGTGGCGTAGACCGAGAACGTGTGAGTGCCGCCAGCTAGTCCGCTGTACGACTTGGGAGTCGTGCAGGACGCGGCCGATCCGGTGTCGAGCTTGCAGGTGAAGGTGGCCAGCGTGAGCGTGGCCGTAAACGCGAACGAAGCGCTGGTGCTGGACGTGGCCGAAGCGGGCGCGCTGGTGATGGTTGTGTCGGGTGCAGTAGCCGCAGCCGCCTCGCCGGGAACGAGCCCGACGAGAGGCACCATGAGTGCCGCCATCACGACGACCCGCCGCCGAGTTGACGCTCCACCGAACCTAGGAAACCATTGATGTCTGCCCATCGTCACCACAGCCCCACACTTGGGTCGGATCAACGAACTCCGACTTGCCGATCACCATCTGCCCTACTGACCACCAGTGAAGTGAAGCCTCGGCCCCTCGAGGGTCTCTCCTCAGCCCACGCGAATACCCGCTTGCGTGTCACTGGACCATCTACAAGTGTCGAGAGTAGCGACTGGGGAACGGGACCGTTGCCAATCGGATGCATTGGCGGCAATCCGCTACGCAGAGCGCGCACACAGGCACTCACGGTGCTCGATCCACCGTTTTCTGGGACCCGAACGGGCCGCCTTTTGGCTCACGGCGAAAGCGGCGGTGGCATTCGTTGAGTACCGTCCGCTCCAACGGTCCCGCTTAGTACTTCGAAAGGTTCACCCTTGAGGAACGATCCGTGAGCACTCCGTGACCCTTGGTGTCTCGGTGTCCGTCATGTCGGAGGGGAATCGCTGGCGTGCCTCAGGATCGCTGGTCCGCCGGCACACCCGCCTTGGCCCCGATGGCCCTATCCGGGCCACGCCATTCACTGCTATTTGACCAGTTTGCCGTTGCGGACTTCTGCGGTGGGGACGAAGTTCCCTTGGTCGTCGACCCGGAACACGAACACGGCTCCGGCCTTCACTTCGCCAGTGCGGTCGAACTGGATCGTCTTGGTGAGACCGACGGAGTTGGCGGTTCGGAGCCACCGCTCGATTCCGGCACGAGTCGTCTGACCCGAGTCGATGGCGTCGAGGAAGAGATTGGCAGCGTCGTAGTACTCGGCGGCGAAGTATCCAGGGTCGCCACCGAAGGTGTTCCGATAGGACTCGGCGAAGGACGTCTGTTTCGCCGTCGTCGGTCGCGACGAATTGACGCATGGGCACGTCATGATCGCTCCGGCCGAAGTACCACCCGAATCATCGATGAAATCGGGTGTGTAGATACCGTCACCGCCTACGAACGGCACGGTGATGCCCGCACCACGCATCTGGCTCAGGAGGCGCCCGCCTGGTTTGCCGACGCCACCGAAGTAAACGGCATCGACGTGCGCCCCGGCTATCGCGGTGATGGCATCGGGATAGTTGACACTCTCTGGATCGACGCTGACACGAACCGCCACCACTACTCCGCTGGATTTGAGATTCTTTGTCGTGAGATCGGCGATCGTCTTTCCATACAGACCCGTGTCGTCGACTACGGCTACGCGGTGCACGCCCAGTCGCTCCGTCATGAAGATCGCCGCGGCAGGCCCTTGGGCGGCATCGTTCCCGACAATCCGATGGAAGGTGGTCCATCCCTTCCGTGAAAGTGACGGGTTCGTCGCCGACGCCGTGATCTCGGGGACGCCGCCTTTGTCCGTTACCGGCGTCATCGCTGCCGTTTCACCGCTGAACACCGGTCCGATGACTCCGACGATCTGCGGGTCGGCGACGATGCCGTCGGCCAGGTTCAATGCATTGTCCGGAATCCCCTGGGTGTCGTAGGTGAGCAGTCCCACGGGGCACCCGGCGTGTGCAGCGTTGTACTTGCGTACGGCGAGCTCGGCGCCGTTGCGCGGCGGACGACCATTGGAGCTGTCGGGTCCGGTGACCGGCCCGACGGATGCGAGGGCTATCGAGGTACATCCCGAAGCGGCCTTGTCCGCGGTGGTGCCGCCGCATCCTGATGCAGTAACCATCATCCCGAGGGCGACGATGGCGGCCAGGACGGTGGGCAGGCGCCGGCTGTTGGTGCTCATGATGGCTGCTCTCCGGCGTCGTCGGCCATTGGAGCCACTGGGTCGGACTCGCTCTTGACCGCCACTGGGCTGGGATCCGAGCCATCACCCCTGGCCCGCAATCGCATCTCCGCCGCTCGGTCCTGGATCCCCTTGAAGAAGTCGGATTCGACGATGCCGTCGACGGACTCCTTGCGTCGCCCGTGGTCGATCTCGACGCGCATGGCACGGACCTGTTCGCGCAGCTTCTTCTCTCGAAGGGCGACCTGCTCGGCCATATGCATGAACACTCGGGTCAGCAGTCCGATGTCATCTCGGGCCCGGCCCAGCTTTTCCAACTGTCCGGTATCTGGCTCCTCATCGGCTTCGATCGCCTGGGCTGCCGTCGTCAGAGCGCTGACAGGGCGCGACAGCCTTCGTGCCAGTGCGATGGCAGCAGCTACGGCCAGGATGGCCACGATGATGAGGGCGATCCTGGTGGTGGCTGCCAGGCGATCGATCGAGGCCAGGAACACGCTGCGTGGTTCGATGATGACGACGGTGTCACCCGTCGGGGTTGTTGACCACGCCACGACCTGATCACCTCGACCGGCCAATGCGACCTTAGCGATCGTCCCCTTGGGCGACTTGGTGGCAGCCCGGGCGACCGAGCCGAGCCCGATCTGGTCCAGCGTCTTCCCCAGGTTGCGCTGATCGCGAGCCGCCACGATCCGACCGTGGTCTACGAGGACCGCTTGGCCTCCAGGAATGAGTGGACTCTGGCTGAGGGAGTACATGACGTCATCGCCGCTCACGCCGATGCTGACCACACCCTGCACTGCTTCACTGGGGCGGCGGGCGGGTGACGCCACCGTGAACACGTAGCGGCCACTCTTGGCATCAGGCGAGACTTCGCCCACTGCAGGTTTTCCGCTGAGGGCAACACCGAACCATGCCGTGTGGGAGTAGTTGCGTCCCACTGCGTCGGATGGGAAGCCCGATATCACGGTTCCCTGCGCATCGACCACCACGATGTTACGGACGTCGGGTGATGACTTGGCCGCCCCGAACGATGGCGCCGCGTTGGTCGCCGGACTATCGATGTAGGAGACGACATCTGGCGCGGTGCCGAACTGCTCGGCACGCTTGGACACGCCGTCGAGATACTCCCCGACCGACGAGGACCCGACGAATGCCGACCCGAGCGCGTTCGACAGCTCGGCGTTCTCCACTGCCATCTGACCGGCTCGAGTGGCGGCCACCGACACGATGGCCATCGGAATCAGAGCGGCGGCCACCAGGGTCACGCCGATCTTTGCTCCGAGAGTCCAGTTGCGAGGATCTGCTTTAGCGAATTTCACTGTCGGCGATAGTAACGGGTGCCGCTTGGATGCAAGCGACCAGGGGTGCTGGCCAGCGTTCCATCGCCATCCTCCCTGGACCGATCGGTTGCCGACAGATCAGGCCGGGGTGGGCTGGCGGGCTGTAAGCCCGGCGGCAGCGTAGATGGCGTCGATGACCGCCATGGTCGAGATGGCATCGCTAGGGGTCGTCGGAAAGGGTGCCCCATCGACCACGGCGTTGCGAAAGGCCTCCATCTGGAAGGCATAGGTGGGGGTCCGCTCGGCATGTTCCACGCGTCGAGACGAGCCCGTCTTGACGGTGATGCGGTTGTAGAACTGAGGCCCGAGCGGGTTGAACAGTGACAGCGATCCCTTCGTGCCCGTGACCCGTCCCTTCAACTGGAAGAGCTTGGCCGACAACAGCGAGCACTGCAGTGAACCGGTAACGCCGTTCGGGGTGACAAGCGTGGCGGCCATGGCCCGATCGACGTTCGCCGAGATGGTCTTGGCCTGAGCAG
>CAIVIS010000380.1 GCA_903906055.1 uncultured Acidimicrobiaceae bacterium
CAAGCTTGAGGGAACTCTCGGTCCAAGAGCAGGACCGAGTCAATGGATGCGGCAACTTCGTTCTACTTGATGTGCACGCCCGAGATGGCCCGGGCGATGATGAGGCGCTGGATCTCGCTGGTGCCCTCGAAGATCGTGTAGATCTTGGAGTCACGGTGCCACCGCTCGACCGGGTAGTCGCGCACGTAGCCGTAGCCGCCGAGGATCTGGATGGCCTCTTCGGTCACCCACACCGCGGTCTCCCCGGCGAACAGCTTGGACATGGAACCCTCGCCAGCCACGAAGTCCTTGCCGTTGCGTCCCATCCATGAGGCCCGCCACACCAGGAGGCGTGACGCGTCGATCCGCATCTTCATGTCGGCCAGCTTGAAGGCGATGGACTGGTTTTCGATGATGGCCCGGCCGAAGGCCTTGCGCTCCTTGGCGTAGTCGAGCGAGTACTCATAGGCGGCACGAGCGATGCCGAGCGCCTGGGCGCCGACGCCGGGCCGGGTGGCTTCGAACGTCTTCATGGCCGCCTGGCCAGTCGACTTGATCCCCTGGCGGGCGCGGGAGAGCTTCTCGTCGAGCTTGTCCTTGCCCCCGAGCAGGCAGTGGCCGGGAACCCGGCAGTCTTGAAGGATGACTTCGGCGGTGTGCGACGCCCGGATGCCCATCTTCGAGAACTTCTGCCCCTGAGAGAGTCCAGGGGTCTTGGGTGGGACGATGAAGCTGGCCTGCCCACGCGAGCCCAACTCGGGATCGACGGAGGCCACGACCACGTGGATGTCGGCGATACCGCCGTTGGAGATCCACGTCTTGGTGCCGTTCAGCACCCACTCGTCCTTGGCCTCGTCGTAGACGGCCCGGGTCCGCAGCGACGACACGTCGGAACCGGCGTCCGGCTCGGACACGGCGAAGGCCGCCAACTGGATCTTCTCGGGGGTGCCGTAGCACTGGGGTCCCCACTCCATGAGCTGCTCGGTGGTGCCGTTGCTGGCGATCCCGGCCAGGCCGAGGGTGCTGCCCAAGATGGCCATGCCGATACCGGCATCGCCCCAGGAGAGCTCCTCGAGGGCCACGGGCATCATGAGACCCGATGGCTCGGCAAACGCTTGGGCGATGAAGTCGAACGAATACAGCCCGATGCGGGCGGCTTCTTCGATGATGGGCCACGGGGTCTCTTCGCGCTCGTCCCACTCGTGGGCGGCGGGCCGCATCACATTCGCGGCGAAGTCGTGTACCCAACTCTGGATCTGGAGGGTGTCCTCGTCGAGATCGAGAGAGAATTCGGCCATGGTGATCGTGCTCCGTTCCGGCCCGGGGGCCCCTCATGCACTGCCTTGACCGGTGTCGGCACTATGGCCGCACGCGCGCCGACGAGCGGCGGGTCACTTCGTAGTTACTCAATAGTAACCACGGCGGCGCGCCCCGAGCAACATCGGCCGGTTCGAGAGCCGTCCAGCGGCCCACGGACTCGCGATCGGGCAGCCCGCCGGGGCGGGTGCCCGCCGTCGGTTCGTGGTGTCGCTTCCTACCGTCGGCGGATGCGGGTGCCCTCGGCGCTGTCCTCCACCAGCCACCCGGCGCCCTCGAGCTCGGCCCGGAGCGCGTCGGCGGCGGCCCAGTCCTTTGCCGCCCGGGCATCGTCCCTCTGGCGGACCAGCGTGGCGGAAACCTCGTCCACAGCATCATCGACGACCCCTTGGAGTCGGAGCCCCAGGGCGGCAGCCAGCAGGTTGGCCGTTCCGGCGGCCCGGATGGCACCCCGGTCGTCGCCCGCATCGGCGGCCGAGTTGGCCTGGCGGGCCAGGTCGAACACTGCGGCCAGGGCGCCGGGTGTGTCGAGGTCGTCATCCATGCTGGCTATGAACGCAGCCACCGCCTCCTCATCCAACTCACCTACGGCGGCATCGGGCCCCGTCGGCGGCCCCTCGGCCAGCAGGTCAGAGAGCGCGAACCGTCGGGCCAGCTCGTCGAGCCGAGCCAAGCCGGCCTCGGCCTGGGCGATGGTGTCCGGGGTCACCTCGATGGGCGACCGGTAGTGCGACCGCAGGACGAGCAGCCGATAGGCGCGGGCATCGCTCCGGGCGAGCAGATCGGCCAGAGAGGTGAAGTTACCCAGCGACTTGGACATCTTTTCGCCGCCCACGGTGACCCAGCCGTTGTGCATCCAGTGGCGGGCGAACTCCTTGCCGTCGGCCACGGCTTGGGCCCGTTCGTTTTCGTGATGGGGGAACGTGAGGTCCTGGCCGCCGCCGTGCAGCTCGAACCCCTCACCGAGCAAGTCGAGCGACATGACCACGCACTCGGTGTGCCACCCGGGGCGGCCTGCCCCCCAGGGCGCCTCCCAACTGGGTTCGCCGGGCTTGGCCTTCTTCCACAGCACGAAGTCGAGCGGCGACCGCTTCTCCTCGTCGGCTTCGATCCGGGCCCCGGCTCGCAATGAGTCGAGGGGCTGGCGAGCCAAGAGGCCATATCCGGGTACATCGAGCACCGACAGGTAGACCCCGGTGGCCGTCTCATAGGCCACTCCCTTGGCCACCAGGTCGCCGATGAGCACGATCATCCGGTCGACGTAGGCCGTGGCGTGGGGGACCTCGTCGGGCCGCAACACGCCGAGGGCGTCCATGATCTCCCACCACAGCGCCTCGTTGATGGCGGTGAACTCGTCGATGGGGATGCCCCGGTCGGCGGCCCGGTCGATGATCTTGTCCTCGATATCGGTGATGTTGGAGACGTAGGTCACCTCGAGTCCGCTGAACAAGAGGTAGCGGCGCAGCACATCGAACACGAGCGAAAACCGGCCGTGCCCCAGGTGAGGGATCCCGTCGACGGTCGGTCCGCAGACGTAGAGGCCGACCTTCCCGGGGGAGCGGAGGCGCAGCGGGGCCACCTCTCCGGTGGCGGTGTCATGGAGCAGGAGCACGCAGGGTACGGTAACCCGATCATGCCGGAGCAGACGAACGGACCCATCAGCCACGCCACCACAGGGCGGGGCATCCCCGAAAAACCCGGCCTCGAAGGCCTGGAGGCCACCTGGGCTGCCCGGTGGGAGGCCGAGGGGGTCTACTCCTTCGACCGCACCGCCACCCGCGATCAAGTCTTCTCCATCGACACTCCGCCGCCCACGGTGTCCGGCTCGCTCCACATCGGCCATGTCTTCTCCTACACGCACACCGACGCGGTGGCCCGGTTCCAGCGCATGCGGGGCCGACAGGTCTTCTACCCGATGGGCTGGGACGACAACGGCCTGCCCACCGAGCGACGGGTGCAGAACTATTTCGGCGTGCGCTGCGACCCAAGCCTCCCCTACGACCCCGACTTCATCGCGCCCGACGAGGCGCCGAAGGATCCCATCGCCATCTCCCGGCCCAACTTCGTGGCCCTGTGCCACCAGCTGACCATCGAGGACGAGCAAGTCTTCGAGCACCTGTGGCGCACCCTCGGCCTGTCGGTCGACTGGGCACACACCTACGCCACCATCAGCGAACGGTCCCAGCGGGTCTCCCAGCGCGGGTTCCTGCGCCTGGCCGTGCGCGGCCAGGTCGTCCAGCGCACCGCACCCACCCTGTGGGACGTCGACTTCCGTACCGCCGTCAGCCAAGCCGAACTCGAGGACCGGGAACGGCCCGGTGCCTACCACCGCCTCCGCTTCCCCCGGGTCGACGCCGAGGGCGGGGTCGAGATCGAGACCACCCGGCCCGAGCTGCTACCGGCGTGCGTGGCGCTCGTGGCCCACCCCGACGACGAGCGGTACCAGCCCCTGTTCGGCACCTCGGTCACCACGCCGCTGTTCGGGGTTCGGGTCCCAGTGCTGGCCCACGAGCTGGCCGATCCCGAAAAGGGCTCCGGCATCGCCATGATCTGCACCTTCGGCGACACGACCGACGTGGTGTGGTGGCGCGAGCTGTCCCTGCCCACCCGGACCGTGGTCGGACGTGACGGACGGCTGCTGCCCGTCGAGTTCGGTACCGACGGCTGGGAGTCCGACACCCCAGCCGAAGCTACCGCCAACTACGACGAGCTGTCGGGCCGGACCGTCAAGCAGGCCCAGGTGCGCATCGTGGAGCTGCTCACCGAATCTGGTGCGCTGATCGGTGAGCCGCGACCCATCACCCACCCGGTCAAGTTCTTCGAGAAGGGCGACCGACCCCTCGAGATCGTCTCGTCCCGTCAGTGGTTCGTGGAGACCCTGCCCCACCGCCACGCGCTACTGGCTCGGGGCGAGGAGTTGGTGTGGCACCCGCCGTACATGGCGCACAGGTTCAAGGCATGGGTCGAGGGCCTCACCGGCGATTGGAACATCAGCCGCCAGCGCTTCTTCGGCGTTCCCCTGCCGGTCTGGTACCCCATTGATGCCGATGGCGAGACCGTCTACGACTCGCCGATCCTGGCCGACGAGGGCACACTGCCCGTCGACCCGTCGGTCGATGTGCCCGACGGGTTCACCGCCGACCAGCGCGGCGTGCCCGGCGGCTTCGTCGGCGACCCGGATGTCATGGACACCTGGGCCACCTCGTCGCTGACCCCTCAGATCGCCGGTGGATGGGGGGATGACCCCGACCTGTTCGATCGGGTGTTCCCGATGGATCTGCGGCCCCAAGGCCACGACATCATCCGTACCTGGCTGTTCTCCACTGTGGTGCGCTCGGAGTTGGAGCACGGTGCGCTGCCATGGGCCAACGCGGCCATCTCGGGTTGGGTGCTCGACCCCGACCGCAAGAAGATGTCCAAGTCGAAGGGGAACGTGGTCACCCCGCTGCCCCTGCTGGAGACGCACGGAGCCGATGCCGTCCGGTACTGGGCGGCCAGCGGACGGCCGGGGACGGACACTGCCGTCGACGAAGGCCAGATGAAGGTCGGCCGGCGCCTGGCCATGAAGGTGCTGAATGCATCACGGTTCGCCCTCGGCCGCTTGACCGATGACGACGGAACGCTGGTGATCCCACCGATCGATGCCGTCACCGAACCGATCGACCGGGCTGTCCTGGCCCGGCTGGCGGTCGTGGTGGACGAGGCGACCACGGCCTTCGAGGCGTACGACTACGCCCGTGCCCTCGAGCGCACCGAGGCATTCTTCTGGTCGTTCTGCGATGACTACCTGGAGTTGGTCAAGACCCGCGCCTACGGAGAGAACGGTCAAGACGGCACGGCCTCGGCAAGGGCTGCGCTGGCTGCGGCGCTGTCGGTGATGCTCCGCCTGCTGGCCCCGGTGCTGCCCTTCGTGACCGAAGAGGTGTGGTCATGGTGGCAGGCCGGCTCCATTCACACCGCACCCTGGCCTACCGCTGGTGAGCTGGGCATGTCTGCCGGCGAGTCCCCCGATCCGGCCATCGATGCCGTCCTCGAGGTGGCTGCCGAGGTGCTGGGCGTGGTCCGCCGGGCCAAGACAACGGCCAAGCGCTCCATGCGGGCCCCGGTGGCTCTGCTCACGGTGGTCGACACCGCGGCCCGGATCGACGCCCTGGCCTCGGCTGCAGGCGACGTGCGCGATGCGGGGGGCGTGGTCGAACTAGTCACACACGTGGGTGACGAGCCGTCAGTCGAGGTCGATCTGGCCGACGAGCAGCCGGTCGTCTCCTGAACCGTCAGGCCTGAACCGTCGAGCCTGCGCCTGCCTCGGGGCAGGCTGGGTTCGCCAGCTAGGAAGATGCTGCTCCCTGGTGGCCCGCGGTGCTGATGCGGTATCTGATCCAATACCAGATCCGGCCAGTTTTTCAATCATTGGTGCGGTCGCTCAGTGCAAAGGCGCGTGGTGGCATCCGATTCGCAAGTCAGGTGCGGATGTGTCTTTCTAGGCACATCTCATCTCACCAGGCTGGCGAACCTAGGCCAGGTAGATGCTGAGCGCGGCGTCGGCCATCTCCGATGGCGTCCCCTGCTGCTCGATGCGGCCGTGCACCATGATGGCGGCGTGGTCGGCCACGGCCAAGGCGGTGGTGACGAACTGCTCCACCAGCACGATGGTCATCCCTTGGCGGGCCAATGTGCCGACCAGTTCGTAGAGCTCGGCCACGATCAACGGAGCCAGGCCCATCGATAGCTCGTCCAGGTACAACACCCGCGGCCGGGTCACCAGAGCCCGTGAGATGGCCAGCATCTGCTGCTCCCCACCGGACATCGTCCCAGCCAGCTGACGGCGGCGCTCCTTGAGGACCGGGAACGTGGCGTATGTCTGCTCTTCGACGTCCTTCATGGTGATGCCGCCGCGGTAGGTCCAGATGCGGAGGTTCTCCCGGACCGTGAGGTTGGGGAAGATGCCTCGACCCTCAGGGACTGCACAGATGCCCTGGCGGGCCAGCTTCTCCGAAGGCGTCTTCCCGATGGGGACATCACCGACCAGAACCTCGCCCGCTGTCGTCCGCATCCGACCGCTCAGCACCTTGAGCAGCGTCGACTTGCCTGCCCCGTTAGGGCCCAACAGGGCGAAGACACTGCCGGCAGGAACTTCGAGGTCCACCCCGTGGAGGACCTCGATCCGGCCGTAGGAGGCCCGCACGCCTCGGACGCTGACGCTCGGTGGCAGGGTGCTCGTCGTCGCCCCAGTGGTGCTCGTGGTCGATCCGTCGCTCATCGCTCGCCAACCTGTCGCGTCTCGTCCTCGGGTCCGGTGCCCGACTTCGGTGATGGTTCCTGTACTGCGGCTGACTCGACTCCGTCGACTTCGGTCACCGCACCCAGGTAGGCCGCCTGGACCATGGGATCACGGCGGATCTCATCAGGGGTGCCCGAGGCGATGACGTCCCCGAAGTCGAGCACGTAGATGTAGTCGCAGATCCGCATGACCAGCTCCATGTCGTGCTCGACCAGGAGCACGCCCATACCGCCGGCGGCCAGCGTGGTCAACAGCTCGCCCAGGGCCTGGGACTCGGCGTCGTCCAGCCCGGATCCGGGCTCGTCCAACAGCAGGATCTTGGGGGCCATGGCCAGGGCCCGGGCCAGCTCCACCATGCGGGCCAGCCCGGTGGGCATGGCACTGGATTGATGGGCACCGAGTCCCCCAAGGCCAACGCCCTCGAGGAGGCGATCGGCGGTGGTGGCGGCCGTCGAGCCCGGTCCGGTGGGTTCGCCCTGGGGAACGCCGTCCTGAGTCGGGACCCCGCGCTTGGTCCAAGGGAAAGCCCGCTTGACGTGGCGCCACTGCCACCACTTGACCGACGACTCCAGGCCGACCTGCACGTTCTCGGCCGCCGACAGGGTGCCGAACAGCTCGAGGCGCTGGAATGTGCGGGCCAGGCCGAGCCGGGCTCGGCGGTCGGGCTTCATCGCGGTGATATCGGTTCCGAGCAGCCGGACCGTTCCTCGGTCGGGCGACTGGAGACCGCTGATCACGTTGAACAAGGTGGTCTTGCCGGCTCCGTTCGGTCCGATCAGCCCGGTCACCGTGCCGGCTCTGACCGTCAGATTGGCGTCGCTCAAGGCGGCCACACCGCCGAAGCGGACAGCCACACCTTGGACCGTGAGCACGTCGGTGGTGGTGGCGGTGGCCGTGGAGTTGGCGTTGGTGGTGGACTCAGCCTGCGGCACGGGAGCCCTCCGTGGCCAGAGCCGTCCCACCGAAGGCAGTGAGATGGCCGGACGGGTCTGACGTTCCCGACGGCGCCTTCACCCATGGCAGACGGACATGGAGGGCCTCGATCCCGAGGATGCCGCCGGCAGCCCGACCGATGAGGATGATGCCGATGCCGGCGAAGATTCCGATGCTGCTGGGCCAGAGCTGGTTGAGAACCACGTAGGTGAGGGCGGCCAGGAAGGCGCCCGACACCGTCCGGATGCTCCAGATGGTGACGAAGAGCACGAAAATGATGCCGGGGAAGATGTCGAAGTCGGTGGTGCCCACGATCTGCTGCACCGTGGCATAGAGACCGCCGGCCAGTCCGGCCATGCCGGCCGCGATAGCAAAGACCGCCACCTTGGTGAAGCCGATGTCGAGCCCCACGGTGGCGTAGGCCGCGGGCGAGTCGTTGACTGCTACCAACCGTCGGCCGAACAGGCTGCGCCGGATGGCCAGGACCAGCCAGGCGCACAGGACGAAGAACACCGCCACCAGGAGGAACTCTGCTGTGTCGCTGCCCAGGGACAACCCGGGCAGGACGATACGACCGACCATGAGACCGCCGGCACCGTAGATATGTCCGTCAGAGAAGAACCCAGTGGCCACCGCGTCAGCAAAGGCGAATGTGGCCAGAGCCAGATAGAGATCGCTCAACCGGACGGTCGGCCACGCGATGAGCGCCCCCACCCCGGCACAGATGGCGGTGGCCGCGATCAGGCCGAGGAGCGAACCCCCGCCTGCCACCTTCCCCATGATGAAGGCACCGATACCCATGAACGAGAACTGACAGAGCGATACCTGACCGGAGTATCCCGTCAGCAGCACGAGCGACAGACCCACGATGGCCAGGGTCAACACCATGCCGCCCAGGGTGAGCAATGTGGTGCCCTTGATGTTGGTGTCGGCGAAGGCGAAGGCGACCACCACGGCCACTACCAGGAAGACCGCCCCAGCCACCAGGGACTCCCGCCCGCCGGCCACGCGAGGGGCCTTCATCGACGTGAGGCGGCCCACCGCCCGCAGCCGCACCGACGGCAGCGTCACCAGGGCGATGAACAAGAACACCATGGGGAGCGCACTGGTCATGTCGGTTTGGAGGTTGGCCGGGAGATGGGGCTCCACGTAGTTGAGTACGTAGTTCTCGGCGAGGCCGATGGCGATAGCCGCGGCAAAGGTGACCGGGATGTTCTTCAGGCGGCCGACGATGGCCGCCGCATACCCGCTCACCACCAGAAGGGTCATGGCTTCGATGTTGATCCCCGTGGTCTGCGTGGGGGCCAGCAGCACCCCGGACAGGGCGGCCATCATGAAGCCCAAGATCCATCCGTACTGGCTCATCCGGTTGGGCGAGACCCCGGACATGCCCAGGAGTTCGGGGTCGTCGACCACGGCCCGCAGGGCGTACCCGGTGCGCGTGGTGTAGAAGAGCGCCCGCAGACCGATGGCCACGGCGATGGCCACGGCGATGATCAGGACGTACTGCACCTGGATGTTGATACCGACCAGGCTGAACTGGCCGGTGATCATCGGCTCGACCGTGCGCTGGGTGGTGGGCGACCAGAGGATCGTGGCCATTCCCGTGAGGATCACCATCAGACCAAGGGTGACCATTACCGGGCGCTCCGCCGATGCCCCGTGCAGACGACGCATCAGCACCCGCTCCACGAAGGCTCCGCAGATCGATGCTCCCAAGATGAGGACGATGACCAGGGCGGCCAGAACCGGCACGTGGTGGGCCGAGACCAACTCCCAGTAGCCAAAGGCGGCGATCATGCCGACCGCACCCTGGGCGAAGTTGAACACGCCCGATGTCGTATACGTCACCACCAAGCCGGTGGCGGCAATGGCGTAGCCGGCGCCGAGCATGATCCCGAACACCGTGAACTGGAGAAAGTTACTCACTGCGTACTCATCCCCCCCGGGGCAATGTCATCGAGCATCTGCTGGAACCCCGAGCGCTCAGGTCCCAGGCTTCTTCACGTAGGAGTAGTCGCAACGGTACCCGTTCGTGCTGCTGCTCACCGCCGGATCATCGATCCGCTGGAAGGCGCCGTTGACGACCTTGCCGATCAGGTAGCAGTTCGAGGTGGACTTGGCGGCCGGGTTGGTCGGAGCGACGATGTTGCCACCGGTAAACGTGGTCACCTTGGACAGGGCCTGCAGGACCGACCCGCGGCTGGGGTTGGATCCGGCGTTCTTGAGCGCCTCGGCGAACAGCTGGCACGAGATCCAGCCGTACATGGTGAAGAGATCGGGCTGGAACCCGGGCGACGCCTTCTGGACCCACGAGAGGAACTGCCCGACCGCGGGGATATCTGTCTGGTCCCCTCCGAGGTACAGGGAGGAGTTCTGTGCCAGGTAGGCACCGTTGACGGCGGCCGGACCGCCCGACTGCGAGACGAGGCTGTTGGAGTAGGTGGCCGCACCCAGCACGACCTGGGGGTGGTAGTTCTGCTGGGTCAGTGCCTTCAGGACCGAGGACGCATAGTTCGGAGGCATCTGGTCGATGAAGAGGATCTTGACGCCAGCGTTCTTCATGGCGATGACGTCCTGGGTGAAGTCGGACTGGGTGATGGGGTACGTGTTCTGATAGATGATCTTGTAGCCGACCTTCTTCATGACGTACTCCTCGCCGGCCCAGGTCTGAGCGGCGGCTGGGGAGTCGGCCAGCAGTGAGCCCACGGCTTTGACCTCGGCTGGGAACTTCTGCTTGAAGTACTGGATCGGACCCTCTTGCCATCCGTCGTTCAGCGGCACGGGGCTATAGACGTTGGGCAGGTTCGTCGTGTCGTGGTCGAGCACCTGGGAGACGTCGGGGACCCCGGGGTTCTGCGCCAGGACCGAGCCGCCGAAGCTGTCCTCGAGCGAAAAGTTCCCGACCAGGGCCAGGTCGTTCTGGAGCGCGTTCTGCGTTCCCTGCTTGTTGCCGGCACCGGTGAACGAGTCGTCGGCGTTGTTCACCACGATCTTTCGGCCATTGACCCCGCCCGTCGAGTTGATGTAGTTGGCGTAGGCCTGGACCCCGACCTGGGCACCTTTGAACAGCCCGGCCGAGAGGGTGGAGACGTTGGCTACCTGCACGGCCGTCGATGACACACCGGTGTGGTCGTTGAAGGCGCTGGCCGGGATGGACGAGGAGCTGCCGGCCGCGGTGGTGCTGCTGGAACCGGAAGTTGTCGTGGTCGACGAAGAGGTGGTCGAACTGCAGGCCGTGGCGCCCACGGCGACGGCCAGGACCATGCCCAGCGCCGTCGTGCGGCTCTTCCATGACAGTGAACGCAAGGCTCCCCCTTGATCTTGGATGATCGTGTGTGCCCGAACCAGGATGGCCCGGCAAGAATATGTGACTCTACGTCAGAAACTTCGTCGGGTGTCCAGCCCCACCGAGGATTTCCCTCGGGATCGGCGTGGATTCAGGAGGTTGCTCTGCTGCGGATCCCCTCGAGGAAGCGGACGACGCCCTGGGTCGTGTGCCGGGACCGGATCGATACCAGGATGTCGAAGGCGTGCTGGGTATAGGGGAGCTCGAGATACGCCACCGGGGCCTCCGACACCTCGCGGAGGCGATCGGCGAACCGCCGTCCCACCTCTCTCGGCATCAACGTGTCGTTGGCCCCCTGGATCACGAACATCGGCGGGGCCGCAGAAGTGATCCGTTGGTCCGGCGAGGCCAGATCGAAGGTGTCCCGGTCCACATGCACCGTCGTCTTCATCACCCGTTCCTGGAGGAGATCGACCAGTCCGGGGCCGTGGGTCCCGCTGGCCTCGGGATGCCCGGTGACGTCATGGACCCCGTAGAACGGGATGCAGGCGTCGACGGAGGTGTCGGCCTCCTCGAAGCCGGGCTGCCACTCCGACTCGTTGGGGGTTACCGCCACCAGGGCGGCCAGGTGACCCCCTGCCGACCCACCGGAGACGGCGACGAAGGACGGATCGCCGCCGTACTCGGCGATGTGCTCCCTCACCCAGGCCAAGGCCCGCTTGCAGTCCACGACATGGTCGGGCCACGTCGCCTTCGGGCTCAACCGGTAGTTGATGGCCACACATACCCAGCCCCGTTGGGCCAGTTCGTGCATCATCGGGATCCCCTGCTCACGCTTGTCACCGATGACCCACGCCCCACCGTGGATGTAGACCAGCACCGGAGCGCCGGTCGGCGGGTCGGCCCGTCGGACGAGCACATCGAGCGTATTGCGGTGGATGCCCGTTCCGGCGTAGTCGACACCCCGGATCCGACGGATGCGACGGGGACTCAACGGCAGCGCCAGCACGAGGCGCCACCACGATCCCCAGGCCGGACGCAGGTCGACGCCGGGAGCCACGATCGGCCCCCTGGCCGCATCGTCCAGGGAGTCCTGCGTCAGGCGTCCCGAACGGTGGGCCACGACGGCCAGGAAGACGTAGGCCACGGCGGCGCTTGCACACAGCGCCAGCGCCATCCACCACGCCCAATTGTGATCCGACACACCGGTGGCGAAGGCGGTAGCACCCACCAGGACCACCACGGCCATGTGCACCGGGAGTTCAGCCACCACGAAGACGGCGACGAAGCACAGCACCGACCACGGCTCGCTCCGGGATGGCGCAACGATCATCAAGGCCACCAGCGCCACAACCACAGAGAAAGCGAGCGAGACCCAGATCACTCCCCCATCAAACACCGTTCTGAGCATCCAGGGGTAACCGGTTGCGGCTCGACGACCACAATGCCCTCGGGCTGCACAAAATTGCCCATAGACCGCACGGCCCCGGTGGGGCATTATCTGGGGGCTTGATCCGTAGGGGATCGGCCAAGAAAGGTGTGGCGTGGAACAACTGAGCGGGCTCGATGCCAGCTTCCTCTATCTGGAGACACCCACGCTTCACATGCACGTGGAGATAGTTACCGTGTTCGACCCCTCCACCGTGCCTGGGGGCTACTCGTTCGCCAAGATGCAGGCCCAGATCGCCTCGCGCACCTTCCAGGCCCCGGTCTTCCGACGCCTGCTGGTCGAGGTCCCGTTCAGGCTGGGCCATCCGGTCTGGGTCGACGACCCTGACTTCGACATCGACTATCACGTGCGACGTACTGCGATCCCGTCCCCTGGGGGCCGACGGGAGCTCGCCGACCTCGCCGGTGATATCGCCAGCCGTCAGCTCGACCGTTCCAAGCCCCTGTGGGAGTTCTGGATCGCCGAAGGCCTGGAGCACGGCCACATCGCGGTGATCGCCAAGATGCACCACTCGACCGTCGACGGCATGTCGGGGGCGGCCCTGCTCTCGGTGCTCTTCGACCTCGAACTCGATCCCGGGCCTGATCCACAGCCGCCCGATGTCGTCGGGGACTCCCGCATCCCCTCGAGTGCCGAACTCCTCAGCGAGGCCCTGGCCGCCCGCGTCTTTCGGCCCTTCGAGATGACCCGCGACATCGTTCGGACAGGAAAGCACTTGCTCCGTGTCCGGCGGGTCCGCCGCGAACCGGACCACCAGGGACCCCAGGCCAAGGCCGCCCTTCCCCTGTCTGCGCCGAAGACCTCGTTCAACGGGGCACTCACCCGTCGTCGGCAAGTGGCTCTGGCCTCCATCGGCCTGGACGACGTCAAACGGCTCAAGAACGCCACCGGGACCACAGTGAACGATGTGGTGCTCGCCATATGCACCGGCGCGCTGCGCCAGTTCCTGGTCGACGGGGACGAACTGCCCGACAAGCCGCTGGTGGCGGTAGTTCCGGTATCGGTCGAGCCCGGCAGCGACGCTCCCTACGGCTCCAACAAGATCTCGTCGATGTTCGTACAGTTGCCAGCCAACCTCGATGATCCGTTGGCGCGGCTGTCGGCCATCCGAGAGGGAACCAAGGGGGCCAAAGAGGAGCACAACGCCCTCGGAGCGGACATGCTGGTGAACTGGGCCGAACACGCCACTCCGAACACGTTCGCCGCCGCCGCCCGCCTCTACAGCCGGATGAAGCTGGCCGACCATCATCGTCCGGTGGCCAACCTCATCATCTCCAACGTGCCCGGACCAGACTTTCCGCTCTATCTGGGTGGTGCTGAGATGGTGGCCGGGTATCCCCTCGGCCCGGTCATGGACGGGATCGGCGTCAACATCACGATCATGAGCTACCGGGGGGTCCTCTACTGGGGGATCATCTCGTGTCCCGAGACCATGCCCGAGGTGTGGCAGCTCGCCGCCGACATCGCCCCAGCGCTCGATGAGCTACTGGCTGCGGCCGGTCAGGCCCCCGCGGAGTTCCGATCCCCCGCTCCCGACGAGAGCCCGTTAGCACCCGGGGTCGGCTAGGTTCGCCAGCTTCGTGAGACGGATGTATCGAAAAAGACACATCCGCACCTGACTTGCGAACCGGATGCCACCACTCGCCTTTCAGCTGAGCGACCGCACCCCGGTCTTCTTTGGCATCGAGCAGTCGCTTGGACCCGGTGCCGGACTGGCCTGGTGCTGCAGGGACACCACTGGCTGAACCACTGATTGAAAAACTGGCCGGATCTGGTATCGGTTCAGATACCGCTCCAGCACCGATTCCTGCCAGCGCTCACCGACATGCGAGATGGTGACCTTCTAGATGGAGGCGGTGGCCGGCGGCAACCTTCTGAGCAGGCGCCGGTGAGGGGAATCAGGCTCCGGCCACGGCCATCGACGCCGCACCCGAGCACACCTTGACGGCCCGTCCGAACGTGTTCGTGGTCGGGTCGAAGGGCAGGACGGCGTCGAGCCCGGCCACCACGAACGCCCCGGTCGGTCCAGGGCCTACGACGATGTCGCTCGGATGACCGGAGGTCGAACCAGCAGATGCCACGCCCCCGGAAGGAAGCCGCACCGGACCAGATGGATTGCCTGGGTCTGCCGTGGGGACCGGGACCACCCAATTGTTGCCGGAGTCAGCCATCAAGATGGTCGCCCCTCCGACGACCATCGCCAGTGCTGCCGGGTCGGCGATGCCGAACTTGTCGAAGCTGGTGGCCGACCGCACGGCACCGGTGGCCACCGTGATCGACACCATCTGACCTCCGAAGTCCGCACCGCCATGACCAACGGCGTAGACAGTGGCACCATCAGCGGCGACGATGACGCCGTGAGGTGAGGAGACCGACGAGATGCTCAGCCCCGTCGGGATCATGGAGCCGACCGTGGCGGTAGCCGTATCCACCGGGATCACTCCGCCCTCCACCAGCACGTAGAGGATGGGTGACGTCGGGGAGAGCGCCATGCTGAATACCGTCCTTCCCGAACCGAGATCGAGCGGAGTTCCCACCGAACGGTTGGCCGCATCGATCGGCACGATGCTCGTCCCGCTGGCGGCCAGCACCGTCTTCCCGTCGTGCATGACCACCACCGCATGGGTGCCTCCGCGGCCCGGCAGGACGATCGGCATCTGGGCGCGCTGGGTGGCTAGGTCGATCGGCACCACCACGTTGTCCGCCGTCCCCGACCGCGTCACCGAACTGGTGACCACGTATGCCGACCTTCCATCGGGGGATGTGGTGACAGCAAAACTCCCCAACGGAGGGGTCCCCCGTACCGGCAAGGTGATGGGGGCCTCGGCTGTGCGCGTGCCCAACTCGACAGGCGTGACCGATGTCGGGCACACCACATACCCGAGCGGCTGTCCGGAGCCGACGGGGCCGGGGTGGGCAGGTACCGGTTCGAGGCTCGCCTGGATCGAACAGCCAGAGTCAGCCAGGACGAGCAACAGGGAACCAACAATCCAGAGGTGCTGGCTACCGGACCGGCCGGTTGGAGGCATCGGGCGGTTCCGGAGCGACTTCATACGTGGCCCCGACCCTAGCGATGCCGACAGGCCATAGGGGGATACCCCAGCCCATGGCTCCTTGGCTGGCGCTCATCGGCAGTAGTTGAACATGTCCACCCACCGCGAGGCTCACCGCGAGGCTCAGGAGGGTGCCCGCCAGGTTCGCCGTGCCGGTACCGTGTTTCCCCCGATCGCGGGCTTGCCGAACGGCCCAGCCGAGGGGCCCACCCGGACCAGGTTTCCGCCGTACCCACTGACCAGGTGCTCGATATCAGCCAAGGCGCCGAGGGCGGACGAGTCGATCACCCGCAGTCCGTCGGTGCACAACTCGACCTCCCGGGTGCCGTCGTCCAGGATCTCCTGGATGACCTGGGTCAGATTGACCAAGGTGGCGGAATCGAGCCGACCCGCCAGCCGCACCCGGGCCGGTGAGACATCAGCCTCTACCCACAGCTCGAGAGCCACATCGCCACGCCAGTCAGCGAGGCCGACAAGATCGGCCGATCTATCCGGGCGCAACACACCTACCTGGGACTCGACGTCTCGGTCACGCCTCACTGGCAGAACTCGTTCAACTGCCACATTCAGTATCGCCATGTCCCCTCCCTCCGATCACGAGGATGCGCTCCACATCCACTCGACATCGTCCGCCCTGACACTCCATCAAGGGGCGATCTGACTCCCATGATCGCCGAGTCGACGCCGGAGACCTAGGGCCAAAGGGCCCAAACCGGGTTCGGCGGTGGCCGGCCAGGCCGGACCGTCCGCTGGAGACCGCGATGCGTGGGACGTTCGGCCCTACCAGGGTATGGCTTCGGCGACGATCCTGGACACATCGATACCAACACATCGAGACCCATCCAGACCACCGCCAAGGAGGCACCATGGCCACCACCACAGACACGCAGTCAACTGCCCCCCAGGGAGGAGGGTCGGGCTTCGAACGGCTCGAGGCGCTCCTCGAGGAGTGGCGGGCCCGCATCGATGACCTGATGGTGCAGGCCGACCTGGCCTCCAAGGACATCAGCGAGGTCGTCCGGTCCAAGGCAGCCGTCGCCGAGAACGCCTACCTAGCGGCGGCCCGTCGACTAAGGGAGATGCCCAGGGATGCTGGCGCCAACCTCGACTCGATGCGTGGCGGCTTCGACAAGCTGATCGACGACATCCGCCAGGCATACCAGTCGGCTGAGGCCGTAATCCGGCGTGGCCAAAGCGACTAGTCCCCTGCTGACAGCAGCGGCCCGACGGGAGCAGCCCGTCTGGATGGTCGCCCCGAATCCAACCGGATGTCTCGGCACGCACCGACAGATCCTGATGGTCAGGTGATTCCCATGTACTCCGATCTTCTCCATGCCGTACTCACGGATGAACTCGAGGCAGATCCACCGCGATCCCACAGTTCCACCGGCGAACTCATGCGTCTGCGCCGAGTCATGGACAAGCACGAGGCACGGAACGATCCGGGGTGGGCCCTGCAGGCCGTCGCCGACCAGTTGGCGTACGACGCCGCCTTGGTGCGCCTAGCGCGGCGACGCGGAATAGTCGTGAAGATCGAGAGTTTCGACATCCCTGATCAGGGGAGGATGCACCTCGAGCAGATCCTGGTGGCCAAGGGGGTCACGGTGCCCGTCAGTTCCGTGTCCTCGGATAGGACCCCGGCAGACGAGCACTGATCCACCGACGGCGGCCTATGGCCTCTCGTCGGTTCAGGTTCCGCTGGCGTCGGCGCGGCGGTCCTGCTCGGAGCGCTCCTGCATCCGGGTGGCATAGGAGGCAGCCTGAGTGCGGCGTTCCATGCCGAGTTTGGTCAGCAGGTTCGAGACGTAGTTCTTGACGGTCTTCTCGGCCAAGAACATCCGTTCGGCAATCTGCCGGTTGGTCATCCCTTCGGCGATGAGATCGAGGATGCGCCGCTCCTGATGGGTCAGGCTGGCCAACAACGGCTCTTCCTCTGGACCCTCTCGCAGGCGACGGAGCACCCGTTCTGTCAGCGCCGGGTCGAGTAGTGACTCACCGGCAGCCACCCTGCGGACATCGTCGACCAAACTGTTCCCACCGACCTGCTTGAGTACGTAGCCCGACGATCCGGCCATGATCGCCGCAAACAAGGCTTCGTCGTCGGCATACGACGTCAGCATGATGCACGCCGTGTCCGGCATCTGCGCCCGGACATCGCGGCACACCTCGACCCCGCTGCCGTCAGGGAGGCGCACGTCAAGGATGGCCACATCCGGGCGGAGTGCGGGGATCCGGGCCTGGGCCTCAGCCACCGTCCCCGCTTCACCCACTACTTCGATGTCATCGTTCGACTCAAGAAGGGCGCGCAGACCCGTGCGCACGATCTCATGGTCGTCGAGGAGGAATACACGGATAGTCACAGCGACCCATTTGAACACATCAGGGCCGACGAGGAAAGGGGGAATGAAAGCAGTGGATAAACGTGGTCAATGCAATGGGGTGCAGGGAGAACGCGCTGATCTAGTTCACCTGTATCTCTGGGTGCCCCGTCGCCCATAAGTGGACGGGTCCGGGATTCATCACTACGTTGGTTCCGTGCCCGCCGAACGCGAGCGGAGGCGTTCCGCATTCGAAGCCATCGACGACCCGGCCACGCTGCGCAGGCTCCTCGAGGCATCGCTCCTCCTCGAATCGAATCTTGAGCTGAGCGCCCTCCTCAACCACATCGTCGAGGAGGCCCGGTCCCTGGCCAACGCCCGCTACGGCGCACTCGGCGTGCTGGATTCTTCCGGCACCAAAACTATCGACTTCATCGTGTCCGGGCTCTCTCCCGCTATGAGGGCCGACTTGGCCGACACCCCGCTCCCGACCGGTAAGGGGGTGCTGGGCGTGCTCATGGACGACCCACTGCCGACGCGGATCAGGGTCATCGGCGAGCACCCGGCCAGCGTCGGCTTTCCACCGCACCATCCCCCGATGACTTCGTTCCTCGGCATTCCCATCCGGGTGCGGGGCCGGGCCTACGGCAACCTCTACCTGACCGACAAGATCGGGGCTGACGAGTTCACCATCGACGACGAACTGGTCATCAACGCCCTGGCCGTTGCGGCCGGCATTGCCATCGACAACTCCCGGCTCAATCAGCGGGCCGGCGAGGTCGCCGTCTACGAGGAACGAGACAGGTTGGCCCGCGACCTGCACGACGGGGTGATCCAGCATCTCTTCGCCATCGGTCTGACGCTGCAGGGTCTGGTGACCTCCCAGGCGGGACGGGCTATTGCCACCAACATGGCCGGGTTGGTCGACGAAATCGACGGGACCATCCAACAGGTCCGCTCCACCATCTTCGAACTGTCGGACCAGATGGATGGCAGCGGAGTCCGTAGTGCCGTGGCGGCACTGGTCAGCGAACTGCGCCCCTTGCTCGGATTCGACGTCCCCGTCGAGTTTACCGGAGCCATCGACAGCACCGTGTCCGATGAAGTGGCCGCCCATCTGCTCGCCGTGATGCGCGAGGCGCTCACCAACGTGAGCCGCCATGCTCAGGCCACCAGGGCCTGGGTCAGGATCGACCTGGTCGGGAGCGATGTCCGCCTCGAGGTCGCCGATGACGGCACGGGGTTCGTCGACGGCCCCCACGCTGGGCGCGGGTTCGGATTGGGGAACATGGAGGCACGCGCCGAGGAGTTGGGTGGCTCGCTCGAGGTGCACCACCCGGCCTCGGGCGGGACCATCATCTGGTGGCAGGTGCCCGCGTCGATCAACTCGGGCCCGGGCGGCCGCTAGAGCGCTGGAGCCGCGTGGGTGACCGCTCTGGGTCTTCGCTTCGGGTCATCACTCTGCTCTACCTCTCGTTGAGGCAGGAGCATGGGAATCTTCTTGGGCCCTCAGACCGACCGGCGCTTCGGCCACAGACCTCGGCGATCTGGTCCGAGCAGCGTCTGGGTGAAGGTGCCACCCAGATGGGTCGACCGCCAGGTGAGCATCGACTGAGCCAGAGGGAGCACGATGCTCGGATCCTCAGTGGTGGTGCACCAGGTGGGGTCCGCCACGAGGTCGAAGCAGAGCCACGACCCGTCGGCGAACTGCACATATGCGTGGGTGTCGGTCCGCTCCACGGCTAGGTTGCACCGCTCCATATCCGGATCTCGACCGCCCGTGGTCCGATTGCCACCCATCAGCATGTCCCGCCAGTCCCACTCGTAGTGCGCCGCGGTCCGCCAGGCGTCTGGGGTGGTGCCGTCCAGGAACGGGACCAGAGAGGTCCCGTCGCACTGCACGGGGACTTCCTCGCCCATCAGTTCGGCCAGGGTAGGCAAGAGGTCGACTCCCTCGGTGTACTCGTCCACCACTCGCCCGGCCGAGGCACCGCGGCCCGGGGCGCGGATGATGCACGGGATCCGGTAGCTCTCCTCGAAGAAGCCGAGCTTCTGCACCAGCCCGTGATCCCCCAGCTGCTCGCCGTGGTCAGCGGTGACCACGATGAGGGTGTCGTCGAGCTGACCCGAGGCCCGCAGGTGCTCGACAGCCCGCCCCAACTGGTCGTCCACCTCGGACACCATGCCGAAATACTGGGCCCGCAGGTGGGCCATGGCCTCGGGGTCGGTCGGGGCGGCAACGAAGCCCACGGTCAGGGCGAAATCGTAGAGCGGGTGGAGCCCAGGCACCCTGGGCAGAGGCTGGCCCACATCCTCGGGGGCATAGCGGGTCGACCAGTGACCGGCGGCGGCATAGGGGGGGTGCGGGCGGAAGTAGCTGGCATGGGCGAACCACGGGCCGTCTTGGCGGTCGATCCAAGAGATGAGTCCGTCGGTCAGATAGGCCGAGGCACTGTGCTCGGCGGGACGCTCGGGCTCGGACGAGAGCGCATCGACGGGGTGGATCGTGCCGTATCCGAGCGACTCGAGCCAGGCCAGCCAGCCGGTGAAGTGACCATCCAGCGGCAGCACGGCGTCGAACCCGGGGAGCACCCCTTCGTAGGTGTCGAGGCGGGGGTCGGCCGGATCATCCACCGTCGACGGATCGATGCCCTGGTCTGTGTATCCGAATAATGCCGGCGCATACCCGGCTCGACGAGCCAGGCGAGCGATGTTGTCGAACCGGTCCTCGAGCGGGGCGCCGTTGGCCACTACCCGGTTATTCATCTGGTACATCCCGGTATAGAGAGCGGCCCGTCCGGGAGCGCACGGCGCGGCCTGACTGAAGTGCGAGGCGAAGCGCACCCCTTCTGCGGCCAGCCGGTCCAGCGTCGGGGTCGACACCACCGGGTGCCCAGCCGATGACAGGCAGTCGGCACGAAACTCGTCGAGGGTCACGAAGAGGACGTTCATCTGATCCACTCTTGCAGCCATACTGAGACAGTCCGGCGATAGGGATCATCCGCATCGGCATCTGCTCCGAAGAACCTGCACGGCGCATCCGCCGTATGCACCTACTGAATCTGAGTTCGGCTGGACCACCGGCCGGCAGACCACCCACAAGGAGAACCCATGAAGTTCCGCAATGCCGCAGTAGCCCTAGCCGTAGCCACAGCAGGTCTGACCCTCGGGGCGTGCAGCTCCAACTCGGCCTCGTCCACCACCACCACGACCATGGCCCCGGCCCCGGCCCCGGCCTCCAAGACCATCGCCGAGATCGCCAGCGCCAATCCCGACTTCTCTACCCTGGTGACGGCAGTGAAGGCCGCCGGATTGGTCGACACCTTGAACGGCACCGGTCCCTACACGGTCTTCGCCCCGACGAACGCGGCATTCGCGGCCCTCCCGGCTGGCACCGTGGAAACACTGCTCAAGCCGGAGAACAAGGCCACTCTCACCAAGATCCTCACGTACCACGTGGTGGCAGGCAAGAAGATGGCCGCCGACATCATGCCCGGCACGCTGACCACCGCCCAGGGAGGCACCATCACCGTCTCCACCGAGAACGGCAAGGTCATCCTCACTGACGGCAAGGGCGGCAAGGCCACGGTCACCAAGACTGACATCGAGGCCTCGAACGGCGTCATCCATGTGATCGACGCGGTGCTGCAGCCGGCCAGCTGAGCACCTCCGCCTGATCATGACCGACCCCGGGGGCTAGCCCCCGGGGTCGGTCGCGTCACGGGGTCGGCTACGCCGTTCGAGGGGCGCTGGTCCACCCCGGGGGCCGAAGGGCCGCCTCGAGGATCGGCTGGAGTTCCCCGGCATCGCGCAGTTTGCGGATGAACAGGTGGCCGCCCGGATGGGTCGCCACTTCGACCCCAGACTCGGCGCCCAGCCGCGATGCCGATCGGGTGTCCATCGGATCCATCTCACCGTGATGCACGGTGATCCGACCCGGGTGCGCTTTCGCGCCTAGGAGCCGAACGAGATCCAGATGAGATCGGTCGGCCGCTACCCGTCGGGCCTTGCCGATCTGGGCCGGCCACCGCCGGTCATGGCTCCGGAGCCGACCGAATCGGGTGATCGAGGCCTGCGGCCCGAATGCAACTACCTCGTCGGCACCGGCCAGGACGCCGTAGAGGATGGCCGCGAACGCCCCCGACGAGTTGCCGACGAACACCCGGCGCGAAGGCGACAGACCGTCGAGCACTGCAGTCAGTGCCGCGGCGGCCACCACCACGCCGTCCCCCGCCCCCGAGATCCCCTGTTGATACCAGCACTGCCCAAGATCGCGGACGAACACCCGATGCACGCCCAGGTCGCCGGTCTGACGGACGAACTCGAACGGTGGATCATCGGTCCCATTGGCCAGCCCGCCGAAGGCGACCATCACCGGGGCCGGCGGGCCTGCTGGTGCCGGATCGACCACCAACGCACAGGTGGCGTCGGCCATGGCCGTCTCCAGGGTCGCGTGGTCGCGCGGGGCGCGCTGGTCGCTTGGGTCGCGCTGGTCGCTTGGGTCGCGCTGATCGCTTGGGTCGCGTGGGGCGGTGGGTCCAGGGGTCATGGTCGGGTGGTGGACCTTTGCAGACAGAGACGAACAGGGTGGCCGATGACGGGCAGGCTACTCCGGGAGCACGGCCAGGGCCGGTGCGTAGACTCAACGCCTATGGACCATGTCGACGTGCTGATCCTCGGTGCGGGGCTTTCAGGGGTCGGTGCCGCATGCCACCTCGAAGCCGAGAGACCAGGCACCACCTACGCCATCCTCGAGGCCAGAGATGCCATGGGAGGGACGTGGGACCTGTTCCGCTACCCCGGTGTCCGCTCCGACTCGGACATGTTCACCCTGGGCTACTCGTTCGAGCCATGGGTGGAGGCAGAGGCCATCGCCGACGGACCGGCAATCTTGGCCTACATCCGGGCCACCGCTCGGACTCATGGGGTCGAAGACAAAGTGGCGTACCACCGTCGTGCGGTGTCGGCATCGTGGTCGACCGTGGATGCCCGTTGGACGGTCGAGGTGGAGCACACCGACACGGGGGTCAGCGAACAGATGACCTGTGGGTTCCTGTGGGGCAACACCGGTTACTACCGCTACGACGAGGGGTACCGTCCGGAGTTTGCCGGTGAGGAGTCGTTCGCGGGAACCATCGTGCACCCTCAGCACTGGCCCGAGAACCTCGACTGGGCCGACACTCGGGTCGTCGTCATCGGCAGCGGGGCAACTGCGGTGACGCTGGTGCCTGCGTTGGCCGAACGAGCCGCCCATGTCACGATGCTGCAGCGCTCCCCTACCTATGTCGTGTCGCGGCCGGCCACCGACCGGTTCGCCGATTCGATGCGGAGGTACTTGCCCGCACCGGCGGCCCACTGGATCGTCCGCTGGAAGAACGTCCTCCTCACCATGCTCAGTTTTCAGATGAGCAGAAAGGCCCCGGCCCTGGTGAAGAAGGGGATCCGCAAGGGCGTGGTCGAGGCCCTACCCTCCGGATACGACGTCGACACCCACTTCACTCCCCGCTACGACCCGTGGGACCAGCGGCTGTGTCTGGTGCCCGACGGTGACCTGTTCCAAGTGCTCTCGGACGGGCGGGCCGAGGTGGTGACCGCCACCATCGACCGGTTCACCGAGCACGGTATCCAGTTGACGTCCGGCGCCGAGATCGAGGCCGACATCGTGGTGACCGCTACCGGGCTCAACATGCTGCTGCTCGGCGGGGTCTCCCTCGAGGTGGACGGAGCCCCGATATCGCTGGGTGACACCGTGGCCTACAAGGGGATCATGCTGTGCGGCGTACCCAACCTGGCCACCACCTTCGGCTACACCAATGCCTCGTGGACGCTGAAGGCCGACCTGACCGCCCAGTACGTGTGCCGACTGCTGGCCACCATGGAACAGCGCGGCATGCGTCAGTGCACTCCGTCCGCCCCCGACCCGTCACTGCCCACCGAGCCGTTCATCGACTTTTCGTCGGGGTATGTCTCCCGGGCAGCGGCTGGTCTCCCCAAGCAGGGGGCGACCACGCCGTGGCGGCTCCATCAGAACTATCTCCGCGATACCTGGCTGCTGCGCCACGGCCCCGTCGACGACCACATGGTCCTCGACAATCCTGCCCCGGCACGCGTGATCGGCTCAACGCCCACGTAAGTCTCAGCCTGGCCGCATCGGGTTCGCTCCGCGTGTGGCCTGCCGTTCGACCGGATCGACCAGTTCGACCGGATCAGCCGCCGATGCGCTGGTTGTAGACGGTGATGAGCTTGTTCGAAGCGGTCTGAGCCTGGGACAGCGCCTTGGCGGGCGACACGCCGCTCGAGAACATGGAGTTCTCGGCATTGACGATGGCCGTACGGACGGTGTCGAAGGGGCCGAGCACCGCCCCGGCGGTCGCCGCCGACTGCACGCCGGTGGTCAGCTGGGTATAGGCCACCTTGTATCCGGGGGTGGTAGCCCACAGGTTCTGGATGGTCGCCGACTGGGCTGAGGACGTCCGCAGCGGAATGTACCCGGTCCCAGCCGACCAGGTTGTCTGGGAGTCGGTCGAATCCAGGAAGCTGATGAACTCCCACGCGGCGGCCTGAGCGGCAGGAGATGACTTCTTGGAGATCCACAGGCCGCTGCCGCCCGGCTGCACGCCGCCGGTCGGAGTCGTCTGCACTGTCGGCAGCGGGGCCACGCCGAGCTGCACGTTGGGATACTGGCTGAGCAGCTGAGAGACCGTGCCCAAGGCGGCAGACGTGTCGATCGTCATGGAGTACTTGCCCGCACCCACACCCAGAAGGTTGTCGTACGCGTCGGCTCCGGCCACCGAGTTGGTACCAGCGGCACCGGACGACACCATGTCGTTCAGGTCGGTGAAGACCTGGGTGCCGGTCGAGTTGTCGAACACGGCGGCGCTGGCCCGCGTGGTGCGTCCGTTGCTGTTGTTGACGAAGAGCTGGTTGGCCGTGGCCAGCTCGGTCTCGAGGTACCACGGGTCGAGCTTGAGTCCCATGCCACCTTGGCCGGCCGACTTCAACGTCTTGGCGTCAGCCACCAGTTGCGTCAGCGTGGTCGGGGGCTTGGTCGGGTCCAGGCCGGCCTTCTGGAAGGCCAGCTTGTTGAAGTAGAGGACCGGGCCGGAGACAGCGAACGGCATGGCCACCTGGACCTTGTCGACGTTCCAGTAAGAGAGTGCCCGGGGCAGGAGGTCGCCCACCGAGTAGTGGAACCCGGTGATGCAGTCCTGGGCCGGCAGGGTCGACTGGGAGTCGATCGCTCCCTGCGTGTCGGTGTCCTGGAGCTGGACGACATCAGGAAGCTGGCCGTTGGTCAGGCCCGACTGGTACTTCTGCCAGGTGTCGTTGTAGCTGGTCTGGACCACCAGGTTCACGTGCACCTTGGTCTGCGAGCTGTTGAACGAGTCGGTCAGCTTCTGCAAGGTCTCCCCGTTGGCCCGAGGCATGGACTCCCAGAAGTTGATGGTGACCGGCGCCGTGGCCTTGTCGAGCGCGCTCGGGGTGCACGTGGTTCCGGTCGTGGTCGATGCCGCCGTCGTCGATGACGAGCTGGAACCGGACGACGAGCACGCAGTCATCAAGAGTGCGGCGGCGCCGAGTGACATCGCGGCGGCAAATCGGAAGCGGTGGGTGCGCATGGTCAGTTTGTAGCACGAAGCCCCGCCCGACGCGGTGGTGGAGCGTGGTTGGTTCGGGCTCCCCCCTACTTCACTGCGCCCGAGGTCAGGCTGCGCACCAACTGCTTCTGAAACACCACCAGCAGGATCAGCAGGGGGATGACGGCGATGATCGTGCCGGCCAGCGAGACGTTGATCTGGTCGAGCTGGGTGTTGATCAGCCGCTTCAACCCGATCTGGACGGTGCGGACCCGGTTGTCGTTCCCGGTCACCAGAAGGGGCCAAAGGTACTGGTTCCAGGCACCGAGGAAGCTGAACACGCTGAGTGCAGCCAGTGCCGGTCGGACTAGTGGGATAGCCACCGCCCATAGGAATCGGAGGTGACCGTAGCCGTCGAGCTGGGCGGCCTCGCGCAGGTCACGAGGGATCTGCAGGAATGCCTGGCGCAACAGGAAAGTCCCGAATCCGGTGGCCAGGAACGGGATCGTCAACCCCGGGAAGGTGTTGAACCAACCGAGGGACGACACCGTCGACAAGTTGGTGGCGATGGTGACCTCGAATGGGATCATCAGGGTCATGAGGAAGACGAAGAACAGGGTCCGCTTGAACGGGAACTCCAAGAAGGCGAAGGCGTAGGCGGCCAGGATCGAGGTGATGAGCTGGCCAGCCACGATCACCGTGGTCTGGATGGCCGAGTTGCGGAGGTAGATCGACAGGTTTCCTTCGGTCCAAGCCTTCTGATACGACCCCCACTGCGGGTTGAACGGAAAGAGCGGCGGCGGCTGCTGGGCGATTTCGCTCGGCGGCAGCAACGAGTTGACGACGGCCATGTACAGCGGAAACAGGACGACGACGGCCCCGAGCGTCAACAAGATGTAGCGGAGTACCAGCCGGGCTCGCCGGTGGCGTATGTGCGGAACGCGGGCGCGGGCGTCTGCAGCACCCCGAGGTGCGGGCGGTGCAGGGGGAGCCGGAGGTGCTACCAGGTCAGTTGCTGGCATAGGTCACCCGCCGCTCGAGGTATCGCAGTTGGGCCATGGTGAACACCAACAAGATGGTGAACAGCACGATGGAGAGCACGGCGGCCACACCGGGGTCGTTCTGGATGGAGAGCGCCTGGTACACGTAGTACAGCAGCACGTTGGTATGGGTGAACTGCGAGTTGGCCGGCCCGATCAGGATGTCGATCTGACCAAAGCTCTGGAAGGCATAGATGGTCCCGACCACAAGGCCGAAGAAGAGCGTGGGAGACAGCAGCGGGATGGTCACCCGCCAGAACATGGTCCAGGCGCCAGCGCCGTCGAGGCGTGCCGCCTCAAGGATCTCGTCCGGCAATGACTGCAGTCCGGCCGTCATGATGATGAACGAGAGCCCGAGGAACTGCCACACGGCGATGAGGGCGACGGCGGGCAGTGCCCACGTCGGGTTCCCCAGGATGGCGGGGTGGGGGTCGAAGCCGAGCCACGGCAGCAGGCCCACCACGGGGTCCATCAGTGTGCCGAACACGACGGCGGCGACCGCCACCGAGGTGACCACTGTGGAGGAGAAGATCAACCGATAGACCGAGGTTCCCCGGATGGCCCGGTGAGCGGCCAGGGCCAGGAGGAGTCCGCCCAGAAGCCCGACGGGCACCACCATGACGACATAGACGAGTGTCGACACCAGGCTCTGGTGGAACTCGGTGGAAGACAGGACCGACTGCACCTGTTGGAGCCCGACATAGTGCGACGGCAGGCCCGGATACGGCGGGTTCTGGTAGAGGGCGAGCTTGAAGTTCTTCAAGAACGGATAGAAGGTGAAGATGCCGAAGATCACCAGGGCTGGCAGCAG
>CAIVIS010000381.1 GCA_903906055.1 uncultured Acidimicrobiaceae bacterium
CATGGCCCCGATTGGTCACGCTCAACCCGCTGTGGTTCATCCCGGCGTTGCTGGCGGAGGCCGCCCACTTCGCCTGCACGTTTTCGTTGCAGCGCATCGCCCTGCGCACCAAAGCCTGGTTCGCCGTCATCACGGCCCAGCTGTCCGGCAACGCCATCACCTTGGTCGTGCCGGGCGGCGCCGCTGCTGGTGCTGCGGTGCAGTTCCGGATGCTGGGCACGAGCGGTATGGATGCCACGGAGTCGGCCAGCGGGCTGACCGCCTTCGCCTTCTTGGGTATCGGCGGGCTGCTCGCCCTGCCCGTCTTTGTGCTGCCGGTAGTGCTGTTCGGCGCCCCAGTGGCTTCGGGTCTGTCGGATGCGGCCTGGGTCGGTGCCGTCGGCTTCGTCTTGTTCACCGCCTTCGGCGCCGTCATCATGGCCACCGACGGTCCGCTGGTCTGGGTGGGAAGAGCCGTCCAGGTCATCCGCAATCGCGTCCTGTCCAAGCGCCAGCCGCTCGAAGGTCTGCCCGAGCGCCTCATCGAGCAGCGCAACGTCATCCGTTCGGTCCTGGGCCGCCAGTGGTGGCAGGCCACCTTGTTGTCGGTCGGCCGCCTCGGATTCGACTACCTGTGCTTGCTGTTCTGCGTCCGTGCCGTCGGCGCCCACCCGCGGCCGGCGCTGGTCCTGTTGGCCTATGCCGTGGCCGGGGTGATCGGGCTGGTCCCCATCACGCCCGGGGGTATCGGGATCGTGGAAGCCAGCCTGTCGGGGTTCCTGGTACTGGCCGGACTGACCGGCGCCGAGGCCGTGCTGGCCACGCTGGCCTACCGGCTGGCTTCCTACTGGCTGCCGATGATGGCGGGTCCGGTGGCCTACGGGGTCTTCCGGTACCGGTACCGCCAGGATGGCCCACCCGTGGCCCCGACGGGTGTGTCGCCCACCTAGCGGAGGTCGACCTCGCCGTCGGCTCGCAGGGTGCCCAGGCGCCCGCACCCTTCCTCGGTGACCAGTACGGCCAGTTGATCGGCATCGGTCACATGGGCCCAGGCTCGGCGGCCCTCTGGGGTCCGGCACGCCACCACGGCCCGATCGGGCGATCCAGACCGGTCGAACGACACCGAATAGGTCTCTACGGTGACCTCACCTTGGGCATCGGCATCGGGTGAGCACTGGGGGAGCGAACCGATGGCTAGCTGGGGGTCGGCCCACGAGAACCCGGCGGCTGACTCGACGACGGTGCCGGCCGGGAGGAGGTCGGGATCGACCGGCCGACCAGCAGGCGGCTCGGTTCCGTAGAGGCCGATGCTGTGCTTGGAGACGTACCAGCCGAGTCCGGTGGTCAGCCCGATGGTGCCGGGGTCCTCGCGCAATTTGGCGACCATGGTGGCCAGCGAATGGGTGCCGTAGTTGTTGCCCGGCCCCCCGGCGAAGGTCATGCCGCCGGTTACCGTCAGGGGACGACCGGGATCGTCGGTGGGGAGCCCGAGTTCGTCAGCGGCGATCTCGACGGCGGAGGGGAAGCACGAGTACAGGTCGACGTGGGCCACGTCGTCAGCCGTGGTCCCGGCCAGGGCGAACGTGGAGGCCCCGGCCAGCCGGATGGCCGGTGAGGAGTGGAAATCGGCCCGATGGGACAAGAACCAGTGGTCCTCGGCGTCGGCCCCGGCCAGCGGGAAGACCCAACGATCCCGGGGGACCCCAGCGGCCTCGGCGGCGCCCACCGAGCAGACGATGGCGGCGGCCCCCTGGTCGACCTGCATGTTGGCCGTCAAGAGCTTGGTATAGGGATAGGCGATCATCCGGTTGAACTCGGAGGGCGCAGTCAGTTCGTCGGCCGTCATGGCGTGGCGGATCCACGCGTAGGGGTTGTCGGCTGCCACTTCGGAGAACCGGGACCAGAGGGCGCCGATGTGGGCCTGATGCTCGACGAGGGTGCGGCCCGACTCGGACCGCAGGGCGTTTTCGAACAGTGGGAAGACGTGGATCGGGAGGTCGAGCCCACGCTCTTCCTCGGACTTGGTCGTGCCCATCCGGTCGCTTCCGAAGAGCGAGGGCGGCTCGGTGTCGAGCGGCTGCACGGTCCACGCCAGGAGCGGGCGGTCAGGGTGCCGCTGTGCCGCTGTCTGGGTATAGAAGCAGTCGGCCCCGACGATGACGGCGACCTCGAGCTCGCCTCGGCCGATGGCCAGGGCGGTGGCGTTCACCAGGGACTGGGGATTGTTGCCGCCCGTAGAGGTGACCAGGACCTCTTCGGGCTCGATGCCGAGCTCCTCGGCCAGGAGCGCACCGGGGTCGACGTAGTGCCAGCTCAGCGGGTTCGCCACTCGAAGCGATCCGACCCGTCCGAGCAGGCGCCGTCCAGCCGGCGCAACTCCTCCCCGAGCGACCCCGTCACAGTCCTCGACGGCCGCAATCACGGCGTCGAGCATCAAGCCCAGTGGTTCTGGTCGGTCGGCCAGTGAGCCATCTCCCTCGGTGTGGGGGCGGTTGACTATCTGGCCGACCCCTACGACCACCGGGGTGGAGGGATCGATGTGCATCGGGGCGCGAGCCTACCTGCGGGTTGGAACAGGCTGAATCTCCCCCGGGCGCACTCGGTACACTCTCGCCATGCGCATCGCCGTGGGATCGGACCACGCGGGCTACGCCCTCAAGTCGACGATCGTGGATCACCTGACCGCCGCCGGCCACCATGTGGTCGACCTAGGGGCCGAATCGGCCGAGGTGTCGGTCGACTACCCGATGTACGGACACGCCGTCGGTGAAGCGGTGGCCGAAGGCCGGGCCGAGCGGGGGGTGTGTGTCTGCGGCTCGGGCATCGGCATCGGCATCGCCGCCAACAAGGTGCCGGGGGTACGTGCTGCTGTCGTCCACGATGTCACCACGGCGACCTTGGCTCGGCGTCACAACGATGCCAACGTGGTCTGCCTGGGGGAGCGCACCACCGGCCTGGCCGAGGCGCTCGATGCCATCGACGCCTTCTTCGCCACCGAGTTCGAAGGGGGCCGCCACCAGCGGCGCATCGATCAGATCTCCGGCTACGACGCCGATGCCAGCACCCCAGCGGTGCCATTCACTACCAACGACCAGAAAAGGCAGCAGCCGACCTCATGACCAGTCCCATGCCCGCATCGCCCTTCGACCAGTGGCTCACCGAGGACCCCGAGGTCCTGGCGCTGCTCGGGGCCGAGGCCGAACGCCAGGCCACCACCGTGCAGTTGATCGCTTCGGAGAACTTCACGTCGACCGCCGTCATGGCCGCCACCGGCTCGGTGCTGACGAACAAGTACGCCGAGGGCTACCCCGGCCGGCGCTACTACGGAGGCAACCAGGTCATCGACGAGGTCGAGGACCTGGCCCGCGATCGGCTCAAGGCGCTGTTCGGTGCCGAGCACGCCAACGTGCAGCCCCATGCCGGCTCCAACGCCAACCTGGCCGTCTACCAAGCGCTCCTCCAGCCCGGCGACACCGTGCTGGCCATGCGGCTCGACCACGGGGGGCACCTGACCCACGGATCGCCGGCCAGTATCACCTCCAAGGTCTGGAAGTTCGTGTCCTACGGGGTGACTCCGGCCTCGGGCGATCCGGACATGCCGGGCGAGATCATCGATTTCGACCAGGTCGCCGATCTGGCCCGAACCCATCGGCCTGCCCTCATCGTGGCCGGATCGACCGCCTATGCGCGCATCATCGACCCCCTACCGTTCCGCCAGATTGCTGACTCGGTGGGCGCCAAGTTCATGTTCGACGCCGCCCACCCAGCAGGGCTCATCGCCGGTGGGGTGCACCCGTCGCCGGTCGGGGTGGCCGACGTGGTGACCTTCACCACCCACAAGACGTTGCGCGGACCGCGTGGTGGCGCCATCTTGTGCAGCGCCGAGCTGGCCAAGTCGATCGACAGCGCAATATTTCCGGGGCTCCAGGGTGGCCCGTTGGAGAACGTGATCGCCGGCAAGGCCGTAGCCTTCGCCGAGGCGGCCCGGCCGGAGTTCAAGACCTATGCGACCCAGGTGGTGGCCAACGCACGAGTCTTGGCCGATGCCGTGCGCTCCGAGGGGATCCGCCTGGTGTCCGGAGGCACCGAGAACCATCAGGTCCTGTGCGACCTGCGCACCTTCGACGCCGAGCTGACCGGTAAGGAGGCCCAAGAGGTCCTCGATCGGGCCGGCATCGTCTGCAACCGCAACACCATCCCCGACGACCCGCGGTCACCGTTCATCACCTCGGGCCTGCGACTGGGGACCGCAGCCCAGACGACGGTCGGCATGGGCCCAGCCGAAATGTCCCAGATCGGAGCACTCATCGGTCGTACCTTGCGCCAGCGGGGAGACGAAGCGGCCGTGGCCTCCGTCCGGGCCGAAATACGCGAGCTATGCGCATCGTTCCCTCCCTACCCGGACCTGGCCGGAGCGTGACGAGCGGCCGACGGGTGGAACGGCAGGGATGACCCGGTGAGCTCGGGCGTCCCGCTCAACTGGTACGCCGTCTTGCTGGCGGTGGCGGTGGCCTCCACCTGGCTACTGACGTTCCCGGCCCGGCGGATCGCCGTCCAGATCGGGTACGTGGCCCAACCCGATGTTCGCAAGGTCCACCAGCGGGTGACCCCCCAGGCCGGGGGTGTGGCCATGTTCTTAGGGCTGCTGGTGACATTTGCGGTGGCCGCGTCGATCCCGTCACTCGACCAGCTGTTCCGGGGGTCGTCCGAGCCCCTGGGGCTCATCTTGGGCGCGGCCGCCATCTTCGTGGTCGGCCTGATCGACGACTTCCGGGACATGTCGGCCCCGGCCAAGGTGGCCGGACAGGTGCTGGCGGCCACGATCTTGTACTTCATGGGGGTCACCTGGTTCCAGTTCAAGGTGCCGCTGGCCGGACTGGTGCAGCTCTCGCCCGAGTGGACGCCGCTGCTGACCGCGTTGTGGGTGATCGCCATCACCAACGCCGTCAACCTCATCGACGGCCTCGACGGGCTGGCCGCCGGCGTGGTGGCTATCGCGTCAGGGGCGCTCGCCGTCTACGGACTCCACCTGCAGTACCTGGGAAACCTTCCTACCGACAACATCGGCCCCCTCATCGCCGTGATCACCTGCGGAATCTGCCTCGGTTTCCTGCCCCACAACTTCCACCCGGCCAAGATCTTCATGGGCGATGGTGGCGCGCTGCTGCTCGGCTTGTTGATGGCCGCCTCGACCATGCTCATCGGCGGCCGCTCGGCTGGCACCGTCGGCGGTGTGGCGGCTCGCAGCGGACAGACCTACTTCTTCTTCGCCCCCCTGTTCATTCCCTTCTTCATCCTGGGGGTGCCCATCGTCGACATGGCCTTCGCCTTCATCCGCCGGACGGCCAACCGGACCGGGTTCTCCACCCCGGACAAGAACCATCTCCACCACCGGCTCTTGCGTCTCGGCCACGGGCACCGCCGGAGCGTCCTGATCCTGTGGGCCTGGACCGTGCTCCTGTCCGGCCTGGTCCTCTTTCCGCTCTACGTGTCGAGCGTGAACGCCTTCATCCCCTTCGGCGCCCTGGCCCTCGGGGTGATCCTCTACACCCTCTTTCATCCGTCGACCCGACGTCAGGCAGAGGACGTCGACCTCGACGTTGCCCTGGACGGCGATGAGGGGACTCACGGGGGCGAATCCGGGGACGGGGCGACGGACGGGGTGCAGGCCGCCCC
>CAIVIS010000382.1 GCA_903906055.1 uncultured Acidimicrobiaceae bacterium
CTGGGATCGGTGTAGTCGTGCGCCGTCACCGTGTAACCGGTGATGGGCGATCCGTTGTCGTCGCCATGGTCAAACGCAACGGTGGCCGAGCCGACCCCACCGGTCGCAACCGGCTGAGGAGGATGCGGCAGCCATGCGGGTGTCACGACCTTGGAAGGCAGTGACGCCGGTCCCATGCCCACTCCGTTGGTGGCCGCCACGGTAAAGGTATAGCGATCACCATTGATCAGGTTGCCCACACCGCCAACGGCAGAGCCGTCGGAGCGGTTGCCGTACACAATGGGCTCGACCTTCGAACCCGACGGATTATCGAGGTCCGTGACGGTCGCGGTGTAGCCAGTAATGGCCGAACCGTTGGGCGACGGTCGCACCCAGGTGAGGTGAGCCGACATGTCGTCGCGTTGGGCAGTTACCTGTGTCGGGGCATCAGGCAGCCCAGCAGGAGGACGCCAGGCGCCCTCGCCGGACCAAGTCCCCGTGCCGGCTGCATTGGTGGCAGCCACATTGAACGAATAGGCATCACCGTTGGTGAGACCTGCAACTCGGATCGGCGAGCCCGAACCGGTCACTGTGACGCTATGTGCCGCGTACGTGTGGTCAGTGGCCACGACGGTGTAGCTGGTGATGGCCGAACCGTTGGGTGAGGCTGCATCGAAGGTGACCATGGCCGAGGAATCACCGGCGACCACGTTGACGTAGTTGGGGGACGCCGGCAGGGCGTAGGGGATCACCGGCGCAAGCGTGCTCACTGGAGCTCCGCCATAACCGGTGCCATCGAGTGCTGTGACGGTAAAGAGGTAGCTATGTCCCACCAGAAGATACGGAACCACCACCGAGGTCGACCCAGACGTCGCCGTCTGGCCACCGTAGAGAGGGTCAGTCAGATCCACGGCTACTACCCGGTACGAGGTAACCGGCGGGATGCTGGACGGCGGGGCCGTAAAGGACACCGTGGCTGTTCCGGTGGTCTTGGTGGATCCGATACCCGCAATAGCCGACACCCCGGTCGGGACGCCAGGCACAGGGAGTGGAGTCACCGCAGATGAAGGTGCCGACGTAGCCGATCCGATCGCAGTGCGCACCGTCACGACGAAGGTGTACTGATGACCGTTGGTGAGACCAGAGACCAGGATGCCCCCGTAACTCGTGGTGGCGGTAGCAGCATCTCCGGCCACCGTGATCGTAGAGTCATCGCTCGTGTCGGTCGCCTCGACCCATACATCCGTGACGGGTGAGCCACCGTTGGACAACGGGCCCCAGGTGACCATTACGCTTTGGTCGCGCGGGGTTGCCACGACGGAGGCAGGTGCGTCAGGAACCGTAACGGGTATGCCTTGACCCGACGACGGGGCGCTCGATGCCACGCCGTTGACAGCATGCACGGTCACGTCGTAACTCACGCCGTTGGTAAGGCCCGAAACGGTGATCGGGCTCGAGTCACCCGACACCGACGTCGTGGCTCCCCCGCCGACTGCCGTCACCACGTATCCGGTGATGAGCGATCCGTTGGCCGGTGGTGCGCCGAAACTGACCGTCAGCACTCCGTTTCCGGAAGCCACACCGACGTTGCCCGGCGCATCGGGGACACCTGCGGGCACGACCGAGTTCGACGGTGCCGATTCACCGCCCGATCCGAGGGCGTTGGCGGCGCTCACCACGAACTGATATCGATCGCCGTTGGTCAAGCCGAGTACCTGAACATCCTGGCCGAACGTAGAGGACACAGTCTGTCCGCCCCGGCTGGTCTGGTCGAGGTCGATCGCCGTGACCACATAGGAGGTGATCGGATCGCCGCCGTTGGCGGACGGTGCATCCCAGGTGACACGGGCGGAGCCCTGACCACCGGTGGCCACCACCGAGGTGGGCACGCCGGGCACGTCGGCCACCAGGACCGGAGCCGAAGCGATGGACGCAGCCCCCGTACCGACGCCGTTGGTCGCCGCCACAGTGAAGCTATAGGAGACACCGTTGGCGAGACCCGAGACGACACAGGACGTCTCGGAATCCGCCGGCGTGCAGCCATGGCCCGAGCCGTCAGTCACGGTGTACCCGGTGATGGACGAACCGTTGTCCGCCGGTGCGGACCAGGTGACCGTGGCCGAGGTGAGGCCTGCGACCGCCGATGGGCGCGCGGGAGCATCCGGCACGGCAGCCATCCTCAGCGCCGATGAGGTCGAAACCGAGCTGGTTCCCACGCCGTTGGTGGCCGTCACCGAGAAGACGTACTCGTCTCCAAGGACCAGACCGCCGAGATCGGCTGAGGACGCGTAGCCAGCCACACCGACCCGCTGACCGCCCCGCGCGCTGTCGGTCTGGTCGATGGCCGTCACGGTGTAGCCGGTAATGGGCGAGCCATTGGCAGACGGTGCGTCCCAGGTGACTCGGGCATAGTGCTGGTCCACGACGACCGGCGGCACGTAGACCGAGACCGTGTGATCCGCAGCGACGACGGCTCCGGGGGCGCCGGGCAGCCCGACGGGCACCGCTGCAGGGGCGAGGGCCGACGTCGATCCCTCAGCGTTGGTGGCGGTGACCCCGAGTTGGTAGTCAGTCCCGTTGGTCAGACCGCCGACAGTGCAGCTCCGTCCGGCGCCGTCCGTCGTGCACGTGTGACCAAGACCGTCAGAAACCGCATACCCCGTGACCGGCGATCCGTTGTCTGATGCTGCCGTCCACCTCACGACGACCGATCCATCGCCCGGAGTGACAGAGATACCACTGGCTCGACCCGGAGTACCGGCGGGCACGAAGGTCCCCGAGGTCGCCGATGTTGCCCCCCGCCCGAGGGCGTTGTTCGCCGAGACCACGAAGCGATAGGAATCCCCGTTGACGAGACCCCTGAGATCGGCCCACGCATTGGCCGTGTTCAGCGCCTGGACCACGCCCGAGGTCACATCGGTCACGACCACGTTGTAAACGGTGATGGGCAGTCCCTGGCCCGACGGCACGGCCCAGTTAAGGGAAGCTGATCCATCGTCGTGGGTCGCCGTCAGCGCGGTGGGGGCATCAGGCACGGACGCCGGGGTCACGGCAGCCGACGCCGAGGACGGCGGACTGGTACCTACGGAGTTGGTAGCGCTGACCGTGAAGGTGTAGGCGTGGCCGTTGGGGAGGCCGGGCACAGTGATCGGGCTCGCCGATCCAGAAGTGGTCGCAACCACGTACCCGCCCCCGTCTTGGGCCACCACGGTGAATCCAGTGATGGGCGAGCCATTGGCCGCCGGTGCGTTGAACGACACCGTGGCGGATCCATTTCCTCGCACGACCGTCACCCCGGTCGGCGCTCCCGGTGCGGTGGCCGTCGACACGATCGACGATGCCACGGAGGGATCACCGGTTCCCACCGCACTGGTGGCTGTCACTGTGTAGGTGTAGCTATCGCCCTGAGTGAGGCCGGTGACCAAGAGTGGGCTTCCCGAGCCCGTGACGTGCTGGCCGCCGCGGGTGGGGAAGGTCAGGTCGGTGGCATCGACGGCATACGAAGTGATCGTCGCACCATTTGCTGGGGCGGCGGCGAAGGCGACCGACACCGACGTAGCACCGGCTGCCGTCACCACCAGGTTCGTCGCCTGACCAGGCAGTGACGTGGGGACTGCGGCGTTCGACGATGCCGAGACCGGGCCCGTGCCCACGGCGTTGGTGGCCATCACCGTGAAGGTGTACGAGTTACCCGCCACCAGGTTGGCGACAGTGACAGGGCTGGTCGTCCACGTCGTGGTCGACACCACGGACCCATCAGCGGCCCGCGCCGTCACGGCGTAGGTGGAGATCGGCGAGCCGTTGGAGACCGGAGCAGCAAAGGTGATCGAGGCTGAGCGGATCCCGGCCGTGGCGGTCAAGCCGGTAGGAGCGCCAGGCACACCCAGGATCACCACCGGTGACGAGGCAGGCGACGCAGTTCCCGTTCCGATGGCGTTGGCGGCACGCACGGTGAAGGTGTAGCTGTCCCCGGCGGTGAGCCCGCCGACATTGATCGGGCTCGCCGTGCCCGTAACGCTCTGGCCGCCACGGTCCGAACTGGTCGTATCCGTGGCCACCACGGTGTAGCTCGTGATGTCCGCACCGTTACTGGCCGGCGCGGCAAATGCCACCGTGGCCGAGCCGACTCCGGCGGTGACACCAGACGGTGCTGCTGGACGGGACGGCACCGTCGCCGGCACCACGGTGTTTGAGGCCACCGAGGTTGCCCCGGTTCCTGCCCCATTGTTCGCGGTGACAGCGAAGGAGTAGCTGGTGCCGTTGGTGAGACCGGTGACGGTGCACGAGGTCGCCGCCGCCGTGCAGGAGAACCCGCCCGGGCTCGAGATCACGGTGTAGCCGGTGATGGTTGCGCCGTTGGTCGACGGAGCCGACCAGGAGACGTCGGCCTGAGCGTTGCCGGACGTGGCTACCACCGCAGTAGGTGCAGGCGGTGGCCCGGCGGGCACCACGGCGCTCGACTCCGCGGAGTAGGCGCCAGGGCCGACCGCGTTGAGCGCTCGCACCCGGAAGTAGTACGACGTCCCGTTGGCCAGACCAGTGAAGACACAACTGGTGGATGCCCCGGTGAGGACGTCTGACGTGCAGGAAACAGGAACGGTCACCGACGGCGTGACCACCACGGCATAGCCGGTCAGCGCCGAACCGCCGTTGGCCGAGGGGGCGGTCCACCGGACAGTGGCCGAACCGTCTCCACGGGTAACGGTTCCCAAGATGGGCGCCCCCGGTGCCGATGCCGGCGTCACTGCGTTGGAGGCGATGGAGGCCTGGCTCTCCCCTATGGCGTTGATTGCCGTGACCGTGAACGAGTAGGTGACGCCGTTGGTCAATCCGGCGAAGACGCAGGTGGACGACGAGCCGGTCAGCACGGACTGCGAACAGGCGTACGGCGAGGTCATGGCTGGAGATGAGGTCACGTTGAAGCGAGTGATGGCCGCACCGCCATCGGTGGCCGGTGCACTCCAGGAGATGGTCGCCTGGCCGCTACCCCGAACCCCCGCCACCGAGCGAGGAGCGCCCGGGACGTCTGCTGGGACAACGGCCCCCGACGCTGCCGAGGCAGCTCCGGTGCCGATCAGGTTGGAGGCCGCCACGGTGAAGGTGTAGTGATCGCCGGACGTCAGCGAGGAGACGAGACAGACCTGCTTGGTGGCATCCACGGCCGATGTGGCACAGGTGCCTCCGAGTCCGGTGGGCGTCGTGATCTGGCGGCTCCGCATCGCCACGTCGGTATCGGTGGCGGTAATCGTGTATCCGGTGATCAACACGCCGTACTGGTCGAATCCACTCACAAGGCCGGGCGGAGTGAACGTGACCGATGCTGCACGAGGAGCAGCAACACGGGCGGCCGAAACGTTCGTCGGCGCATCCGGGACGGCACCGATCGCCACGGAGTTGGAAGCGGCCGAGGCGGGTCCAGTGCCCGCGTTGTTCGTGGCTGTCACCACGAAGGAGTACCGATGGCCATTGATCATGTTCGCCACGGTGATGGGACTCGAGCCCCCGCTTGCCGTGCGCAAACTGGGATCCGCACCGTCGATGGCGGTCACGGTGTAGCCGCTGACGGCCGTCCCATGCACCAGAGGTGCACTGAAGGAGACCGTGGCGGAGCCGACTCCCCCGACGGCTGTGGCTCCGACCGGAGGCAGGGGCAGCGCATCCGGCGTCACTGCGTTCGAAGGTGTCGACACCGAGCCAAGACCCTGCGCATTGACGGCGACCACCGAGAACCGATAGCTGGTGCCGTTGGCGAGACCAGTGAAGGTACAACTGGTCGACAAACCGGTCAGCGTGGGCACCGTGCACGTCGAAGGCGTGGTGACCGCCGGGTTCGAGGTCACCGAGTACCCGATGATGGGCGAACCGCCCGTGTCTGCTGGCGAACTCCACCTGACCACCGCCCCACCGTCCGATGCCTGTGCGACCACACCCAAGGGTGTGCCCGGAACGGCCACGGGAACCAGGTCGACGGCAGGATCGGATGCGGGTCCGCTTCCTCGATCGTTGACGGCTTTGACTGTGACTGAGTAGTGCTTACCGTTGGTCAGGTTGGAGACCGTGATGGGACTGGCCGATCCCGTAGCCACCGAGCC